>LJUC01000028.1 GCA_001303695.1 Phycisphaerae bacterium SM23_30
AGATTCGCAGTCCTTTTTGATCCTGTACCAGATCTAATACCGACCAGTCTTGATCATCCAGCTTGATCCAGCCTTCGACGGTGATGCCGTCCTCACAGAAGGCCGGGCCCATCCAGCTTTGGGCCTGCATTTCGATGTTCATGCCGGTGGTGATTCTTCTTTGGCCATAGTGGTTGTAGTCGCCGGGCCCTTCACCGAGATGTTTGATGTTGGACGCCCCCGTCAAGGGAATAATCGGAACTGCCACTGTCGGATGCAGGGCGGGGACATCGTAGGTTTGAAGACGTTCGGCGATCAAAGGCGGGGCGCCGGGCACCTCATTGGCGATGATGAGGGTGTTGGGATCGTCCCTGCCGGGTATGCCGCGCCAGTCGGTTTCGGGGGTATCCTCTTCGAAGCGCCAGTAGGCCACGGTTGAGTCCATGCCGGCCTCCGGCTGCACCCAGAACCTGACCTCGTCGTAGTGGTAATAGGTCATGTCGTCGGCATGGAGACGCACCTTATAGAAACCCGGCTCACTAAAGGTCAGTTGAGTGGCCAAGACATTATCCTCATACCTGACAAACCCGCCGGGAAAATCACCCATTTCTACGATACAGGGATCGAAGGTCATGGTACCCGGACCAAAGATCTGACTCCAGGTAATCACAGGACTCTTACCGGTCGGTATGTTATCGTCAAAGATCGTGGTCTCAAAGGTTATGGAAAGGTCGGGGTACGGCACTATGGTATTATCCCCGGCGTTAACTATAGGTTGGTCGTTTTGGTGGGGAGGAATGAAAAGAATCTCATCGAGCTTCAGGGCACGGTTATAGATGCGCACATCGTCGAGGGCGCCGACGAAATCGTAGGCTTCGTTAAAATTTTTGCCCAGGCCCAGGGGGTTTATCTCGTCGAGGATAATGTTGCCTATAACTCTTTGGGAGGCGTCCAGCACCCCATCGACGTATAAATATCCCGCCCCCTCACTTACCCTGGTGGGAGCCACATATGTCGCAGCGGCATGATGCCAATAGCCGTCGTCCACGGGCAGGTTGCCGCCGATTTTATCACCGGTGAACGCATCATTGAGGTAAAACTCAAGGTTATGTGAGGTGCCCTCCTGGCTCAGGCCATAGGAGTAACCTTTGCCGATCAGCTCTTCCGATTCGTTCATAAAGCCGGGAGGGATCACCTTAAACCAGCACGAAAGGGTAAAATCGTGCCTGGGTAAAAAGGCAAAGACATTGGGATCACAGGGTTCAACCCGGAGATATTCAAAGTTTCTCAGTTGAATGGCAAAGACATCATCCGGATCTCCTACCCAACTATAAGGCCTAATGGGAGGAGGCTTCTCGCCAAGGGCAGGATATTTATAATAAGCCACGTCATCGCAGCCGGCCGAATCATGAAAGATGGTGCCTGCGGTCTCTTCAAATTTCCAGTGTGCGATCAAGCCCGTATAATCGGCCGGTTCGGTAGTAAAGGTCCAATCAACACCGGTAACAGCAGCGCCGGGCACGCCCACAATATCGACACGCCAATTATACTTGGTATCATAATTCAGGTCCAAAACGCCGCCCGCCTCACAGGGATCGAAGAAGTTATCATAGGTTTCGGCCACCAACGCCAGGGCCTGTCCATCCGGAGCGAAATAGACCTTATAACGGGGATTATCGTAGCCCTTGGCCTTACTCCAGGTCAAAATTACGCCGGTCTTGACGTTCGCCTCATTGTCTGCCGGTTCGGGGGCCTGCAGCGGGATCAAGCGGGCCCGTTTCTTTATATATTCGGCGGGCTTGTTATACTGCCAGTATTTGATCTCGTCGATCCAGCCCTCATAAATCCGGTAATCATACATGATGCCGTCGGCTATCCGCACCGGGGCTATAGTGTCCTTAATCTCCCAATACTCTTCCTGAATGGGGAACATGTAGCTATCCCTCAGCACCCCATCGATCCAGAATTCAACCGTGCGGGTTCCGTCGGATACCCAGGCCAGGTGCTGCCACTCGGCACTGGCCGGAAACATCGCATGCGCCAGTTTCGTATCCAAATCACCGGTGTAATAGACTGTCGTTGGGTAATTGATATCCTGCGGATTGACTATCGTCATCGTCATGTACTTATTATTTGCCAGGTAGCAATTGTAAGAAAAGTACCAGTCAAATTGTTCGGGATGATCGATGTACCACTTGGAGAGGATCTGGGCCCGGTCATCCACCAGGGGATTATACATTCTGGGCTTGAGGTAACATTCAATGGTAAAGGCCCGATTCAGCTCCAGGTCCGGCGAATCCGGCGTCTCTAACGTGGCAAAGTGACCGGCCCCGTCGTTATGGCCCACGTAAGCGGACCGGCCTACGATGCCGGGACCGAAATAGGGATCCAGACATTGCGGATTGGCCTTGGCCAGATTGTTCACCGACTCGCCCTGATTGTCGGGGGACAACTCTTCCAGCAGATTGTCCTCAAAGGCCCAATAACACGTCAGGCCCGTCCACCACCAAGGTTTGAGATCAATGATCATATAATCGTTGGCTTCAAATTCACCGTCCGTGACATGCAGGGCCAATCGGTATTCGCCTACCAACGCGGCGGTGAAATCTATAGTAGCATTCAAGTCGTTGGCGTCCGGACTGAAAGAAATAGTGCTGTGACCGGAGATTTGCAGCCAGTAATGAGTTAAATCGTTCGCTTCGAAAACCGTATGGTCGGCGGCGCGGCCCTGCAGTTGAAAGATCGTGGGATTCGGATACGGCTCCTTGATGAATACTTGATAATAAGGACCGGCATCGACATAGGGCGGGGCATTGCCGCCCACCCAGGCGCCTACGCCGTTATACATTATCAACTGAACCTCTTGTTGGCTCAGGGCCTCGTTCCAGACCGCCGCATCGTCGATCCAGAAAAAGAGGGTGTCACCGGGATAGTCGCCGCCGCCGAGATAGTTCGTTTCGGAGGCGTCTATGGCCCCATCCACGTATCCATAAGCAATATCTACCTCGGAGTCATAGACAAAGGCGGCGTGATGCCATTTTCCATCCCTGACATCTTTGTCGCCGTTAAAGCCGCCTTCGGCCCCCGTGTACCATCGCAGGCGGTCGGTGGAGCCGTAGCGATACATCCTCCAGCTGCTGCCCCGGACCATAATCGCCGCATAACTGCCCCCGGTCCAGTTTTGTATATAGAACCAGCACGCCGCCGTGAAGGACTGTCCGGGCGGAAAGTTAAGGGCGGGGTTGTTACCGCAATCGACCACCTGGTTCGACCCTTTGGCGTCGCCCGGCAGATATATCGAGCCGGTGCTGATACCTGTCAATTGGGGAGGAACTATCGGGGACCACACCGGGAGGTCAAAACCCTCGTCGGCCCTCAGACGTCCGTCATTCTGTCCAAAGTAGCCCTCTTCGCAGTAGGCTATCGTCCCGGAGGTCTCGTCGAACCTCCACCACGCCACCCGATCCGCCCGCGCCGCCGACGCCATGAGGGCAAAAACCGCCGCCATTGCCAAAAACATCAACCGCTTTCTTAGTTTCGGTTCCATCTTCTGGTCCCCTTTCAAATAAATATGCTCAAAACAGCCGAAATCAGATTCCAAAAATGAGAAAAACACAGATGCTTTTAATAAGGTATGTCCAATCGAAATATTAAACTAATGGGGGGGAAAAGTCAAGAAAATACCATCGGCGCGGATTTTTTTGCGCGGATAGGCGGATAATTGGATGGGCGAAAAGGGCGGGATTTACCCTGCCCAACATATCGGAGCCCAAAAAGCCCTTTAACAGGTCAGAAAGGCCCCTCCAAGATGATCGCGCGGGTCAAAACCCCCACCCGCCGACCAGGAAAGCGCCCTTTAGCCGGGGCGGGAAGGGGCCGCCGGGCGGGAACCGGCAGGGGCAAATCAATCTCCACGACTTTATGCCGAGGGGTATTTTATGGATAAGGGCCGGAGCCGAGGAGGGGGCGGCACATTGAGCAAACCGGAAGCGACCGCCGGCGCAAAGCCGGGGGCTAAACATGCTATCATATTGCCAGAGGGAAATTTATGATTAAACTTATGATTTGTTTTTTTTGCATGAATTAAGTTCTTTAATTGAAATTTTCTTCCGGTAAAATGTCTTTTGACAGGATGTGTAACAAGCAGTTTTTTGCCTTAATTTTGAAAAGTAACAATCATGAGTGAATCAGGATTTACGCATTTACACGTACACAGTGAATACAGTCTGCTGGACGGGGCGGCGAGCATTGCCAGGCTGGTGAGTCGGTGCCGGGAACTGGGGATGGAGAGTTTGGCGCTTACGGATCATGGGAATATGTTCGGGGCGGTGGCGTTTTACCGGGCGGCGCGGGCGGCAAAGATCAAGCCGATCCTCGGGATGGAGGCATATATAGCGCCGGGTCCGCGGACGGAGCGCGACGCCAAAGGGATCAGCGAGGCCAGCTTCCACCTGATATTGCTGGCGGAAAACAACCAGGGGTATCGCAATCTGCTGAAGCTGGCGAGTATCGGGTATCTGGAGGGATTTTATTACCGGCCGCGGATTGATCGGGAGGTATTGGAACAATATAACGAAGGGTTGATCTGCACGTCGGCGTGTATGAGCGGGGAGATACCGACGGCGCTGGCCAACGGCGATCCGGAGCGGGCGCGGGCGATTGCGGAGTATTATCTGAAGGTGTTCGGGGAGGAGCGCTTTTTTTTGGAGCTGCAGTGGCATACGCCGGATCAGAACGCGGTGACGGGTATGCTGGCGGATCTGGCCGAAGAGCTCGGCGCGCAGGTGGCGGCGACCAATGATGTGCACTTTTTGAATGAGGATGATTATCACGCCCACGAGGTTTTGACCTGTATCAGCACCGGCAAAACCATCGAGGATGAGAAGCGGATGCGGTATCCGCCGGAGCTGTATTTAAAGAGCGCCGGGCAGATGCGCAAGATGTTTGAGCGGTGGCCGACGGCGTGTGATAATACGTTAAAAATCGCCGAGCGGTGTGATGTGAAGATGGATTTCAGTCATCGTCACGCGCCGGTGTATCAGCCGCCGGAGGGGAAAAAACCGGACGAGTACCTGCGCCAGCTGTGTGAAAAGGGATTGAAAAAGCGGTATCGCAAGGTTACGCCGGAGATTCAGCAGCGCCTGGAGCGGGAGCTGGAGGTAATCCAGGGTAAGGGATTTTCGAGTTATTTTTTGATCGTGTGGGATTTTGTGCATTACGCGCGGCAGCAGGGGATACCGGCGAATCCCCGGGGCAGCGGGGTGGGGACGCTGGTGGGTTACGCGCTGGAGATATCGAACGTGGATCCGCTGCGTTTCGGGCTGTTGTTTGAGCGGTTTATGGACCCGGAACGGAACGAGATGCCGGATATTGACATCGACATCTGCCAGAACGGTCGGGCGGAGGTGATTGATTATGTACGTAAGAAATACGGGCACGTGGCCCAGATAATCACGTTCGGGACGATGAAGGCGCGGGCGGTGATCCGTGACGTTTGCCGGGTGCTGCGGGTGTCTTTGGCCGAGGCGGACCGTCTGGCCAAGCTGGTGCCGGAGAGTCTGGGGATAACCTTGGAGACGGCGTTGGCGCAGGAGCCGCGGCTGAGGGACTGGTGCGCGCGGGAGGATAAAATAAAGGAAGTGATCGAGATCGGCAAGCGTCTGGAGGGGCTGGCGCGGCACGCGTCGGTGCACGCAGCGGGGGTGGTGGTGGCGGACGAGCCGTTGACGAATTTTCTACCGTTATATAAGGCGGCCGATTCCGAGGAAATCATCACTCAATTCGACGGGCCCACGGTGGAGAAGGTGGGCCTTTTAAAGATGGATTTTCTGGGTCTGCGAACCTTGACCACCATTGAGCGGGCCCGGGAACTGGTTAAATTGGGCAAGGGGATTGACATTGATCCCGATAGGATCGATTTAAACGATCCCCAGGTGCTGGAGTTATTCGCCCAGGGGCGGACCAAGGGGATATTCCAGTTTGAATCGGCGGGCATGCGCGACATGCTGCAAAAGATGAAGCCGGACCGAATAGAGGATTTGATTGCGGCCAACGCCTTGTATCGGCCGGGCCCGATGACGCTGATCAATGATTATATCAGCCGCAAGCACGGTCAAAAATGGTCGCTGCCGCACTCGATTATGGAAGAAATCCTGCATGAAACCTACGGGATTATGGTCTATCAGGAACAGGTGATGCAGATACTGAACGGTCTGGGCGATATACCGTTGGCGCGGGCGTATCAACTGATCAAGGCCATCAGCAAAAAGAAGCAGCGGACGATCAAGGCGGAACGGGGCCATTTTGTAGAAGGGTGTACGGCCAAGGGGATCGCGCAGAATAAGGCGCAAGAGATATTCACGTTGATCGAACGATTTGCAGGATACGGGTTCAACAAGAGTCATTCGACACAATACGCGATCCTGGCGGTGCAGACGGCGTACTTCAAGACGTATTACCCGGCGGAATTTATGGCGGCGCTGTTGACGTTTGAGATGGGTTCGATTGATAAGGTGGCTGAATACATTGAAGAGTGCCGGCAGATGGGCCTGGAGGTGCTGCCGCCGGACGTGAATGAGAGCTTTACCGATTTTACGGTGATCTGCGACAAGGAACATCAACCGGCGGCAATTAAAAAAGAGACGGCCGAAGTTAAAAACAAAGCGAAAAAAGCTGTTAAAAAGAAACCGGCGCCGGCGCCGGAAGCAGGGCGAGGCCGGGAGCGGATCCGGTTCGGCTTGGCGGCGGTCAAGGGGGTGGGCAAGGGGGCGGTGGAGGAGATTATTCAGGCGCGTCAAGAAGCGGGCAGGTTTGATAACATATTCCATCTTTGCGAGAATCTGGACGGTCGCGCGGTGAACAAAGGGGCGTTGGAGGCATTAATCAAGGCGGGGGCGCTGGATTCTTTGCACGGCAGCCGGGCCCAGTTGATGGCGGCGCTGGAAGAGGCGGTAGCCATAGGCCAGGCCCTGCAAAAAGACGCGCAGCAGGGCCAGGCAACGCTGTTTGCGGCGTTTGAGAGCGACGAGGAGATTAAAAAGGAGGCGGCCCAACTGCCCAAGGTGGCGCCCTGGCCGCCGCCGAAACTTCTAAAGCATGAAAAGGAGGTGCTGGGACTTTATGTGACGGATCATCCTTTGTCGCAGTATGCCGAGGATATACATTTCTACAGCACGGCCCATACGAACAACCTCAAAGACAAGACGGAAAACACCGAAGTGATTATCGGGGGGATTATTACGCGGGTGCGCTACCTGGTGACCAAGAACAGCCGCAACGCCGGGGCGCGGATGGCGACGTTTACCCTGGAAGATTTGAACGGCACGGTGGAGGGGGTGATATTTCCGGATGCCCTGGCCCAGTATGAAGATTTGATGCAGGTGGATCGGATGGTGTTTTTGCGGGGGGCGGTGGATTTTCGGCGGGAAGAGCCGTCGATCAAGGTGAGCGCGGTTTATGACATGGCCGGCGCCAAAGAAACCCTGACCTACGCGGTGAATGTGCAGCTATCCGAGCAGACCACCCAAACCGAGAAACTCAAGCAGTTCAAAAAGCTCTGCGAAAGTCATCGGGGCAAGTGTCCGGTGTATGTGGAGGTGGTGACCGACGAACGCATGAAGGTGGTGCTGCAGATCGAGGCGCAGGTGCAGCCCAATCTGGATTTCTGCCGCAAACTGGAGGCCCTGGTGGGGCCGGGATGCTACCAACTGCTGCGGGCCCAGGATCGGATGAAACAGGCGGTGCCGGTGGGAAATTTTTGACCGGGTAAAAAGATGTTGAGAAAAATCAAATGTTTAAATTGGGATCATATGGGGCAATAACACGAGTTTATTGTCGATTTGGATTCGGTCGAGAGAATCGATAAGAAAAAAAGGTAAAATGCGATCAAAGGATACATAAACAAAGTCCCCTCTTGAGAGGGGATACAGGGGTGTGTAATATGAAAAGGAAAATTATACCCTATAAACCCAGGCTTAAAGAGTTGGCCCGGCAGTTGCGTAATAACAGCACATTGGCCGAGGTTTTAATGTGGCAGGAGCTGAAGGGGAAGAAGATGCGGGGGTATGATTTTCATCGACAAAAGCCTATCGATGAATATATAGTGGATTTTTTCTGTGCGAAACTGATGCTGGCGATTGAAATAGATGGGCTCAGTCATGAAATACCGGAGAAATTCAGCAAGGACGCGAGAAGGCAAAAAAGGTTGGAGAGCCTGGGCATAAGGTTTTTAAGATTTCATGATTTGGAGGTTAAAAAGGATATGACTTATGTTCTGAGGGCGATTGATAATTTTATAGATCAATGCGAAAATGAGGAATTTAAAGAACACACCCCTAACCCCTCTCAAGAGGGGAATTAGGAACACACCCCTAAATCCCCTCTCTAGAGGGGACTTTTAAATGACGAATGACGAAATTCGAATGACTATTGAATGACGCATTATGAAACCGGAATGACGAACTAATGATGAAATCCGAATGTCGAATAATGAAACCGTACGTACCGGGAAGGACGTTACCCGAGGGAGGTTCCGATGGATTGGCAAACACCGGATGAGGCGATTAAAAGACATATGCAAGCCCAAGAAGAATTGTTGTGGAGCGGGCGGCCGGGGCAGGGTATCAAGTTTCACGGTTATGATGTATTTATGATTCCATTCAGTCTGCTTTGGTGTGGATTTGCGCTTTTTTGGGAGGTCATGGCATTAGGTATAGGAAGGGGCTCCTCGGAAAGTGAAGCACCTTTTATTGTGTCCTTGATTTTTCCGTTATTTGGTTTGCCGTTTGTACTGATCGGATTGTACTTGGTTTTTGGTCGATTCATAGTGGACGCCAAACAACGGGCCAAAACATTTTATGGCGTTACCAATGACAGGGTAATTATCTTGAGTGGACTATTTTCTCAGAAAGTCAAAAGTTTGAATATCAAGACACTTTCCGATATTACCATGCACCAGAAGTGCGACGGTTCGGGAACGATAACTTTGGGCCCGTCGAATCCGTTTAATTTTTGGGGGGGTTCATTTGCCTGGCCGGGCATGAGACAAACGGCAAATCAATTCGAAATGATTCCCAAGGTGGTGGAAGTTTATAACATAATAACAGATGCACAAAAACCACACGAATAGTATCAGGCATAGACCAAGGTTAAGGTGATGATGGATAAGATTCCGGAGAAGAATAAGCAACCGGGGGTGTTTTACGCTTATACGGATCATGGGGTGGAGCTGGCGGTGATTGATGTAACCAATCCGGCGTTTGCGGTCAAGTTGAGCGAGGCGGATTGGCGGCGGCTGAGCAGGAAATCGCGGCGGCAGGCGAAATTACTTAAGCTTCTGCCCGGTTTTCTCAAAAGATTATCGGCTCAATATTCTCACATCTTAGGCGGTTTTTTCTTAAAGGACTCCGGCGATAAATATCTTGACGGCATGAGCACCTTGATGTCGAAGCTGGGCCCGGAGAATATCGGCGGGGGCAAAGAGCGAGACCTGGACCGGGTGGTGGCCCATTCCTTGTTTTCGGCGGCGATCCGGACGCGCCTGCGCGACATCAGTACCCTGGAGGCCCAGACCCTTACCCCGCTGCTGCAACAATCAACGGCGACGACGCTGCGCTTTATCAATATCGCCGGGGGATCGGGGGTCGATAGTTTTAACGCCCTGAACGTGATGCAGAAAAACAGTCCGGGATTACTGCAGGGAAAAAAGATAGAGATTAATATTTTGGATACGGACCGTTTCGGCCCTAATTTCGGCCGCCGCTGCGTCGAAGCGCTGCAGGCGAAGGGCGGGCCCCTGCAGGGTCTTGATATTGAGTTCAAGCATGTCGAGCACAACTGGTCCCATAAAGACGGTTTAAAATTATTCTTACAACAATCGATAAATAACAAGGATATTATGATCGGTGTTTCAGAGGGCGGGCTCTTTGAATACGGCAGCGATGAGGAAATCATATCCAACCTGAAAGTGCTCCGGCAAAACACGCCGGCTGATTTTTCCATGTTAGGAGACGTCTTGCATGATATCGCAACGATCGATCCGGCGGTGCCGGCCATGATGCAGGCGGCCCAGATGCACTTTCGCTATCTGGGGCGGGCAGGAATAGAAAAACTGGCCCGCCAGGCCGGCTGGCAGGTGGATCATACGGTAAAAGACAATCCGCTTTATGCAGTATTCAGATTGAAAAAGATCGGATCAATTTAATTTCGCCAAGCAGGGGATACCGGCACTGATGCTGACGCCGGGGGAGGATTACGTCAGCGGGATCAATGCCAAGGATGAGTACAGGGACAGATACCATACGGTGGATGATGAGTACGATCCGGATTGGCCGCCGGTGAGTTTCGCCGAGACGGTGAAGATTGCAACATTGCTGATTGATTATATTAATCGCTATCAACCGGAATTGAAGTGGAAAGGAAAAATGACGTTTCCGGTGGATAAATAGAAAATGACTTTCTCTCAATGATTATCTGATGAAACAAGGAGGTTTTATATCCCATCTTAGACGTTTAAAGCGAAAAAAGGAGCCGCGGTTCGGCGTCTCGGATAGTATCTATTACCACATGACCAGCGAGTACGGCGACGTGTTGCAGAATGTCGAATTTGCCCTGGTGTCCGCCTGGCGGCACGATCCGGAAATCGATGACCGGTTGGTCGCCGCGGCGCTTAAGGCGGCCATCAACGGCGCGGTCCCCGCCAACCAGATCGCCGCCGACCTGGTGGACTCCCTGGCCGGGGTTCGCCAGTTCCGCGGAGATATTTCCGATAATCTCTGGACCGACGGACTTAAAGTGGTTTTAAATTCCGTCCACAATCATTCCAACCTGCGACCCGGTAATCGGGGGTACTTGAATTTCGCTGGGTCTTTTATAGTTTAGTTATTTGTGGACTTTTTTGAGGAATTCTTCTATTTCGGGTATGCCGCCCTGGAAGATAAGGTAGCCGTTGTAGGGTTCGCGTTCGGTGATTTCCCCGCAGACGCCGGTAAGCATGATTTTTTTGACTTCTTCGAGGTCGTCGGTCTGGCCCAGGGCCCAGCCGAGCTTGACGTAGGCGACCTCCGGGAGCATGTTTTCGGCGGGGATAACGCCCTTGGCGATAAGGTCGCGGCCGGTTTCATAGACGAACATGTGCACGTAGCCCCATAAGGTTTGCACGGTCATATAAATAGCAACCCCCGCTTTGACGGCTCTTTCGATGGCGGGATAGACGGGTTTGTTGACGTGGCCCAGGCCCGTGCCGGCGATGACAATGCCTTTATAGCCTTTTTCCACCAGGGCGTCGATAATGTCAGGGTGCATGTTGGGGTAGTAATAAACCATCGTGACGCGTTCTTCGAAGTAAGGGTAAATATCAACCTTGCGGTCTTTTCGGCGGTGGTGGTAATCATTTCTAAAAGGTGTAATCTTATCTCTCTGCACCATGGCTAAGGGGATATCCCCGACGGTGCGGAAGGTGGAGCGATAGGAAGAATGCATTTTGCGGACGCGCGTGCCCCGATGCAAAAGGGCATATTCGTCGGAGGTGGGGCCGAACATGCAGACCATGACCTCGGCGATGTCGGACCGGCAGGCGGCGGTGGCGGCGTGAATCAGGTTGAGGGCGGCGTCGGAAGAAGGCCGATCCGAGGAACGCTGGGAACCGACCATCACGATGGGCACGGGGGAATTCTGGATCATAAAAGCCAAAGCGCCGGCGGTGTGATGCATGGTGTCGGTGCCGTGGCCGATGATGATGCCGTCGATGCCTTTTTCTATTTCGGCGCCGATGGCTTTGGCCAGGGTGATGTATTCAGCCGATCCCATGTTTTCACTGAAGACGGAAAAGAGCTTTTCGGTGCTTAAATTGCAGATGTCCGCTAATTCAGGCACGGCGCCATATAACTCCCCGGGCGTAAAAGCCGGGATAACGGCGCCCGTGCGGTAATCGAGCCGGGAGGCAATGGTGCCCCCGGTGCCGAAAAGCTTGATGTTGGGTTTTGCCGGGGAAAAAGGGAACTCTTTTTCAGGGATTTTATAGTGCGCTTCCTTGTAACCGACCTGGTGCATTTGTTCGATGGTATCGACGGCGACGCCCACGTTATAGCCGTTGGCCAGTTTCAAAACCAGATGGCGATCGTCGTCGTTTTCCGCGCGGGGCAGGATAATACCCTTGAAGGCCCCGCGGCGGGATTGAATATGGGTCTCGCTCCAGACGCGAACGTTAAATTTTTTTAAGGTCTCCAGGGCGCGCCCTTTATAACCTTTGAAAGCATCGCTCATAATCGGCCTCCGTCAATTTCCCGCCTGAGATCGGCCAGGTCCATGTTGCCCAGAGCCAGAGGCCTCAGTTGTCCCATAATCCAATCGCTTTCGGCGGCGGCATCTTTGAAGGCGTTCTGCCGGCGAAATTTTTCCCTCAATAAAGGTATCCGCGCAAGAATTTCCTCTGGGCAGGCATTTTGATAATTGACATTTCTCAGAAGGGCCTCGAAATCCATCCGGGTATGACGATAGAGGGCGGGCAAGAGGGTTTTCAGGATGTTTCGGTTAAGTTTATTTCGGTGCAGGAAAGCAAAAAGGTCATAAATTTTTTCCTGGTCTAAAGGCATGGCGCCGTTAAGGTGGGATTCGGCGTTTTTCAAGGTATGGCCCATAAGAGCGCCGACAAAACGCGGCGGCTGGTCAAAATCCCGTATAATCTTTTCCAGAGCGCAAAACAGGTTTCTTCTCAGGATATAATCGTAAGTATCCGGAGGTATTTTCCAACGCCTTAACTTCTCCAGTCGATCCACGATCGCGGAGGGCAGGTTTTGCCGGGTTCGGTCGATTAGCTCTTCTTCGATGGCTATAGGCGGTGAATCGGTATCGGGATACATGCGGTCGGGGCCGGGCAGAATCCTTTCAAAGATATTGGTGCCGTCGGGCCGGGCCTTGCGCGTCTCATTCAGCACGCCTTCAAACGCGAGACGGCATCGTTCTTCGATGGTCTCCAGAGCGGTTTCGATGTCGGCGGGCGGACCCCAGAAGATTACTTGGGCGTCAGGGGCCTTGCTGTTTAATAATTTCCGAACAGCGGTAAGTTCCCCCCTGCCTAATAACGGTTCTAACTCTTCCGAATGAAGCATGTTTGGTTTTTCCAAACAGGCGATTACTTTCAGGCGCGCGCTCAATTCATCGGCAAAGGTTTGGCCCGGCTGGGTAAAAAAGGAAAGTACGCCGCCAAAACCGGGCAGGTTGACGGCCATAATAGGGCAACCTCTTTCTTGTGCCTGTTTCAAAAGCGGAATTTCATCTTTGAACATTTCAGGCGCCAGCGGAGCATGATGTGTCTTCCAAAAGGTTGCATCATTAACACGGTGCTTGAGAATTTTTCTAATCTCCAGCAGGGCCTTTTGACGAAAGGCTTCGTTATGAGTCAGCCGGGGGATCCAACTGATATGTGCGACCCCTTTGATTTCGACGCGGGTGCCGCCCGTGATGCTGACGTTGACGTCTTCCCGGGCGGCGCCGCTGCCGGTGCGGACCTTGCCGGTGGAGCGGGTCAAAAAGCGAAGGTAATGGGCGGCCTGGGCGGCCTCCTGGGGGGTCTGCATATCGGGATAAGTCACGATTTCGATCAGGGGCATGCCCAAACGGTCGGTGGTATAGATTCTCTCGTGGCCGATGTCGGAAACCTCGCGGCAGGCGTCCTCCTCGAGGCTTAATTGAATGATACGCACCCTTCGAGCGGCCAGCGGAATCTCCCCTTCGATGCCCACAATAGCGGTCCGCTGAAAACCGGTGGGGATGCTGCCGTCCAGATACTGCTTGCGGGTAATGTGCAGCTCCCCGACGATACTGGTCTTTAAAAGCAGGGCCGCCTCCAGGGCGATCTTCAACGCCTCGCGGTTCAGGGGAAAAGGAGGAGTGTCGTCGATGTCGTAGGTGCAGGCCGATTCATTTTTTATCCGGTAGATGATGTTCTTGCGGGTCTTAAATTCCATCAGGGCGGTGCCGTCATACTCGCCCAGTTCGCTGAGGGTGGGGCGCATGTGGCGGATGACTTCGGCATCGTATTCATCTTTGCTCTGATAGAGACCCGCCGGACAGCGGCAGAAAAGCTTCTTTTGGGTTTTCAGTTGCTGGTGAATCTCCAGCCCGCAGCGAAATCCCAGAAGACTATAAGTTCGGGGGGAGGCTTGGCAAAAGGATTCGTAACCAACAATTTTTTTCGACTTTTCATAATTCTCCACGGACTCCGGTACGCTCGGCATGCAATCACTCCTCATCTATAAAATAATAATATAGGCCCCTAAACTGATTTTGTCAAGCGGCGGGATCTTTCAACCCGGTTGCTGAAAAAGGAGTAGAAAAAGTCAGGTAAAACTAAATACGGGCAACCTGCCCCAAGACTGGCGTTAAGAAGCGGTGGTGAACAGGGCGGCGTAACCAAAGGGGATTTTCGGTTCGGAAATTTTTATAAATCCGAGGTCTAAAGCATCCTGGCAAGTATCGTCAAACACCTCCTCCTCGACGTGGAATTTGGGTTCGACCAAAAGATATTTTCCTGCCGGTTTAAGTATGGCGCGCAACTGCTTCAGGAAGCGCCGGCGATCCGGGGCCTCGTGCACGACATACACGGTGAGAATAAAATCGAGAGGCTCGGCGAGGTTGATATCATCGGGGGTGCATTGCCTGAAGGTGATGCGGTCGAGCAGGTTTGCTCTTTGGGCCTTTTTACGGGCCAAATGCAGCATTTCTGCCTGTAAATCAACGGCAAAAACATGTCCCTGCCCTCCCACCATTTCCGCCAGCAAACAGCTGTGGAATCCCGTGCCGCAGCCGACATCCGCCACCCTCATCCCCGCTGTGACCAACTCCGATAGATACCGGTGCGGCTTTTCAATGAGACGCCGGAGCCAATCCGGATAAAAAATCATATGATACCACTTGGCTACAAAAACTTTTTCCGCCATAACGTCGCTCTTATTTTTTATGGAATAGTAAATTAAACACCGGGTGGCACCCTCAAGCGCAGCTTGAGGGTGTTTTTGCCCCCATATCGGCCTTTTATATAAGTATTTGTATTTAAATAATTTTTCAACGTTAAATAATACAAAAAATTATAGTTATTATTATTATGCGCCGCAACTGACCGAAAAGAAAGAAAAAACTACCCCCAAAGTAAAACACTTTTATTTTTGACAAAAATAGCTTAATACCTTAGGATAAATTATTAATTTGAAAGACATTAGTATAGCCTTTTCATAAGGAAGTTGTCCATGGCCCAGAAAAAAAAGCGGGATATCGAGAAGAGGTATTCGATAAAAGAAACAGCGGCCAAGCTGCGGCGCTTGGCCGATTGCCTGGAGACCGGCAGGCCCTTCCGCATTCAGATCGCCCGCGAACGGGTTTATATCCCGGCGCGGGCAGTCTTCAATATCGAGCACGAGCGGGAGGGAAAAAACGAGGAGGTGGAGTTTCAATTCAAATGGATAAATATCTAATACGATAAAAGGATTTTCCATGAATCCAGTCGGTTTTTTTCTTATAGCGCTGGGATTATTCGGCCTTGCCGGTGCGGCTTTTAACTGGAATTGGTTTATGCAAAGCCGTAAGGCGCGATTTTTGACCACGATGATGGGCCGCAGCGGGGCGCGGGTCTTTTATATGCTGCTGGGGGCCTTTATTGTGACGATGGGGATTCTCATACTGGTTGGAGCAATTCAACTAAAATAATATCCATTTTACCAACCCTAAAAATTCGACAAGTACATTACAGAAAATCCCTTTCTAAATTAAAGAATCGCAACAATCTAATCTTTTCCCGCGGCCGCCGGGATCCGCTTGGCGTAGGCCATGTAGTAGATCATGGGCACGACCACCACGGTAAAAAGCGTGCAGACCAATAGACCGAAGATCAGGGCCCAGGCCAACCCGGAAAAAATCGGGTCGAGGGTGATAGGCCCGGCGGCCAGCATGGCGGTAAGTGAAGTTAAAAATATGGGAATGCTTCTGAGGGCCCCGGCTTCGATAAGAGATTGCACGAGGGGTTTCCCCTCTTTCTTGCGCTCCTGGACGAATTCGATCAGCAGGATGGAGTTGCGGGTGGCGATGCCGGTCAGGGCAATCATGCCGATCATGCCGGTGGCGGTAAAATAAACGGGATCAGAATAACCCGCGACCGTCTCGGCCGTTAGAAGATTAAGCAGCCAGAAGCCCGGTAGGATGCCGATGATCGACAAAGGCAGGGCCACCAGTTGGATGGCGGGCAGCAGGTAGCTCTGCGTCTGATAAAGCAGCAAAATATAAATCCCCACAATGGCCACCGCAAAAGCGGCGCCCAGATCGCGGAAGGCGCGGAGAGTAACTTCCCATTCACCTTCACCGGCCCAGTTGACATTAAAGTCGTTCAAGCGAAAGTCGTTTTTTACCTTTTTACTCAGGGCAAGAACGGCCTCGGGCGGAGGCATACCGGCGGTCTCGGCAAACACATAGACGACCGGTTGCAGATTCTTATGGTAGATCGGCTGATCGATGGTTTCACGGACGAAGCCGCCCAGCTCCGAGAGCATGACGCGGTCGCCGCTTCGGCCGCGGAGGATAAACTGCTCCAGATACGATTCCAGATGCCGCTGTTCTCGGGGCAACTGCAGGCGGATTCTTACCGGCTGAACCTGGTCGCCCAGACGCAGCGAGGTGGGGGTGCTGCCGAGGACCGAGACCTGCAGGACGGCGGCGATTTCTTGAGCAGAGATGCCGTGCAGGGCGGCTTTGGTGCGATCAACCTCAAAGACGGTTTTGGTCTGGGCGGCGACGATGACGTCGTCAATATCGACTACCGCGGGGGTATTGTGCATGTGCTCTTCAACGACTCGAGCGGCCTCGACAAGGTCCTGATAAGGTTGGCCGATGGGTCCGTAGATCTCGGCGACCAGGGTGGAAATAACCGGCGGCCCCGGCGGGGCTTCCACGATCTTGATGTTGGCCTTATGCCGCAGGGCAATCTCCGTAAGATCGTCTCGCAGTCGTAATCCGATGGCGTGGCTTTGCTGGATGCGGTGTCTTTTTTCCAGGAGGTTGAAGCGCACATCGGCCACATTATCACCCCGGCGCAGGTAATAATGACGGATCAGTCCGTTAAAATCAACCGGACTGGAGGTGCCCACGAAGGTGGTGACATCGGTTACTTCAGGGACATGCACCAGATAGTCGGCCACCTCGAAGGCGGCGGCTTCGGTCTTTTCCAGGGTAACCCCTTCGGGCATATCGATGACCACCTGCAGCTCGTTTTTATTATCCAGAGGGAGCATCTTCAGAGGTACCCGGCGGGAGACAACCAGCCAGCCGGCAAAACCCAAAAGCCCAAAAACCACCAGTAAGATCAGCCATCGAACCGAACGCCAGCGAAAAACAGGGCTCATTACCGTGCTATATATTCGATAGAAAAGACTTCTTTCGAGGACAAAAACCTCGGCGTGAGGCCTCTCGAATGAGCGCTTGAGGGCATGATACGCCAGCCAGGGAGTGATGGTAAAGGCCACCGCCAGGCTCATCAGCATGGCCACGGGAACGTTGATGGCCATGGGGGCCATGTAAGGGCCCATCATGCCGGTGATAAAGAACAGTGGGATAAATGAAACAATCACCGCAAAGGTGGCCAGGATGACCGGGGGCCGGACCTCGTTGACGGCCGCCAGCACCGCTTTAAAAGGCGCAAATTTACGCATGGCCAGATGACGGTGGATGTTCTCAACATCGACGATGGGATCGTCAACCACCAAACCCAAAGAGAGGATTAGGGCAAAGAGGGTAACCCGGTTGATGGTATAACCAAACAGATAATTGATCAGCAGGGTGAAGCTGAAACAAACGGGGATGGCGACGGCGATGACAATGGCCTCCCGCCAGCCGAGGGTGTAAGCCAACAGGGCGATAACTATCAATATGGCCACAACCAAAGCCTCCACCAGCTCGTTGACTTTATCGTTGGCGGTCTTGCCGTAATCACGGGTGACCCGGAGATGCACCTCGTCGGGCAAAACCTGGCGGGCGAATTGCTGCGCCTTTTGCTGGACCTCCTCGGAGACCCGGACGGCGTTGGTGCCTTTACGTTTGGCCACGGCCACGGTGACGGCGGCATAGTCTTTATATCGCTCAACATGCTCGGGTAAAACGCCGTGCCGGCCGGCAGGGTCGCCCTCGGCATAGGCAGAGGGACCAAACATAATACGGGTATAGGTTTGTGTCTCGGCAGGACCGTCGGCAACATCGGCGACCTCCTTCATATAAACGGGGCGGCCTTGATGAACCACCACAATGAGATTCTCAACCTCATCGGCGGAGGTAAGGAATCGGCCCGCCTGCACCTGGAGGGTTTGATCTTGAGTCTCGATCTCACCGGCGGGCACTGAGACGTTGAACCCCTCCAGCACGCCGACCACATCCTGCAAAGCAACGCCGCGGCTGGCCATGAGCTGGGGACTTAAATGAACGGTGATCTCACGGGCACGACCGCCGACGATGTAGGTGCCACCGGCGTTGTTGACCGCCTGCAGACGAATCTCCAGCTCTTCCGCCAGGCGGCGCAATTCGTAACCGCTGTATCGCGCGCTGTATAATGTGAGATTGACGATCGGCACATCATCAATTTCCACGGGCTTGACCACCCAGCCGGACACCCCGGGAGGAACCTGGTCGATATTGGCCGTAATCTTATTGTGCAGCTTGACCCAGCTTTCTTCCCGATCCTCGCCCACATAGAAGCGGACCGTCACTATCGCCTGCGAGGGATAGCTCGTCGAATAGACATACTCCACCCCGTCAATCTGGTAAAGCAGCTTCTCCAGCCGGGTGGCCACCTGACGCTCGACCTCGGCGGCCGAAGCCCCCGGCATCGAGATAAATATATCGGCCACCGGAACGATAATCTGGGGATCTTCCTCCCGGGGGGTGAACATCAGGGCAAAAACGCCGGCCACCAGGCTGATCAGGATCAACAGTATCGAAAAACTCCCTTTCAAAAAGGTCTCCACGATACGGTTGATCCAACTGCTGGAAATTACCTCCGCATCATTCACCGAACCACCACCGCCTCTCCTTCCTGCAGACCGGAGAGCACCTCCACGAATTGATCATGACTTTTACCCAGCGTGATAAAGCGGCGCCGGGGGTATCCGTCGGCATCGAGAACCTGAACCAGCTGAAGCTGTCCTACCTTTTGGACGGCGTCCCGGCAAATGACCAGCGCCTCGTAGCTTCCGGTCTGGATCATCAGGCGCCCGAAGAGGCCGCTGACCGGCAGGGGCGTCCGGGGCAAAGAAACCTTTACCAGCACCGTGCGGGTGGCGGGATCGGCCTGCGGGATGACCTCCCGCACGGCTCCCTCATAGGTGTTTTTCAAGGCGTCAACATATACATTTAAGGAAGTGCCGACTTTCAGATGATCGATAAGTGATTCGGAAACGACCGCCTGAAACTCCGGTTGGGCGTGGCTTTCAAGAACGAAAAGGGGCTCACCGGGCGCCACAATATCGCCCACTTCCACCAATTTGCGGGAGATGCGGCCGGTGAAAGGTGCTTTAATCTCGGTAAAACTGAACATAACCTGGGCCTCGGCGACGGCGGCTTCGGCCTGTATCTTTTGCGCCTTTACCCTTTCGACCTCAAGCTGGGCCGTATGAAGGGCCTGCTGGGCGGCTCGTTGCTGGGCTTCGGCAACCTCTTTTTGGGCCTTGGCCTGCTCGAGCTGCTGTTCGGTGGCCGCTTGACTTTGATAAAGTTGCAAATACCGGTCGTAGTCGGCAACGGCCTGATCCGTCTTCGCCTGGGCCGCCTCGAGCTGGGCCTGGGCGGTCTCGACGGCGGCTTTGGAAGCCTCGATCGAGCGGTCCAGAACGGCGACCTGGGCCTGAGCCTGGTTCAACTTGGCCTGAATGTCGCGGCTGTCGAGGTAGGCCAAAAGGGTGGGTGGGATCGATTCGTTATCAGGGCCGACCACTTCGTCCCCTTCCCGGATAAGAATTTGTCGAACCTGGGCCATGATGCGGCTGGATACATTGGTTTGGGCCTTCGAACGTAAGGTGCCCACCTGTTCGATGATTAAGGGAAAGCTGCCACGCTCCACCGGCCGAGTTTGCAGCGCCGCAGGAGCTGGCGCTTTAGGGGCCCCCGCCGGTTCTACCTTTTCTCTGAAGCCGCCCGACAGCCAGAACATCATAACCGCCAGAAAAACCAACACCCCTAATCCGGCAAGAACTTTCCACATGACCTTCAGGTGCTTTCTTATTCGCCTGGACATATCAACCATAATTTGCCCCTAAGCGCATACCCACATATCTATTTAATAGAGTTTAGTGGGCCTCCCAAAACAGGTCAAGAAAGATATAATGATTTGAATTGCAGACCGTCCCCCCCTTTCGATTTAACCTTCGAAATTGATCTTAGCGCCGACTTGTTGATCGGCCCACTCGGACGATTGGCTTTCGGCGTCGCCTGGCTGGTCAGCGGAATCAGCCTGTTCGGCTTTCTCCCGCCGTTCCTTATCCATCAACATCAACCAGGTCTGCCGCATATGACGTAATACCTTCAGGGCCTCGTCCAGCGGCTGGAGTTCCTTCTTCAGGTTGGCCTCGACCAGCCGATCGTAGCAAAATATGTAAAGCCGACGCATATTGGCACAGGTCTCGGGGGCAAACTCATCACGCATGGAATTGCATAATTCCATCACGATCTTTTCGGCCCTGCTGATCAGGCCGTAACTTTTTTCTACCTCTTTATTTTCCACCGCCGGGCGGGCCTGCTCGCAAAAACGGATGGCGCCGTCATACAACATCAGTTGCAACTGTGTCGGCGTCGCGGTCAGCACCTTGGTCTTTATATACTCTTCAGCAGTGTGGGGTTTTTGCTTCATAAATACCAATGTCCCGCCAAAAATCTTCAGGCTCGAGTAGTTTGGGCCCAGGACGCCGCCAGACTGCTAAGACTGGCCAAAGCCGCCTGCTGGGACTGCAGCGAGGCCAAAGCCTGTTCCATGGCGTAAAACTGTTGATAGAGCCGTTCCTCCTTGGATTGCAACAGCACTTCGAGATATTCGGCCCTATCCTCCAGCATATTTTGCTGTGATTGCATAGCGTCCAATCGATACTTAATGGTGCTGTCGGTGGAACCGGCCAGACCCTCCAGGCGGTCGGCGAGCCAATCGCCGATACCCGTTTCGGCCTTGGTGAACAATTCCGCCGCCGCCTCGGGATTCTCGGCAAAAACGGCGCGGAACTTATCTTCATCAAACTCTAATTTAGGGGTCGTGACCACCGCATATTGTATCTCTTCATTTTGTTCGTTGGTTGCCGTCTCAGTGCCAAAGGGAGCCGGCCTGATCCCCACATCCGACAGGCTGTTCATGGAGGCCGACAGGCCGGGCACGGTTTTACGAACCACCGATTGCAGGACATCGCGCACGGTATCGACGGCATGCTCACCGAAAAGCACCCCCCGCTCCAGGGTCTCAGGATCGAACCTGTCTTTTTCAGCGATGTCTTCCATGATGCTATTATAAGATTCTACGAAGTTTTTAATCTGCGCTATGATGCCGTCCAGGTCCTGGGCCACGCTTATATCCACCGGCGTATCGCTGACGCCGACTAACTCCAGGGTGGTTCCCTTAACGGCATTTTCAATGGTGTTGGTGCTGCTGGTGATCAAGACGGCGCCGGAGGCAGCGCCTTCGCCGAAGAGCACGATGGCATCGTCTCCCGAAGCCAGCGTCCGGGTGGTGAGATTAGTGGTTCCGGCATCCAGATAGACGCGGCCGACGCGACCGGAAACTAAGCTGGTAAAGCTGATCCGATAAGGATTATCTCCGCTGCCGTCGTTAATGACCGAGCAGGTTACCCCGATGTCGGCCTGGTTTAACCGCGCCGCCAGGTCTTCTATGGTGTCGCCGCCCCCCATCTCGAGCTTAAATTCATAGGAGCCGTCGATAAAATTCTCGCCCTGGCGGGCAGTTCCGAGTATACCCAGATCCCGGGCCGTGTGACCGTCAATTTCCTCGATCTTTATGGCGCCGCCGCCGGTGCTGATCTCATCATAAACCAGCAAACCGTCGCCGGTGTCGTTTATTCGGGCCCGCAGATTGGTCCCGGAACCGGCAAAGGCGTCGATAACATCCTGCAGGGTCTTAACGTCATCCCGGAAAAGATCGATGGTTTTGCTGACCCCGTCGCCATCGGTAACCTTGAACTTACCCGGCTGCACGCCCCTCCCGGCCCGCAGGTCCGTCAATCGGGCGGCCTCTGAAATATACTGCAGTTGCAGATTGCCGCTGTCGATGCGGCCCAGACCCTCGCCAGCGCTTACGGCAATATTAAGCTTTTCCGCCAGGTCGCCGGATACCGCTATGCTTCCCCCCGCAGGGGAATGATCATCGGTCAGGATAATACCATTTCCCGCCTGATTAACCGAGGCGGTAATATTGGTCGCGGCCTGATTGATGGCCTCGAACACCTCCTGAACCGTATCCAGGCCCGTCAGGTCCACCTGAACCGATTGGCCCGAACGATCGGTCAGGTTGATGCTGTGCTCCGTGGTGATCTGATTGCTGCCCGCCGAGCCCCCGTTGAGCGAGCTTAACAAAACGGTGTTAAGCCCGGCGATCAGCCTTCGACCGGTGAAAACCCCCGTAAAACCTTCGCTATTAACCAGGCCCAGGTCGGCGGCGGCGGCGGTGTCCTCCAGGGTGAGAGCCTCGGCGGTGTTATTGGTAATGCTGAGACCATTACCATCCTGGTCCAGTTCAACGATTACATATCTCTTATCCGCCTTGGCGGCGGTGGGGTCCCAGTTGGACCAATGATAATTAATGGCGCTGACGAGATCGCCCAGACTGTCCATCCGCCAGATATTTTCGCCATGGATGTTTTCACCTTCTACATCACCAATTATGCCCAGATCGGCGGCGGTAAATCCCCCCTCAAGATCTTCAATGATAAAATGACTCTTTCTTTCCTTTAAATCCTCCGCCCGTACGTAAGCCTCACCCTCTGGAATTACCGGCTCGCTGTTATCTTTGATGGTAAGATGATCCGTACCGGTAAATGTAATCGAAATCGACATGCCCTTAAAATCAGGATCGCTCGACGGATTATCCCGTTCATTCTTTTCATCAATCTTTTGCTGGATGAACTCTTTGACGTGTCCCAGTGTTACCCGCGGCCCATATTCGGCGGTCAACTCATTCAAGTCGATATCAATAAATTTCCCGTTCCTGTCGGTGATGCGGAACTTGCCCAGCCGCACCCCGTTGCCCCCGTTCAATGACTGCAGGGTGTTGCTGGCGTCGGGATCCCCCACCGTCTCAAAGAGGGTGTCTTTCAGATCCAGCGAAAACAAAGATTCCACTTCGCCGGCACGGTGAAAAATCAGATCGTCGCCGAATCCTAAACCCCGAACGCTGTTACCATCATTGAGTTGTCGCAAACCGGTATCGGCCGTTAGATACACAATATCCCGTCCGATAATTTGGTGCGGCTGGTCGGCCCCTGCAATCCCTTCAATACCCAGGCTCTCAGCCGCAGCGCCGCTGATGCTAAAAACGCCCGCACCAGTACTGTTATCGGTGATCACCAGGCGGTCTCCGGATACTGCGGCGGTAACCTGCACCTCGGTATTTTTATTGATCTCGGCGAGAACATCCTGCATGGTCAGGACCGTGGAAAGGTCAATCCGGCCGGTATGGCCGGCGCGATCGGTAATAGTGATCTCGCCCCGCTCAAAACCCTGCTGCCCGTTGATAAAGCTCAGTTCCGTGGGCCGATTTAGTTGGCCGTTGCCTATCTCGAAGGTGATCGCGCCGGTGCCGACGCCGCTGTTGAGGCTGCTATATCCGCGACTAATAAAATGATGGTTGCTGGCCAACCTTTTAATGATAAAGCGATAGGTGCCGCAAGCGGCGTAATTGCTTGCAGAAGCGGTAATTACGTTTTCGTCGCTGCTGGTGACGGCCTTTTGATTAAAAACCGATTCCTTATTGAAGCTGGCGGCGTTGACCTGCAGTGCCATAATCCGGGCCTGCAGCGACATCAGGGCCGTCTGCTGGACGGTTATCCCCTCGATACGGGTTTTTATCAACTCGTGAGGCCGGGACTCGATAGCCATGAGCTGAGTTACCAGGTCCTGAATATCCAGCCCCGATATCAGTCCAATACCGCTGCTGATGGTGCCCATATATAATTCCTTGTCGCAACGACAATTACAGACATAGGCTCTCTGTCGGCGTCAATATCCTATAAATATTATCGGTCATTGATGGAGCACACTTTAGGCAGGTGCGGGCCGAGGGAAAAACAAGGTGAGGGAAGGGGCAAAGAATAGAAGAAAGGTAACATCTAAATCAGGGCGAAGATGGCTGTAAATGCATTTATGCGATTTAGTGTATATTTATACATAATGTTAAGAAATGTTAAGATAGGTAAGATTTTGGAGGGGAAAAGTTTACCTATCTTAACACAGGTAGGCCCAAATAGGGGGAAATTTAGGAAGATTTTGCCGAATTTTTTAAAATTATACATGATTTCTGCGAAATATACAGGATTTTTGCTCGAAAGTGCACGGGTTTTGACGGAAAGTTGACCACTTTTGAGGTGTTTTTGACCGGTTTTTGAGGAGAAATTACGGTTTTTGGCGTATGAAAAATGTTAAGATGGGTAAGATAGGTAAGATGTTAATTTAGAATATTGGATTTAGAATTTTCAAGGAATTTTGAAGGGCGAATCTTACAGGAGGAATTTTAGCCACCGAGGTCTCAGGGAGAACAGAGAATTTTATCCTTGGAGGGGTCGGGATTTGAGTTGGAACAAGGGGATTGGGCGGCCCAGTTTAAGATTAGCCGCAAAGGCGCTGAGGATTTGGAAGCGCTGATCAGTTAGTGATAAAAATAGGGCCGCAAGCATTATGTTCACGGCCCTTTTGGTTTTGGAGTTTTTTTGCTTTTTTTATAAACAAAATAAGATTCTATTTTTTTCTCCGGTCGTGGGGGGCCAGGATTTCCACTACAGCAACAGATTGATTTTGGCTGGTATCCGTAGCCGTTATGGTAATCTTATAAATTCGGCCGTCGCCTTTGCCGACACGCTCGGAGCGAAGGCGCAGCTCGATTATTCCCGTATCATCGTCAACGGAGTCGATATAGAAGTCGGGGATGGTGTTGCCGTCGCCGTCGGCATCGGGGGGTTCGCTGCTTACAACATCCACCTCCAGATGAATAGCGCCGCCGCCGTTGTCAAAGGCATTGGCCTGGATGGTAACCGGCTGTAAGGTATGATTGGGTGGCCAGAGGATGGTAACGCTTGGTACCGGACTGATGCTGGGCGCTGTGGTATCGATGACCTCGACCGAGACAAAAACACCCTCCGGGAAATTAGTTCCATCGTTGATCCGAAGCTCGATTTGATGCACTCCTAGAGGAAACCTGGTATCGCCGGGTGCTATAATCAGATCATCGATCGGAACCCTGTCGCCGCCCGGTAACGCCTCAACGTATCCGGAGGCGAGCACTTCACCGTTTTTCAACCATTTATACGACAATAT
>LJUC01000218.1 GCA_001303695.1 Phycisphaerae bacterium SM23_30
TCAAGGTTGTTTCCTCCCTAACATTCCTATAGAATTAATCCTTAACCTTTATTCAAGGAATTTACATAGATCGTTGAAATTAAATAAGTTCAAAATTTTTGAGCAGGACAGGCTTGAATGAATATATCACTTACGCGTCGAGACTTTTTAAGGGCATTGGGTACTGGTGCTGCCCTATTAACAATGTTGCCATCGGAATTTTGTGACAATAGAAAGGCACAGAAATCCAATATCATTATTATTCTGGCCGACGACCTTGGTTATGGAGACACTAGTGTGTATAACGGGTGGGTTAAAACACCTCATCTTGAACGCATGGCCTCAGAAGGTATGACCTTTACAGATTTTCATTCAAACAGCTCTGTATGCAGCCCTACACGAGCAGCTTTTATGACAGGGCGATACCAACAACGCGTAAATATCATAGATGTCATTGCAAGTCATCTTGATACCCCTGGTCTTGAAACCACAGAGCTGACGATTCCCCGACTATTGAAAAAAGGAGGCTATAAAACGGGGATGTTCGGTAAATGGCATTTAGGTACCGACCTGAAGCAGAATCCTATCAATCACGGTTTCGATGAATTCGTTGGTTTTCTTAGTGGTGTAACAGATTACCACAATCATAGAGACTGGTATAACGGCCTTGAACGCAAACGAATCGAAGGTTATGCGACGCACCTGATAACTGAACACGCTGTACGCTTTATCGAGAAGAACAAGTCAAATTCTTTTTTCCTGTATGTTTCTCATCAGGCGGTGCATTTACCTTTTCAAACTCCCGATGACACACTGGAAAAAAGGAAGAATGACAAACCCGTACCTAAATCTGAAAGATGGAGCCGTAAGAGAATTCGCCCTAAATATAAGATCATGTTAGAAGAAATGGATAAGGGGATCGGCAAGATCCTCGATACGGTCAAATGCTATAATCTTGCAGACAACACTTTTATATTTTTCTTCTCTGATAATGGTGCTATTGGGGCAGGCTCCAATCAACCGTTTAGAGGCGGCAAGTTCAGCCATTATGAAGGAGGCCACCGTGTCCCGGCGATTGCCTGGTGGCCTAAGAAAATTACCGCCGGTGTGGTGACAAATGAAGTGACCATGGGAATGGATATTTTTCCAACGGTAATGGATATAGCGGATATCCCGATACCCGAAGATCGAAAGTTAGACGGTACGAGTATGAAAGATCTATTATTTAAACAAGCTGATTTTCCTGATCGTAAATTATTTTTCGGATATGAGCCGAAGCTTGGAACGGCCATGCGTGATCGGAACTGGAAAATGATTGTGAAGTCAAATAAATGTGAGTTGTACGATTTAGATAATGATATCAGCGAAAAAAATAATCTCATTGAAAAGTATCCAGAGCGTGCCAAAAAAATGAAAGAGGCCATTTCAAAGTGGAAAAAAGAAGTTAGTATGCAGGCCAAAAAGGAGGTGGAGTAGAAGCAGGGGGAAATAGTCATGAACCGTAGATGCCACTACCTGACTGAACCTTCTCAAGAGCCTTCTTAAAAATCACACAATACTCGTGCTTGGCAGGAGCGTCTTCCAACTTGCCGTACATCGGCCATGAACAGGCCCACCAGAGCCGTAGAGTGACATTATGACACTATATTGTCATGACAAATATCAAAATTAAAGATAAATGAAACCACTCAAAATCAAGTATTAGCTTGAAAGTGAATATTTTTCCGGAATTTTATATGTGATATCGGATTAAGTAAACAGATGAAAAGAATTTTATCAATCATATAAATCTTTTGGGGATATCGTGCTGTCGATGAAATCCTTTGATTTTTCTTGAACGGTACGGAGTGGCGTGCTATGATTTTCCCTTCAGTGAAAATCAAATTTCCTATCAGTGTATGCTCCTTTGCAGAGGAGTGATTAGAAAAGAGGCTCAGCGACGTAACTGAGTTGAGATGTACAATGTTATAGGGAAATCCCAGGTTAAAAAAAGCTGTAACGCGGTGAAGGGAAGAGATAGGATCAGAATAATTGACAACGATCAAGGTAAAGGAGAAAATATGATGGCAAGCTCTGTGAACCGACGCCAGTTTCTAAAAACACTTGGGATCGGCGCAATGTCGCTCACCCTTCCATACACATATCAAAACTGTAACGCTCGTGAAAACGCAGCTCGGCGGCCGAACTTCGTTTTCATCCTGGTTGACGACTTAGGCTGGATGGACATCGGCGCTAATGGCAGTCCTTTTTATGAAACGCCGAATGTTGATAAACTCGCCGAGGAGGGTATCCGGTTTACACAAGCTTACGCGGCCGCGCCGATATGCTCTCCCACCCGGGCTTCCATCCTGACGGGAAAGCATCCCGCTCGCCTTCATCTAACTCAGTGGATAGGAGGTCCCGGCAATCCAGACTACGTTAAGAATCTGCCTTTGGAGGAAGTTCTTTTACCTGAAGTGCTGAAAGAAAATGGCTATCAAACCGGTTTCTTTGGTAAGTGGCATCTGAATAATAAAGCCGGCGAGGGTAAATATTGGCCTGATAAACAGGGTTTCGATGTCAATGTTGCGGGACATTGGCGCGGCGGTCTTTACATCCCAAACAAGTTTTTCTCTCCCTGGGATATTCCAAATATTAAGAACGGTCCGGAGGGTGAATATATGACCGATCGGCTCGCTTCTGAAGCTGCAAACTTCATTGAAGACCACAAGGATAATCCGTTTTTGGTCTATCTGTCATTCTATACGGTCCACGCGCCCTTCAGTGCACCCAAAGATCGGGTGGAAACCTATGAACAGAAAAAGACGAAGCTTGGATTAAGCGACAAAGAACGTTTCGGTCAGTATGAGGCGAGAGGCAGGACCTTCCAGTATCGTAAAACACAAGACCATCCTACTTATGCCGCTATGGTGAAGTCCATGGATATGGCTGTAGGCACCGTGCTCGATAAAGTGAAGAAACTTGGGCTCGAAGACGACACGGTCGTGATTTTCTTCTCTGACAATGGAGGATTGTCCACTTCCGAGGGTACGCCGACTGCCAATACGCCCCTTAGAGCAGGCAAGGGATGGCTGTATGAAGGAGGTATCCGTGAGCCTGCGATTATCAAGTGGCCCAGACGAGTCAAACCTGGAACCGTCTCAGACGCCATGATCACAAGCATGGATTTCTTCCCAACCATTTTGGACATGGCCAGTTTACCGCTTCGATCGGATCTTCATAAAGATGGAAAAAGCCTGGTTCCCCTCCTGCAACGGAAAACCGATCAGGTGCATGAGGCGGTCTATT
This sequence comes from Phycisphaerae bacterium SM23_30, assembly GCA_001303695.1. Classification (GTDB taxonomy): domain Bacteria; phylum Planctomycetota; class Phycisphaerae; order Sedimentisphaerales; family SM23-30; genus SM23-30. Next base: position 3,268 of record LJUC01000218.1, read on the forward strand.
TCCATTATCCTCACAGATCCAACCAACGAGGCGCGCCGTCCGGTGCCCTCCGGGTTGGCGATTATAAACTAATCAATTTCTTTGATGATAACAAGCTTGAGCTTTATAACCTCAAAGATGATATTAGTGAAACCAGGAACCTGGCAGAAAGTATGCCGGAGTTGCGTGATTCTTTATTAGGAATGCTTCAGGGATGGTGGGACCAAGTGAACGCGGAGTTTCCGGATGGATATAAGAAGATACCGAATATCCCGATTAAGAAAGAACAAACTCTTTCTCATGTATCCACATCGGCAGAATCCTGAGGAAAAGCAGGTACACATTGAAAACGAAGGATACCAGAATCATATCCACAAAACCTTCTTAAACAACCTATATGTATATGAAAGAACAATCAATGAAACCAACATTCCTGACGTCAAACACAAAATCGATCTATTTTTTGTTCATGGTCATTTTTTTCAGCCTGACCTCCACGCTCGGGGCGACAGCAAACAATGATACCGACGGTCGGTCAATAGCCCGGTTTGGAACGCTGACACGGGTTACGGGCAACCTGTCAACACCCAAGCAGGTCGATCCGATCTACGAGGCCTTTCAGGATCCGCCTGTTGAGGCTAAGCCGTTTGTTCGATGGTGGTGGAACGGAAACTGTGTGACTGAAGAGGAAGTATTGCACGAGTTGGACGTCATGTATAAGGCTGGCATTGGTGGAATCGAAATTAATCCGGTCGGACTACCCGGCGCCGCTGAAAAGACCGACGACAAACCGCTCCATTGGCTATCACCCGAATGGAATCGTGTGCTCAAAAAAGCGATTGACGGCGCCCGGCAGCGCGGCATGATTGCTGACATGATCATCGGCTCCGGCTGGCCATTTGGCGGACGGTTCCTCGATAACGACGAGACTATTCAGGGAGTTGTTTTGAATACCAAAAAGATTCAGGGGCCCGGCACGTTCACATTCGAGAAGGAGGATCTAATGAAACTGCCAAACCGTACGTCGGAACGCACGCGGTCGTGGCTGATGTTTTTACGCCTGATTCCCGAGGGTGCTGAAAACGCCGATGAATGCATTAATCTTCTCGAACCGACGCAAGCCAAGGAAACCATTGAGGTTAACGTCGAATCGGGCCGCTACACGCTCTGCGCCGGTGTTCTGCGGGACTGTTTCCGCCAGGTCACTCTGGGCGCCCCGGGGGCCGACGGCCCGGTGCTGGACCACTTCAGACGGGAACCTGTCAAGAAGTACCTCGATCGCGTGTCCGATACACTAGGACCTGTTCTCGGCGGTCGCATGGGCAATCGTATTCGGGCCATGTTTTGCGATAGCATCGAATTGGCCGGGGCCAATTGGACGAATGACCTTGCCGAACAATTTGAGAAACGCCGGCGCTACTCACCGACACCCTATCTCCCATTTGTTTTCACCAAGAACAACTTTGGTGTGAGCGACTCCTTCCGGCAAATCGTCAGCCGTGTTCGCTACGACTTCTATAAGACGCTGGTCGAGATATTCCACGAGCGGTTTGTCCACACTTTCCATGATTGGTGCCACACGAACGGCATGCAGACCCGGTATCAGGCTTACGGCATCCCCTGGCTCTATGGTATGCTGGACGGCTATCTTATACCCGATATCCCCGAGGGTGACACCTGGCTCTATTTCGACCGAAGCAATATCGGCAAACCACTGAACCGGACTCGCTACGCCGTCTGGAACAAGTACGCCGCCTCCGCCGCCCACCTGACGGGCAAACACCTCGTCGGTTGCGAGGCGATGACCAACACGGCCGGCGTGTTCCGGGCGTCGCTTGAAGACATCAAGCAGGCAAGCGATCTGAACTTCATCACGGGTGTCACGCACAGTATCCTGCACGGCTACAGCTACTCCTCACCCCAGGCGGCGTTTCCCGGCTGGGTCCGATACGGGACCTTTTTTAACGAGAAGAACACCTGGTGGTCCTATTTTCCGCTCTGGGCGAAGTACCATGCCCGGGTTGCCGCCGTGCTACAAGCCACGACTGCTCAGAGCAATGTCGCGATTTTTGGCCCTTCGGCCGACGTCTGGGCCGTGCATGGTCTGGATCGCGGGCCGTTCCTCGCCACGCCCTGGTATCTGCATGAACTCTGGCAGGCGATCCATCAGAACGGTTGCTCAGCCGACTACATCAGTGACCAGATTATCCAGAACGCCCGGTTCACGGAAGGTCGGCTGCGATTCGGCCCGACCGCCTACGAAATGCTGATTGTGACTGAGGTCGAGTCCATGGAGCCGGAGACGGCCGAAGCGCTGGCCGATTTTGCCGAAGCGGGTGGCCGGATCCTCTTCACCGGTGGTACGCCTTCACGGGCGCCATCGCTTCACGATATGACACGAAATGATCAACGCGTGCGGGACGCAATGCGTCGCGCTCTATCTGTCGATCGGCGTCGCGTCGTAGTCGTTTCCCCTCCGCCGGCGTCGGTAAGCGGCAAACCGGACGTCGATCGCGACAATCTGCTGGTCTGGACCACCAACCTCCTGAAACGTCTTCAGATCACCCCTGCTGTTGTTTTTGATCCGCCCGACCGTCGACTCTTCCAGATCCACCATCGATCTGCCGACCGCGACGTGTTCTTCCTTACGAACCAGGACAGCGAGCGAACGCTTTCGTTCAATGCGCGTTTTGATACGGGTGAAAAGACCCCGTGGTTGTGGGATCCGCAGACGGGAGACCGACGCGTGTTTCCCCACGATACCCAGCTGAACACGCTGACAATACGTCTTGAGCCGTTCCAGTCCATGCTGTTGGTTTTCGAGCCAGATATGGCGGGCACAGCAGTCCCGGAGCCGCCGAGTCGCTCGACGAGATTCATAAACCTGGAGGATTCCTGGCAGGTCACACTTGAGCCGATTATCGGTCAGCGTTCTCAACGCATCTTGGACCGGCTGATCGATTTCGGTACGAGTGACGATCCCGTGCTGAACACGTTTGCCGGTACGGCCGTTTATCGAACGCGCTTCGAAGCCCCTGACGATACCGCCATGCTCGATCTGGGTGAGGTTGCAGACATCTCCGAGGTCACGCTTAACGGCAAACCGCTTGGCATTCGATGGTTCGGACGGCATGTTTACGAGATCGGGCAGGCTATTGTTCCGGGTGAGAATACGCTGGAGATAAAAGTCACCTCGGTCCTGTACAATTACTGTCACAGCCTCAAGGACAATCGGACGGCCAGAAGCTGGACCAATCGGAGCCGTGAGCCGGCCCCCGTAGGCCTGCTCGGTCCCGTTCGGATAGGTCTCAGGCGTTGACGTGAACCGTTCATAACCGGACGGCCATTTGTATATCGGCTGCGGGCTGGAATGCCTGATCTTTCCCCTTATATTGGTCCAGCCGTTATGAGAGTAGTTCACAACAATAGTCCTTGCTCAAGACACACATCTCAGAACGGGGCCGGGGCCATATAGTCTAAGCTGCTATGCGGCCGGTAGTGATGTTAGACCCATCCATACAAGCCTAAGGTGATTTTTTATACAAGAATCTCTTAAACGAACTGGTAAACTGGTAATCGCGTCGGCGATATCCATTGAAATTCTTTACATCCCAAGGTATAATTACGTTTTTAAATTCTCCGGCTTTTCCAAGGCAGTTGTTAATGAAGTGA
>LJUC01000219.1 GCA_001303695.1 Phycisphaerae bacterium SM23_30
ACCGAAGCCATCGACCGCTTGCACACAACCGCCGAATCCCATCACCGCATCATGGTGGTGGAAGTCATGGGACGTCACTCCGGATGGATCGCGGTGATGTCCGGCATCGCCGGCGGAGCAGACTACATTATCATCCCCGAAGTTCCCTATGATTTGCAGAAAATATCAAAAGCACTGATGAAACGCCACAAAACAAAGAAATTTTCCATTGTCGTGGTCGCAGAAGGTGCTACCTCCATCAAAGGGGAAGTAGTTAGTCAGTCGGACAAAGTGGATGAATTCGGTCACACTCGCTTGGGCGGTATTGGCCAAATCATCGGTAAAAAAATCGAAGAAATCACTGGCATCGAAACCCGAGTGACCATGCTGGGTCATGTCCAACGTGGTGCATCAACAACAGCCTACGACCGGACTTCGGAGTCAGGGCAGTAGATGCCGTCAAACAAAAACAATTCGGCAAAATGGTAGCACTGCGCTCCGAAGAGATTATCATGGTTAAACTCGAAGAAGCCGTGCTGGAAAATAAAAAAGTCGACATGAAACTCTACGAAATCGCTGAGATCTTCTTTGGATAAACTGGAAGGAGGGTAACGTGGGCGATGTATACAGTCTGGTTCCCGACCATGTTCGATTGAAACTTGGCAGTCAAAGCAAAGTCTGCCTGGTAAACGGCAAAGAACTTTTCCGCAAAATGCGGGACGAGAAATTTATGATCATGGCGTGTAACACAAGAATCAAACACGCCATTCCAGGCATCATGAAAGCCGCCGAAGAATTAGACGCCTTGGTCGCTTTCGAATTAGCAATGTCTGAAGGTCACGTGGACGGCGGATATACCGGTATGCCCCCGCAAGTTTATTTTGAAACACTGGTCGATTACGCCGAGCGTACCGGCTTCACAAAACCGTTCATCATCCACGGTGACCATATCACCATCAAGGATGCATCCGAAGCTTCCATTAACAAAGGTCGTATCCTTATCGACGCTGAGCTGGAAGCCGGTTATACATCCTTCGCCATTGACGCCAGCTTTAATGAATTGCATGACAACGTCCGCATCACTAAAGATCTGGCAAAAAAGATTGTCGATGCCGGATTGGGACTTGAAGTGGAAGTTGGTGAAATTAAATCCGTGGGAAGTGAAGGAGAAATTACCACCGTGGCTGAAGCCCAAGAATTCGTCGAAGCACTGGTGGATCACAACATCAATCCAAACCTCCTGGCTATCAACAACGGATCCAAACATGGCAATTACCTCCCCGGTGAGGAAGTCCATATCGATTTAGATCGTACCAAAGAAGTACATACTGCTATCAGCAAACACGGCGTGGACATCGCCCAGCATGGCATCACCGGTACCCCGCTCCATCTCATGTATAAATTCGTAGATTGCGGGATCAAGAAAGGAAACGTTGGCACCCTCTGGCAGAATATCGGTCATGAACACTTACCTGATGACCTGATGAACCGCATGAAACAATGGGCTCAGGATCAGGGGAAGAATATCAAAATGGCAACTAAGCCTTTCAAAGAAGAAATTGATAATATCCCCGACGCCAACCGTCAAGCCCTCGAGGATCATGCCTATCGGGAAGCCAAAGAATTCTTCAAGGCATTCCAGGCCGTAGGATCCGCATCCAAACTGGCCGATAAAATTTGACATTTTCCAGGGAGCTGTCACCCAATTATTGTTGTATACCTGGCAGGATTCTCGGCCAAATATTTACTTTTCGGGAGGATTACATGGCAATAAAAGTCGGAATTAACGGGTTTGGTCGGATCGGACGACTGGTGTTTAAACGTGCTTTCAACGATCCGGACATCGAAATACTTGGAATTAATGACCTCACCGATGCCAAAACGTTGGCGCATCTGTTAAAATATGATTCTATACATGGACCATTCCCTGGCGATGTATCAGCGCAGGGTGAAAATTTGGTCGTCGGCGGTAAAAGCATTCCCGTCACTGCCGAACGCGATCCTGCCAGTTTGCCCTGGAAAAGATATGGAGTATCAGTCGTCATAGAGTCAACCGGCGTCTTCCGCAAAAGAGAACAGATTGCCAAACACCTGGAAGCAGGCGCATCCAAAGTAGTGCTTACGGTACCGCCCAAAGATGAAATCGACGCCATGATCGTGCTGGGTGTAAATGATCACATGCTGTCTCCCGATCACAAAATTGTGTCGAACGCAAGCTGTACTACCAACTGCCTGGCACCTGTCGCAAAAGTACTTAACGACTCATTCGGAATCAACCACGGCCTGATGACCACCGTGCACGCCTATACCAATGACCAGCGATTGCTCGATTTTCCACATTCCGATTTGCGTCGAGCCCGCGCTGCCGCCGTGAATATCATTCCAACTTCCACCGGAGCTGCTCGAGCGGTGGGCACAGTAATTCCCGACTTGAACGGAAAAATTGACGGTTTTGCACTTCGGGTACCAGTCTTGGATGGTTCCGTCGTGGATCTAGTCTGTTGTATCAAAGGCAATCCTTCCGTTAACGATGTCAACGATGCCATGAAAGCAGCGGCGGAAGGACCCATGAAAGACATCCTGCAGTATACCGAAGATCCCATCGTATCCCAGGATGTCGTCGGAAATCCCCATTCTTCTATTTTCGACGCTAAGTTGACCATGAGAATTGCTGATTGCATGGTCAAAGTGATCTCCTGGTACGATAACGAATGGGGCTACAGTTGTAGGGTGGTGGATCTGATCAAGAGAGTCGCCTAACAATGAACAAACTCCACATCGACGACATCGATGTAAAGGGAAAGCGCGTCCTGGTAAGGGTAGACTTCAATGTCCCCCTGGATGAACATCGGGCGATCACCGACGATGCCAGAATCCGTGCCGCCATCCCCACTATTCGAAAACTGATCGATCGCGGCGCCCGGGTAGTCCTTATGTCTCACCTGGGGCGTCCCAAAGGCCAGCGAAAACCGGAAATGAGTCTCATGCCCGCCGCGGAACGCCTGGCTGGTCTACTTAAAGAACCGGTCGCTATAGCTCCGGATTGCATCGGCCCCGAGGTCGAAAAGTTGGTAGGTGCATTGGATAACGGTCAGGTGATTCTGCTGGAAAATCTACGCTTCCACAAAGAAGAGACCGACAACGCCCCCAACTTCGCTAAACAATTGGCGTCGTTGGGCGATATCTATGTCAACGACGCATTTGGAACCGCCCATCGTGCCCATGCATCCACCGAAGGGGTCGCTCATTTTTTCGAAGTGCGAGCCGCCGGCGACCTCATGCAGAAAGAGATCGATTTCCTGGGCCAAGCCTTACGAAACCCTGAACGCCCTTTCTTGGCAATTCTCGGTGGTGCCAAAATCTCAGGCAAGATAGATGTCATCGAGAATCTGTTGAATAAGGTAGACGAATTCCTGATCGGCGGCGGAATGGCGTTTGCGTTCATCAAAGCCCAGGGCTCAGAGATCGGAAAAACCCTGTTCGAGGAGGGAACCCTCCCGGTCGCCCAAAAAGTGCTCTATAAAACCATGGAACTGGGCATTCCATTTGGATTACCGGACGATTGCCTCATCGCCGATCAATTCTCGGCAGGCGCCAACATCCGGGTTGTATCCTCAGACGAAATTCCCCCGGATTGGATGGCGTTGGATATCGGTCCTATCACCTCTCAGACGTTCGTAAAGAGGATCGAATCCGCCCAGACAATCGTCTGGAACGGGCCCATGGGGGTATTTGAATTTGAAGCATTCCGGGCTGGAACTCATGAAATCGCTAAAGCCCTTGCTGAAGCAACTGATAGAGGCGCAACCACTATCATCGGTGGCGGCGATTCCGCCGCAGCATTGGCTCAACTCGGACTCACCGATAGAGTTAGCCATGTGTCCACTGGTGGAGGTGCCTCTTTGGAATTTTTAGAAGGCAAAACCCTCCCCGGTATTGCTGTCCTGTCAGACCGACCATCATAAGGATATAAAATGGCGAAACTGGATCGAAGTCTTCTCATCGCCGGCAACTGGAAAATGAACAAAACCGTGAACGAAGCTAAGGAGCTGGCGGAAGAATTAGTTAAAGGTTCCAATATTATCCGTGCGTCAACGGCGGTCCTTTGTCCGCCCTTCACCGTACTGGGAGCTGTAGCGTCTGTCATCGAATCGACCGTCTATCGACTCGGTGCCCAAAACGTCTTCTGGGAAGATTCCGGAGCGTTTACTGGAGAAGTCTCCCCTCCGATGTTGCGTGCCGTGGGATGTCAGTATGTGATTGTAGGTCATTCCGAACGCCGCCAATATTTTGGCGAGACAGACGCGTCGGTCAACCGAAAGATTAAAGCCGCACTACATAGCGGGCTTACCCCCATCGTCTGTGTCGGTGAAACCCTTCAAGAGCGCGAGGATGGCAAGACCCACGATGTGATCAAAAAGCAAATCAACGGCGTTTTGGAAGGCTTAACAGACGAGGCCGTCCGTTCCTTGATCGTTGCTTATGAACCCGTCTGGGCTATTGGAACCGGTATGACTGCTGAACCCGAGGATGCCGATGAAGTGCATGCGTATATTCGCGAGCTGGTCAACATAGCCTACTCTCCGGATGTATCACAAAACCTGACGATTCTATATGGCGGCAGTGTCAATGAGAGTAATGCAGAAACGCTGCTATACATGAACAATATCGACGGCGCGTTGATCGGAGGCGCTAGCCTGAAACCGGAATCTTTTCTTCAGGTTATCAGCACAGCCGAATCCATCGTGGCATAACAACGCTTGTCCCTATTGGTATAGTTTTCTTAGCCTACAACCGAAAAAAATGATATCTGGCTGTAATGTCATTTCAGATAGAGTAAAGTAACAAAATGAGATAAATGAGGTTTCGATGATTTTTGCTTTTTTTCTCGCTATTCATGTGTTGATTAGCATTGGATTGGTATTGGCTATATTGATGCAAGCCGCTAAAGGCGGTGGTTTAGCCGGTGCATTTGGGGGCGCTGGATCGTCAGCAGTGTTTGGAGGCCGCCAGGCTGCAACCTTCTTGGGAAAAGCCACCGTCTATCTTGCTGTTGCCTTCATGCTGAATTGCCTGATCCTGGCACTGTTGTCAAAAACGACCACTCAACCCCGCAGTGTAACCCAGGAAGAAATTAGCCGGTCACCAGCAGGTGTTCTACCATTAGCGCCTGAAACGTCGGCACCTGCCACCGAAGGTGGCGCACCCCCCGAAGGTGAGGTTCCAACCTCAGCACCGGAATTATAGGATAACCGGGGGAGGTCGACTAATATACCCAGTCAACCAACTATCGATATCGGCCACCAATAATAACGCTACGATCTGACCATATACTATGCATTGAACTACCTACAAGTAGCATTGATAGCCGCCGGAGTGGTGGAATTGGCAGACACACCATCTTGAGGGGGTGGCGCCCGAAAGGGTGTACCGGTTCAAATCCGGTCTCCGGCACAAAATCCCAGCATTATATGCATGAATCAATCGCTGAGCCCCCGAGGTGTTGAATCGACGACGTATGCCGTCCATTAGAGATGTACCAAAAACTTGAGAAATAGCTTGAAAAATAAAAATTGTTTGCTTAAATTATTAAATTGAAAAGGTCTGATCATTTGGATAGATATCATAAAACCTAACCGAAAGGAGGGTGGAAGGGTATAAATGCCTCATATTAAAATACGTGAAGGGGAAGCATTCGATCGGGCACTTCGACGGTTCATCAAATCCTGCGAAAAAGCAGGACTGATGGCGGATATCCGCAAACATCAGCGCTATGAGAAACCCAGCGACGCCCGGAAACGTAAATCTAATGCCGCCCGCCGTAAAATGCGTAAACTAATAGCAATACGCGAAGAATAACGGAGGTTCACGTTGACGCTTAGCGAACGGCTTACCCAGGATCTCAAGGAGGCCACAAAGCAACGCGACCAGGTGAAACTCAATGTTATCCGAATGATCCGTTCCCAGTTGAAGTATGCTCAGATTCAAAAAGGAACGGATTTTTCGTCTGAAGATGAGATCATGGTTCTTCAACAAGAAGCCAGAAAACGGCGCGAAGCGATTGAAGCCTACCAAAAAGCCAATGCAATGGCGCAAATGAAAAAAGAACAAGCTGAATTGGCTATCGTTCAGAAATATTTGCCTGCAGCGTTGACCGAAGAAGAATTAAACGATATCATCGACAAAATAATTACCGATACCGGCGCCGCGTCACCCAAAGACATAGGAAAAGTAATGCAGCCCGTAATGGCTGAAGTTCTCGGCAAAGCCGATGGCAAAATCGTCCAGGAATTGGTCCGAAAAAAACTCGGTGCGTGATCGAAACCCTCATTGTCGTAAATATGCTACGTATCCATGATAAAATATGAATTATCTGAGCACGCTCATGATATGATGAAGGAGCGCAATATACTGGATGCTTCTGTGAAATCGGCAATGGAAAATCCGGAAAAAAAGACAGATAACCCTGACGGTACAGTTCACTACATTGTTTCAATAAAAGAGTGTGGTGGACGTTATCTTCGTGTGATAGTAAACCCAAGTTTCAAACCTTAAAGAATCGTTACTCTGTTTTTCGATCGTAGATTAGGTAAGCAGAAATGAGATTAAAAGTTGATCATAAGAATGACACCCTCTATTTCCGCCTTGATGAATCAGCAATCGTCGAATCTGAAGAGATAAAACCAGGTGTAATCCTTGATTATGATGCTAATAACAATGTAGTGGGTGTTGAAATAATGGGCTTGAGTAAACGCGTTCCCCAGGAAATGTTGAAGAGCCTCCAGTTTGAAACCGCTTGAATAGAACTATCTGGTGGTAAACATTTGGATCTCAGCTTATAGCCGATGTTTCATATCAAGTCGACGGTAAAATCGTCCAGGAATTGGTCCGAAAAAAACTCGGTGCATAAATATGGGTCCCATTGATATTGTAATCTTTATTCTCCTTGGACTTGGGTTGATTTTGGGGTTTTTCCGGGGATTCGTCCGTCAGGTGACCGGGCTTGCAGGATTATTAGGCGGCGGAATAGCCGCCTATTTTGTCTATGGCTGGGGTTATATAAATCTCGCCTCCATGTTGGGATTTGCCATCCCCAATTGGGTGGCGGGATTGATTTTGGCAATAATCGCCTTTTTCATCGTGTCTCTCTGCTTCGGTCTCCTGGGTCGAGCCATGAAAAAGACGCTGAAGGCGGCAAACCTTGGAGGCTTTGATCGCTTCGTTGGCGCAGGATTGGGGTTGGCCAAGAGCCTGGTGTTGATCCTCCTGGTCTTGATGTTACTGCTGATCACCCCACTAAAAACAACTAT
>LJUC01000029.1 GCA_001303695.1 Phycisphaerae bacterium SM23_30
CAGGCAGAAATAAAATAAACGCAGACGATTATGCGTACGCCTTAGCTGCTTAAGCGGCTAACGTCCTGCCGTTCTTTCCTGCGAGGACGGATTTGGGCGCCGATGAGCAGGATAGCCAAGCTGAGAGACCTGGATCTCAGGGAGGCGAATATGTATCCAGGGTAGCCCTTAAGCCACCTAGCCCGAAAGGGGTCTCAAGGGCGAACATGAAAGTTCGGGCTATGTATGTAGAGGCCTAAGTGGAATATTTTCGGACGGGGGTTCGACTCCCCCCGCCTCCACCATTAATTTTTAATAATTTCAGTCACTTAGCCGCCTTTTTCTTTTCCGGAAACTTGATCAATACTTGATCACTGTTCCTGGCCCTGGCATAGGCATCTCTCATGCTCTCCGGATCCGCAATCAGATATCTTTCAAATGCTCGGTTTGTGCTATGCATAGTTGCCTGTTTTGCTCTCCCATAGCCCAGTTCGTTTGACTGATCTTTAACAGTTGAAAAAAATAAATCTTGTAATATCAATGATATAGATATTGCAAAAAAGTTCTTGGCACCACAGATTGCTCTTTGACATAGTTATTTTTCCCGAATAGTGGGAGGGATGGCAACGCCTACAGCCTGGAAGATCTTGCCACAGGTCCCTATGCATTCTGTCCTGAAAGCCAGTGATTTACCGTTCTCCTCTACTTCTATTTCCTGCAAAGCCTTAAGATCCTGTTTGATGTCTGCCCATTCAAAGTTGTGGCCAGCCTTCTCAAGGTATCTGTCCAATTCCTTTCTCAATACAAGAGAAAGAAAGCTACAGAACACATGCCCCCTGATGTTCTCATCTCTTTGATGATATACAGGCCTGGTCTCCAATATGGATTTGACATCCCTGAATACCTGTTCCACCTGCCATAGTTCTTTGTACTTGAGCGCTATTTGTCCCACTGCAAAATTCGTATTGGTTAAGAGAACCCATTTTCCATCAAATCTGGACTCCCACTCTATCTTTTCTTGATCAATGCTGACACTGTCCCGCTCGATCCTGAGATACTTTCTATACCCCTTGTTCCCAATCAGGCTTTTGGGATTTGTTTTGATCTTCCCTTCTAAAGATTCAATGATGGCGTGGCGGTCTTTAGCATCTTTTCGGGCTTGCTTGGGGTTCACACAGACAATGTAGCGTTTGTCGTTTAGGAATACCTCCTTGACCTTAAGGGGGGCGGGATCTTTAGATAAGTTCCCTTCAGGACGAACTTCTTTGTATCGGCCCGGATGGGATAGAACATCATATTTGATCTCGTTCACTTTCCGCATCCTGGCACCGAGGATATAAAGGATCTCTCTTCTATCCAGTTTCTTTAATGTATCAGCGCTAATCATCCCACGGTCTGCCACAATACAGAACTGAGCTATGTGGAAGCGAGTTCGAATGCGATCTATCTCAGGAATCAATGTCTTTACATCGGTTGTGTTCCCCGGCCACATCTCGCAACATACGGGTTTGCCATTGTTGTCTATGACCGCCCCCACAACCATCTGGTTCAAATCCGGCTGGTGATCCTTATTGTGGCCCTTCTGAGCAAGGATTTCTCCTCCTTCACCTTCAAAATACAGAGAAGTGGTATCAAAAAATACCAGGTCAAGGCCGGTGAAAAGATCTCGGCGTTCAAAAAATATCCCCTCTTCGATAAGGTCTTTGGTACATCTCGGGGAAAAAGGCGTTCGATCTTTCTGATCCTCTATCTCTTCACCAAGAAAGCTCATGGCACGATACAGATGATGTAAATCAAGATCTTCAACGCCTTCTATCACATAGTCACGGCGCCATTTTTCACACGAACGATCAGAGCCTGAAACAAGTAGACGGTGAAGCACTGTGAGGAATATAGCCCTTTCTACATCAAACTCAAACTTTCTCTCGGATAGAAAATCTTTGATCACCTTCTGGATACCCAACTCTTTCCAGAGCCTCTCAAAGATGAGGACTGGACCGATCTTCTTTGCAGAACTACTCACATCGCTTTTAGCTGAGAGAATAAGGAGAGCTTTTTCAGAGAAACGCGAAAGAGACCTTATCAGGGTTTCTATACTACCTTTAGCATGGAGTTGGTCTAAACGACCGACAGTGCAAATCACACGTTGAACAGTTTTCGCTCCATCTCTACGGTTTTCGACGATTTGAAGGTATTGGTAGCGGCCAGATTTCTTGACTCGTGTGAACATAGAGGTCTCCTTTCAGGACACCCCAAATATTGCAAGTTACAGGATGTTTGTCAATATATTTCGTAATAATCTGTGGCACCACATTTTGGAAATTTTCAAAGAACAATTCAAGACTGACGCGGGTTTCAGAGGCCTAGCACCTCTCCAACTGTCAAAGAAAAGTAAAAGTAATTACGATGATATTCACAATAAAGAAGTCCAAGATAATCTTGGACTTGTATTAAATCACGCGATCCCTAAAATTTCCCCCTGATTGATGCAAAAGTCAATTATTCTGTCAGGTTCACCTAATCTAGCTAAACACTGCCCCTCCATCTACATTGATAGCCTGTCCGGTGATTTCGTTCGCTTCGTCAGACGCTAGGAAAACTGCAAGATTACCAATTGCCTCCGGTGTTTGGGGTCTTCCAAGCGGAACTTTCGTCCTGACTACTTCATCGAAAACCTCGACAGGATTCATGTTGTTAAATTGTGGGTAGAGCTTTGCCATCATTTTTCCAGAAGTTAAGGACATGGGTGTCCAGATAAATCCGGGGCAGATCGTATTCACGTTCACGTTAAAAGGCGCGAGTTGTGCGGCAATGGCCTGACTCATAATAATTACACCTGCCTTGCTCGCCGAATAATGAGGTATCCAGTCCGCTCCCCTTCTTCCGGCAATAGAGGCAATATTAATAATCTTTCCCTTTTTCTTCTGCTTGAAGTAGGGCGCAATGGAACGATTGCATAGAAAGACCCCCTTCAAGTTTGTATCAATGGTCAGGTTCCAGTTATCTTCGGAGATGTTTTCTATCCGCGTCGGATCTTCACCGGTTGTATTATCGGAATATCCGGGGAAACCGGAGCAACAGACCAGAATATCCAGGCTACCCATCTCCTCAAGACTTTTCTTGATCAGATTCTGACAATCTTCTGCTTTGCGGACATCAGTTCGAACCGTCAAAGCTTTCCTTCCCATCTTAAGTATTTTGTCAGCCACTTTTGCGCTAAAATCCATATTAATATCGCTTATGACGACATGCGAGCCTTCCTTGGCCATACAGAGGCAGATTCCTTCTCCAATCCCGCTTGCTCCACCAGTGATAATAGCGACCCGATCCTTTAATCTCATGTTCCCGTCTCCTTAATTCATACAGGATCCCGGGTCTAATGCCTGCACCATAGGCTCAGCCGATTAGACCCGGGTTAATTAATGCTTTACATTTCCAGGAGTATATCGGTCAAAGTCCGAAAGTATCCTAGTACGTTACTAATTCGCCCATGAACAGCTTCAGCTTTTTAAGCAGTTCAGCGGCTTTTTCCGGGTTCTTGTCCATAATGTTATTGAGCTGGAACGGATCTTTTTTCCTGTCATACAGTGCATCACTATCCGGAACGATTACCTCACTATGGGGCGTGCAGGTCCACATATCATCGGTCTGTAACCCCTTGGTACCTTCGCCTAATCCTACACCGGCCTTATCATATACTTTCTGAAGCATATCGGTCGTTTCAAATCCGTCAGTTGTGTTGACAAGCCAGTGTATGAAACTGTAATCCTCCGTGATAATACTCCATGAAAAACCATAATAACCTGCAATAGCAAAATCACGGACTTTCTCAACCTCACCCTTAATCAACGGCAGGAGACTTTTGCCTGTCATATCCTCTCCTGTAAGCTGGTTTACCAGCATAAAGCCTCCCCCTTCAACTCGCGCTGCAGCCTTAGGCATAATATAATCAAGTATGGTCGGTGCAACATCGCATGACTGGGTAAAGGATTTCACTTTTTTTCCCTCGCCGACTCCTGGCATCTTGACAATAACCGGGATGTGAACAAGCTCTTCATAGGGCCATGGTCGAAGTTTCCGGATAAGACCATGACCGTGTTCACCATTTCCAAGAGGTTCTCCGTGATCCGATACGACCATAATGAGGGTGTCCTCCCACAGGCCAAGCTTACGTACCTTATCTAATAGCTTGCCGACCCATTTATCTACCACAGTGATTTTTTCCGCATAGAGCATACGAATATGGTGAAGCTCCTCTTCCGTATAACGGCCCTCTACAAGCCCCGGAATGGGATTGATCTGATTTTTACCTTTATAGCCGGGATTATACATATAGTCCAAATCCGGGTTAAATACTGAAGGTGGATCCCATGGTTCGTGAGGATCAAAGGAATCGACCCAGAGAAAGAACGGTCTGGTCCGGTCAACTTCCTCCTCAAGATATTTCATGGCGGATTTCATAACCGTGGCGACCTGGGTATCCTCATCGCTTCGCCAGTGTTGACGGTGCTTGAGGAGATTCGCCAGTTCCAGTTTCATGGACTTGACAACAATTGGTTCTATACCCTTCTTGGCACGTTCTTCAAAATAATCGTCAGGGTCAAGCGATACTAATTTGTCACGTTCAAAATGAGCTTCATCTAACTCATTCCCGTGGACGAATTTTACATAGTCGAAACCACGAGAAAAACCATACTTTGGAAGGTGCATTGGGGCGGCATCATATATAAGAGCCGTCTGGATTCCTGTACCCCAGAGAATATCCGCAACGCTGGTTTCCTCCTGGGTCAAAGGTCCCCAGCCTTTAAAAGGAAGCGTATAAGAACCTGTCAGCATTGAACGGCGGCATGGTACTGTTGGGTTGGCCTCGGCATAACAGTTTTCAAACAAGGTGGCTTCCTTTGCTAAAATGTCAATAGTAGGTGTTTTTATCCACTCATTGCCATAGCAGCCCAGATAATTGTACTGTAGGCTGTCAAGCATTACTACTAAAACATTCTTGATATCAGACATAATAAATTCTCCTTATTAATAAATTGAATTCTACTGAATAATTAAGAAAAATCTTTACCTCCTTTCTTTACTGGCATAATTTAAAACAGTTTATGTTAATAACCATAATAATCGCTATATTCCGTCTTAATCTCTAAATAGTATCACTTCCATTTGATGGCTCTATGTACCAAATGACTCCGACTTCTGTTAAGACGCAACAGGCTTTAGCAAGTTTTTTTGGTACCATTGTCCACCTTCTTTGAAGGAAGTTTTTCACCGGAGAACAGGGTAAAAAGTTTCTTACAAATCGGGCGGAGATTTTCTTCATCAAGCAGCGTTTTTCTTGTGACAATGATCCCGTTAATCTCCAGAGCGGGAAGCATGCCCGAAACGCCCATCCGCCCGTGTTCGAGTCCCTCATTGACCTTCCAGATCTCGACATCAAAACCAAACTCCCGTGACAGTCTTCGAAGTATTGTTTCTGCCTGGGTAAGAGCCGGCATATCGCGATCATGGAGCCTAAATTTAAAACGCATCTCTTTTTTCATGTTTCTTTCCGTTGCAATAAGACTTTTCTGATTATAACTTTTTATTTCTAAGAAATTCTCCTGCGGATAGAGCCGCTATTGTTCCATCTCCAATGGCAGTGGTAATTTGCCGATATTTCTTACTCCTTATATCGCCCGCCGCAAAGACTCCTGATATATTAGTCTCCATCTCCTCACCTGTTATGACATATCCGTCAGCATCCAGAGTGACTACATCAGCAAAAAGCTTATTGCTGGGCAATTGTCCCATGTAAACAAAAACCCCATCCACGGAAATATTTTGGGTCTCACCGGTTGCAATGTTTTTCAATAATACTGACCGGAGTTTTTCTTCACAAATTATTTCTTCAACAATAGTGGATGTCATTGCGGTAACGCCTTCACAACGGAGGAGTTTGTCCTGAGCAGACTGTAATGCGGAAAACCGGTCCATCTTTTCAATAAGGAATATCTGTTTCACCCCCAGTGAATGGAGGTAGTACGCTTCATCAAACCCACTGTTCCCACCGCCTACCACAAGGACCTTTTTACCCTTGTATATGCTCCCGTCACAAATTGCGCAGAAATGAATTTCCTGACAGTCATGTGTATCGATCTCCAGAGGAACCGGTTGCCTTCCTGTCGCGAGAACCAACGCCGGTGCCCTGTATAAAAACTCATCGGTTTCTATTTCCTTCATGCCATCAGTCAAATTAAGGCGAGTAACTTCTGCGGCCTCATCCACGGTCACACCAAGCAATTCCGTCTGTTCCTGAATTTTTTGCACAAGATCCATACCGTGGATCGATTTACGTGAGGGAAAATTTTCTACAATATAAGTGGTATTGACCAAACCGCCGCAAATATTCGATTCCACGATAGCTGCCCGAATATTTGCCTTTGCAGCATAAATAGCAGCCGTCATTCCTGCCGTGCCGCCGCCCACGATAAGCAGATCAAAATTCTTTATGGGTTTCATCTTGAAATAATAACACTATCATAATAATGTCTTTACTCGCTGTTTTCTGGAAACAGAGTAAATTTTTACTTGCTATGCGTCTTTATACATCACGGCCAGCCTTCTTGGATTCATCAATCCAACGTACTTTGCGGCCACTTTTCCGTTTTTAATAATAAGGAGCGCAGGAACTCTTTCGATTGATAGATCACTCATAGCTCCAGGACTTTCCTCACTGTCGATGTACATCACCGGCAATGTTTCATTTCCATTCGCAATGAATTTCTCAATAACCTTTTTCATGTTCAGACAATGCGGGCACAATTTTTTTTGGAACAATAAAATGCCATTTTTTGTATCGGAGATATGTTCAGCATAATTCGCATCGTTTAAATCGGTGGTATTCACTCTCATCTCCTGTCGGGGTCCTGTGATGAACTTAAATGTATAAAAAATACCCAAGTTCACGAACTCCTTTAAAGTATTCCGGTTTAACTATGTTAGCTTGTTTACGTTGTTGTTTCCGATACCTCCTTTGGTTATCCCGAAATGGGCTTAAGCGTATCCATCGAGTTTGGAAGGAGCATTGCCAGATCAGGGAAAAGAGCCAGCAAAAATATCACAAATATCATAGCAATTATAAAGGGAGCTACCCCCTTGAATATTGAGGACATTGACACTCCCTTGGCGACACTCGCGATAACGAAGACATTTACCCCGACAGGGGGAGTAATCTGACCCATTTCCATCATAATGACCATTACAACACCAAACCATACAGGGTCAAAGCCCAGACCTACTATGGTGGGGAAAAGGATGGGCAACGTAATAAGGATCATCGGAATAATATTCATGACCATTCCCAGCACAACATAAAGCAATAAAATTACTACAAAAATAGTCCATCGTGATAATGGAAGAGCCACAATAATACCCGCTAATTTCATGGGAATTTCACTGATCGTAATAAAGTATCCTAAAATGGTCACACCAATAAGAATCCCGAAAATCACCGACGTGAGCGCCATTGCCTCAATAGATGCCGTAATAAGATTTTTGAAGGAGAGAGTTCTTTTTACTAAACTTATCAGCAATGCCACAAGAGTGCCGATGCCACCCCCTTCAGTAGGGGTAAAGACGCCCATATATATTCCTCCTATTACAATGATAAACAGTACAAGAATGGGCCACACATCTTTAAGAGAATACAGCTTTCCAAGTAATGAAACTTTTGGCTGGGGCGGACCAAGGGATGGATCTATAAGGCATCTGATAATGATGATAACCGAGAAGCAAGAGGCCAAAAGTATGCCCGGAATAATTCCGGCCATAAAGAGCTTGCCGATGGATACTTCGGCGATAAGACCGTAAACAATAAATCCCATGCTGGGCGGTATCAGGATACCCAGTGTTCCGCCTGCTGCCACGCAGCTTGTTGCCAGAGAATCTTTATAATTGTATTTCTTCATCTCCGGGTATGACACTGAACCCATTGTTCCTGCGGTAGCCATGCTATCCCCACAGATAGATGCGAAACCAGCACAGCCAAAGATAGTCCCGATAGCAAGACCACCCGGCAACTGCCCGAAAATCTTACGGCCTGTCTCATATAGACTCACGCTCATACCAGATCTGAAACAGAGAAATCCCATCATCACAAAGAATGGAATAACACAGAAAAAATAGTCAGCCACACTATCAAACACGCACATCCTGATGATCTGCAAGGCAGTATCATTCCCGCTCACATACCATAGGCCTAGAAAGCCCATCAGACCCAGGGCAAACATGATCTGCAGGCCTAGCAGCATTATGCAGATTGTAAATCCCATGCCGACTAAGCCTGCTGTAAGGGGATGCATTTCAATGGAAAAGATCTTCAACAAAGAGGGCAATATCATTATCGCAACGGCGGGAACATATGTCAGTAAAAAACCCGGTAAGGGATTCTTGAATTGTCTGATCAATTCAGCTTGATTTTTCAGAAACTCGATTATGAGGATAATTGTAACAATACCACTTCCCAGGACCGTGATTATAACAAATATGAAAAGGGGTAGTCCGGTGGCTATACCTATCTCATTATCCTCTATGTGTACAAACACACGAATCACGTTTTGCCAGAATATAATGAAAAACAAGTACGCGCTTATTAAAGAGAAGATGCTCATTATGACAGTGCGGACCTTGGGAGCATATAGAGGGGCAATGAGATCAATACTTACATGGTCTCTATTTACCGATGAATACGGCAGCGCAAAAAATACCAACGTGGCAAGCAAGAATTGCTGAAACTCCAGACTCCCGGCAATGGGTGAATGGAAAAAAATCCTCATAATTATGTCTGCCAGAACAATTATGGCCATTATAAATGTCAACAGGGCTCCCAGGAGACTCAACTTGCGACTGACAGGATTAAAAACCTTTGACAGCGCGTCTGCGGTGATATCAAAACTGCGGCCTATTTTTTCGTAGAAAGCCGATTTGGACATAAGTACCTCAATGATACCATTCAATCAATATTGATTGAGTACCAAAATTCACCATCAAATTCTCGTATCGCCAATAACGATGCGGGATTTTGGATTATCCCTGGGCACCATAAAAGTGTTAGATGCAAGGCGCAGAGGAGCGAGGACTGAGGCGTATAAGTCATACGCCGCAGGGACGAGCGATCGAAGGCAACACCGCAGATGACATTTTGATGGTGGATCAGGGAGTATTATCTGGTCAATAGACCCTGTCCCAGGGATATTGCTACCATAGATATCAGTTTTTTTGAGAGGAGATACCCCCTTATTCCTTTCGTCCGGCGCGTCCCCACCAATCATCGGGCTGATAAGGATTTTTCAATGCCCAGGCTGCTATTTCCCGGATCTTCTTGAGCATCGCTTTTCCATCCATCCCTCTTTCAGCCATTAGTTTATACCACTCATCATAAAAAGGCTGGAGTTTTTGAATCATCCTTTCTCTCTCATCATCGGGCAGATAATAAAATATATCTCCTCTCTGTTTCAGCTCTTCGATCACCCATGCTGATTCGTTTGTTATTGTCGCCCCGCAAAGTGCGCCCATTGATTCACTCATATCCAGAAAGACTTTCTGGACATCCGGAGGCAGTTTCTTCCATGAATTCTTGTTCATTACTGCGGCAAAAACATCGACTCCTATAGCCAGCATTAGATGGTAACTTGTAATCTCAGTAAGTCCTTGCGATCTCAAGGGAGCCTCAGGAAATATGACACCGTCGACCATTCCCCTTTGCAGGGCGGTGTAAAGATCTCCAGGTGCCACCTGCTGTCCAGCAGCACCCAGTGAGCTCATGAACTTCACATGTATCGGCCCTGGACCTCCGATTCTGAGCTTTGCCAAATCCTCAAGAGTTTTAGGTTCAATACCCGGTTTTGTGTGAACGTGTTGAGGAGCGGTTGAATACCAGAAAAGAGGCACAACTTTTTTGTATTCCGCTTTCAATTCCGGGATATCCTTGGACATTTCCCAGAGGATTCTGGCCGCATGTGCTGAATTACGTGCGGCAAAAGGAAGGTTGAGCGCGTTTGTTAAGACAAATTCATTTGGATTATGGGCCGTTATAATATAAGCCCAATCACAGATTCCGCTCTTAAGACCATCATAGGTCTTGGCCTGAGGGATTAAAGTATGCCCGGGGAACCATGTAAACTTTACCTTACCGTTGGTGCGCTTCTGAATTTGTTCCGAATACAATGGAAAGGCATCATCATACAGCCTGTGGCCGATCGGGTGAAAGGCGTTTGCTTTTATTTCTATGACATCTGCTGCTGTGCTTGAAATCGGCAGGGCCATAAAGGTTAATAAAGCGGTAAAAACAAAAAGAGAGATAACTAAAATTTTACCTGTTTTCATCACAAATCCTCCTTCTTTAAAGTGATTAATGTTAGTGTTCAAATACATAGAAAACAATGAACACACGGATAAACGAAGAATTGACGAACTCGTAAACTATTTTTTTTACACAAAGTCACAAAGGACGCAAAGTTAAATTTTTTATATTAAAAGACATTATCCTTTGGCCAATATGCCGCCGTCTACCGGCAGGTTAACCCCTGTGATGTATCTCGCCTCGTCGGATACCAAAAACAGGGCCGCATTGGCGATATCCTCCGCTTCGCCCATCACCTCAAGGGGAATACGCTGTCTGATCTCCTCAGGCGTCTGCCATAGGGCGAATGTGCGTTGAGTCAGAGGGGTGTTGATGATACCGGGAGAGATACAGTTGACATTGATCCCGAATTTACCCCAGTCCACGGCCAAGGTTCGAGTCATCTGAATGACGGCGGCCTTGGCCGCCCCGTAGCTTGGTATATGAGGGGTTGCCCTGGCGCCGGCGATCGATGAAATATTGACGATTTTCCCTGTTCTGTTTTCAACCATCCACTGCCCTACTCTGCGGCTGCAGAGGTAGGTTCCCCGGAGGATAACCGCCACGACCCTGTCCCAGGTTTCCGGGGTCTGTTTCTCGATGAAGGGGCCGTGTATCGGGATGCCGGCGTTATTCACCAGAATATGAACGCCGCCGAACTCGTCTACAACCCTGTCGACCATAGCATTGACCTGATCGGTATCCGCCACATCCGCCTCAAGAGCGATTGCTTTCCGCCCTATGTTCTTCACCTCGTCAACCGTTTTCTCGGCGGTCTCCGGATTGATATCATTGACGGCGATATCGGCGCCTTCACGGGCAAAGAGGAACGCAATCGCCTCCCCGATACCGCTGCCCGCCCCTGTTACCAGCGCTATCTTTCCTTTCAATTTCATGGCTTCTCCTTGCTCTCCTTTCTATTTGATACTCTGGAAAAATTCTCCATGTGAGTCGAGGTGAAAAGAGACATCCCATGCACCTAAACATCCAGACCGTTCAGTCTGAAGTTATGGTGTAACAATGTTGAACCAAAATTCGAAGGAATCCAGCAAGGAAAAGAACTCATCGAGCTTTTCACGTTCGCCCTCTACCTTGAGTTCCCCGGAAGCCGCCTTCTGATCCAGAGTCGCCTTGCCAAGTACGATTTCGTCCAGTGCAGAGCGCGTGAGGATGAGTGTCGCATCGGCTTTCCCGGCCTGCTTGTTTTGATAAGCGTTCAGCACGCCGTTTTCCAGTATCAGCATGTGCTTCTCACGGGTATCCGTGAACCTGGCATTGAAGACCATGGTTTTATCCGCCGCTTTCGGTCCGTTCAAACGTATGGCAAGCAGATCGAGTAACTGATCGACTCCCATGGCCTTTATTGCATCCTTGCTCGCAATAACCGCCGCTCCGCTATGAGCGACGCCCTCACGCAGCTCCTTAGCCCCTTGAAGATAGAGGTTTCGCCATATACTGCTCTCAGCCTGATAACCCAATTGTTCGAGAGCGTCCGCCTGAAGCCGCCGTGCCTCCCGGTTGTCCGGATAGGCGAAGACCACATGGTTTACCACCTGGACCACCCACCGGTACTCTCCCTTTTCAAAGGCCTTGCGGGCCTTGGCAAGGGTTGCATCGACGCCGTCCATAAACTCCACATACTTTTTCGATGCTTCCTCAGGCGGCAACGGATGCAGGTTGGCCGGATTTCCGTCGAACCAGCCCAGGTACTTCTGGTAAACGGCCTTCGCGTTGTGGCTGACCGAACCCCAATAGCCCCGATTGCACCACGCACCGGCCAAGGCGGGCGGCAGTTCGATGCTTTCGGCTATCTCGGTCATGCTGTAGCCATGGTTGGCAAGCCGCAGGGTTTCATCGTGAATGTACTTGTATAAATCACGTTGAATTTTGAGAAATTCGAGACATCTTTCCCTCCCCCAGGTGGGCCAGTGATGGCTGGCAAAGAGGACGTCCGTCTTATAGGCAAAGAGCTCGATGGTTTCGTTGATATACCCTGTCCAGGCTATGGCATCGCGTACCTCCGCACCTCTCGGTGTATAGAGGTTATGCAGGGTGTGGGTGCAGTTTTCGGCCATGCACAGGGCCTTGAATTGCGGGAAGTAGATGTTGAATTCGGCCGGCGCTTCCGTGTCGGGTGTATTCTGGAAAATGAGCTCGATGCCGTCGATGTTTAATCCGGTGCCCGTTTCGGTGATGACATCGGTCGGCTTAATCAGGGTGACCGATCCGTTTGAGGCCGTCTTACCGATCCCGGCATCAACTTGCCCTTTGGGCCCTTTGGGCAGACCGCTGCCGGCTTGATAAGCGGCCCTGCGGGCCATGACGTTTCCCGCGAAGATACACTCGCTGACAGCGGCCTTCATGAATCCGTCCGGTGCAATGATTTGAACCGTGCCCGATTCAACATCCTCCTCCGATACGACGCCCTTTACGCCGCCCCAGTGATCCACATGGCTGTGCGTATAAATGACGGCCGTAACGGGCTTGGCATCCAGGTATCGGCTGACAAGATCAAGGGAGGCTCTGGAACACTCCGCAGAGACGAGAGGATCGATAACGATCCAGCCGGTATCGCCCTCGATAAAGCTCATCACGGAGAGGTCATAGCCGCGCACCTGATAGATATGTTCGGTCACTTTGAACAGGCCGTGATACATATTGAGCCTAGCCTGCCTCCAAAGGCTGGGATGAACCGTCTCCGGCGAGGTTTCACGGTCCAAAAAGGTATAGGGGGTTAAATCCCAAACCGGCAGACCTTCTTCGTTGCGAATGACCGGATCCTCTAATCTGGCGATGAACCCGCGCTGCGCGGACTCAAAGTCGAGCTGATCACCCCAATGGAGATCGGGGTCGGAATACTTAGCCCTGTTCGCATCTGCGGTAAATGGAGTTGCATTTTTTTGTTTTGACATTTTTCCTATTCCAAACTCAGTAATTTCCGGTTAGGATTTTGCAATACATTGCTTTGAAGTGGAGCATGGGGGTCTCTTTTCAAAAACGAAAACTTAGAAGCGCTGATGCGGCATACCACCTCTCTAAAAGCGGCTGGATTGTTACCCGGTCACTGTGCCACGGTACTGAGGAGAGTGAAATCTCCAGAGAAGGTCCGCCAGCCGCATCACCTGGCAGCTTCTTTTAC
Organism: Phycisphaerae bacterium SM23_30; assembly: GCA_001303695.1. Classification (GTDB taxonomy): domain Bacteria; phylum Planctomycetota; class Phycisphaerae; order Sedimentisphaerales; family SM23-30; genus SM23-30. Next base: position 13,500 of record LJUC01000029.1, read on the forward strand.
CATCCAGCAGCGATACGATTCGTTTTTGAAAAGAGACCCCCATGCTCCACTTTTAACCCATTCGGCTTCTGCAAAATCCTAACCGGAAATTACTGATCCAAAATTGATTTCTATTTCTAATTACTGAATTTAACTTGGAATTCCCCGCTGCTTGCAGCGGGGATGGCCCCAGGAATAGAATGTTTCCTTATGATCGGCGAAACAAAGTGAAGCCGACGTGATACCCCGCAGCTTGCTGCGGGGAGAGTTCATCTTTTTCGGCATGTGATTTAAGTTTTATCGAAAGAATTATTTGAATATATTATGAAGAAGTGTATTATGAAATGTTAGTTATCTTTATTAATTTTAATAAAAAGTAAAATTATTAGTCAAATCGATTATTTTTTCTTATCTATTGATATTTTCAATAGGTTAATTTAAATTGCATATACCCAGCAAGAGACGATAAACTTCACTTGAGATGCTTTTTGATAAAGCTTGGTATTAATAAAAACAACAATATTTTCTAATCAAGCAGGAGATTTTGCACATGATTGAAGAAATGGGTGGAGATTTTTTACAGTGGTTGCGTGGTTTTTATTATGTATCCAAAAGAGGGAGTGTTACAAAGGCGGCGCTTGATATGAGGAGGAACCAGACGACAATAACTCATCAGATAAAATGTCTTGAAAATGAGCTTGGGGTAACTCTCTTTGATCGTTCAAGCGGCAAGATGAAACTTACAGATGAGGGAAGATTATTCTTAAATAAAGTAATTTCTGTTTTTGAGATAGTCAAGGAGATGAAAAATGAGGTCCGCGAGGACAAGTTGCAATACAAAGGCAGAATAACAATTGTATCCACACATGCTGTAAACAGGTATTTCCTGCCAAAGTTTATAGATAATTTTAGAAAAAAATCACCTGAAGTATTTTTTAATATTGAGGGCGGGATGGCGGGCGTGATGCTAGAGAGAATTTACTCGGCAGAAGCTGATTTCGGTATCCTCAATATTGAAAACATAAATAGCGACATAATCTACCATGAATTATTTGAAACCGTTTTGAGTCTGATTGCACCGAAAAAAGGAATGTTTCCTCTGGGGAATAAACCCACTTTAAAAGAAATCTCTAAAGTGCCTTATATTTCATTCCCTGATTCAAGCATTATCACACCTATTATTGAGGAGAAATTCGCTAAAAATGATCTGAGTCTAAATGTGGTCCTGATTCTTAATAATTTTCAGGCGATCAAGGAATATGTCGCCATGGGGATGGGCGTTTGTATTATGGATGATAAAATGATTTTCGGGAGGGACAGAAGCAAACTCGACGTTTTTCCTCTTGACCATATTTTTGAAAAGAGGAAATACAGGCTTATAATGCGAAGGGGAAAATATCTCTCGCCTGCTGTGAAGGCATTTGTCCGGACCATTAAACCCGGCTTGGAATTAGTTTAGCCTTTCATCGCTATCCTCCTAACCTATTTTCATGTCTTTTGTCTTCACTGCAGAGTCATTACTCAATACAATTCCTTTCCCTGTTCATTCCTGAATAATTCCAACTCCATGGAAATAAGCCAAAGCATTCTACAATAATGTTACATTACTTATAATTTACTATATTATTTTAACCTCAATTTTTTTAAACTTGTTCCCTGCATATATCAATAATTAAGTTATTTCAATAAGTTATCTATAGATCACCCCAACGGTATGCCCCTTGCAGCTTAGAGGTTACGTACGATCGATCGTTGGTGCATTATTTTGAAAAGGAGCCATAATATGAAAAAGATTGAAGCAATTATAAAGCCTTTCCGTTTGGATGGAGTAACGCGGTTAATAAGTTAGGAGTATCTGGCATGACTATCAGCGAGGTAAAAGGGTTTGGCCGACAGCGCGGTCATAAAGAGGTCTATAGGGGAACCGAATATCAAGTTGATTTCCTGCCTAAGATTGAGATTGATATGGTCGTGCCTGAGGATATGGATGATAAGATCATTTCTACGATAATTTCATATGCAAACGGGAACAAGGTTGGTGATGGGAAGATATTTGTATTCCCCGTAAGGTATATCGCCTCATAGCTGCTAACATAGATCTCACTGAAGATGTGCTGGAATCTCCACCGGACGCCTTGGCGGGTGACCCCAAAGGCACCTTCGATTCTATCGCCATATTTCTGGCGCAATACAAGCCGTTTTAAGCCATCTCTTTTTAGCTCTATGTCCAGGTCCTTTGAATCAAAAAGTTCCTTCAGACGCTCCAGGAAGTCTTTATCTTTCACCGTAAGTTTCATTGTAAGTCCTTTTGATCACGATATCATTTCCATACTGGGTGAGCTCAATTTCACCATCATTCTGCATGAATATGAGCGTGATAAACCGCCAAACCTTATCTAAGCGGGGATCCTCTGTTAAAGAATCGATATCAGAGAATAGGGTCTCACCCCAACCTAGCCTCGACAAGATATGCTCCCGGTAGTCATTCATATTGAATGCGCTCTGGGTATCGAAGGCTAAGTGCCCTAATTCAAGTGGATTCTGTTGAATGAAATCATTGAGATCCTGTATAAGGCCAGGGATGGAATCAAGCTCCGGCTCCTCCATGAGAACCAATGCGCCTGATCCAGACTCAGGCAGAAGTCTTCTTATCTCTTTCCTCTTTTCTTTTTCCCGTCTTCGGGACTCCTGCATCATCTCTCTGAAATAGGCCTTATCAAAGAGTCTCTCATCAAAGAGAAACTTCGAGGGAATAATGTTATGACATCGAGAGCAGACATAGTGAAAGGTCTTACGGAGCAAGCTTGCTCCACAACAGGTGCTTTTTTGAAATGCGAGCGTGGGGTCAAAGGTGTTGCCGCATACACAGGAGCATTCGCTTTGGCCGGTCATATACAGCTTCCCTCCACAGACGGGACACTGGTAGATAGATAAGAGCACTTTAAAGTAGTACTCCTTGGCCTGCTCTTTTAGTTTCCCGACACGAGTGATAACCCCTCTGATTGCCGTAAGGAGGGAGTTTTGGGTAAATTTCTCATGGAGGGGCAGCTCGGTTTTAACCCAATGCTGCGCCAGTGTGGGCGTCACTTCGCTCACCTCGTTCAACACCATACCAGCCGGTCTCCTTGAGCCCCTGGCGGTGTGTATCCATAAGTTGAATCATGGAACTGACCAAATCATCAAGGCTTCCCCTTCCCATCCTTGCCTTTAACTGCTTCAAGTCATGGACTGTCTCAGTTCTGAGCTTGATCAAGCGGTATTCTCGTTTCAATCTTCCTCCTCCGAGGCTAACTTATGAGCCTCTAGGGGCTAGTAATATGCCTGAGGTTAAGAATGTTTCGGTTTTACCCCTCATCAATGACCCTCAAAGGTCTTTCTGTGGATGGCCATTCTCATTGATAATCAATAAACCCATGCCTCTTTTTTCAGTAGATTTATAAAGATCAAGGTCTCTCGGCTGATTGGAGGTGATGCTTCATGGGAAGACCATACCAATGCCCGAGATGTGCTTCAAAAGACACAGTATGGAAGGGCTACCGACAGCTGAAGACGGGAAAAGTCAGGCTTCGTAAATGTAAGAAGTGTGGAAGGAAATTCACATCCCGACAACGGATTGAATGGCCCTGAGATAGACAAAAATAGGGTTGATGTTTTGATGTAGATAAGGAGATATCTGAAATTCCTCTGTAAACAACTGAACCACAATATCTTGAAATTCGGCCACCATTTCTGATACGGTATATATCATCATTTATGAACGGAACCTAAAATGATTTCATCCTTTGACAAGAAATGTAGCGCGTTAATTTCTTTCTCATTAACACTGACCAATAATGTTCAAGTGTATCTATTAAAATATTTTTTAAAAGCTTGACATATCATTTTTAAAGGTCTAAATATTATATTGTTATTTGGGCTAACCAATAAAATAACATCTTTCAAATTAATATCATTATATAAGTCACCCCTATATATAATACTCCCCAAAAACTGGACAAAGTAATAAGGTGGATGTTAGCCTGCCATACCAAGAAGGAGGCATGCTATGGTTCGAAACATAAGGAGGGGCCACAATGGGGCTTTTAAGGCCAAAGGAGCTTTGGAGGCAGTTAAAGGAGAAAAGACACTCGCCCAGCTTTCCAGTGAATTTGGGGTCCATGCGAATCAGATTGGTCTATGGCGTAAGCAGCTCATTAAAGAACTGCCGAGCCTGTTTGCCGATCGAGGTAAGAAGCGAGATAAGCAGCAAGATGAGTTGATCTCAGAACTGTATCGTCAAATCGGCCAGCTCAAGGTGGAGGTAGACTGGCTCAAAAAAAAGTCCCACATGCTCCATGGATTCGTCTACCTCGTGGCCATTATGGACTGGTACAGCCGCTTTGTGCTCGAGTGGGAGATTGCAACCACCCTGGATATCCCATTCTGTCTCTCGGCCCTGGAAAAGGCCCTCGAGGTATCCACACCTGAGATCTTCAATACCGATCAAGGGGGTCAATTTACGAGCCGTGAGTTTACCGGTCGGCTGGAGAAAGAAGATATCCGAATCAGCATGGATGGCCGTGGCCGGGTCTACGATAATATCTTTGTCGAGCGTCTCTGGAGATCTGTTAAATATGAGGAGGTCTATCTCCACCACTACCAGACGGTGTCCGAGGCTCGCAGTGGCCTAGCAAGATACTTCCTCTTTTACAATATGGAGCGAGTTCATGAGTCTCTGGGCTATCAGACCCCTTATGAGGTATATGTCAAAGAACGAGTAAACATTAACCCAGTGCGGGCTTCAACTATACACCTTATACAACCCTATTTTTTGTCTTGACTATGGGGAGTAATTCAATTGTTTCATTTCTTCAACTAATTAAATCCAGGATGCTAATATTGGCTTTTACTTAAATATTATGTAAACAATTAAGGAAAAAAGGGTCAGATCTACTCTTGACTCATCTAAAAAAGGGGGATTCAATCTATACAATTTAATAAATGAAAAAGCATTAAGCCTGCTCTTGATTAATGAAAAAGGGCCAGGTCGCAATATTTGGCAAAAAGAAAGATCATCAGGCTGGAGGATTCATACTACTCTAATATTAGGATCAAAATGATATTCAATGAAATATATGGCGTAAAATAGTACGCCTTTTCGGCAGTCTAGTATCATGTTCAGCAATAAGAAGATAACATGAAAGATTTGGCCTATTCGAAATTCGACACGGATGACCTGATTTTGCGGGACCAGCTCGCAATCGATCGGACTATCCTAGCAAATGAAAGAACCCTCCTGGCATACCTGCGTTCTGGAGTGGCCCTGTTGATCGCTGGTGTCACGATCATTCATTTCTCGCATGAAAGTTGGTTTTGGGCAGTCGGCATCGGGTGCATTCCGAGCGGGATTATCACCGGCATTGTCGGAGTGGAACGATACCGAAGGATGAACAAATCTATTTCTCTCATACGAAGGCGCTCGGAAAAGGAGACAATGAAGACACAAGAGGATGCCGAACCATGAGGTCCACCGTACGCCTCACCCCCAGCGGTTTCGGAAACGGTGACTTAAACCGTTGAGCCTGTCGAAAAAGTCTATAGATCGCGTTTTAATATTTCAAAAACGGATTTATCTATGGTAGATTATAAGTATCTTAATAATAACCTATCTCATGGAGAACCACCGATGGCGCGATACAAATCTTACGACTATGACCAGTTAACGATGATACCTGTGTCCTTGGAAGAACAATTGGTTCCGGGCACATTGGAGTACGCGATACATCACATTGTGGAAAAACGCCTTGAGCTGAGCATATTTGACGAGCGCTATAGTAATGATGAAACGGGCCGGAAGGCCATAGCCCCGAAGCTGCTGATAAAGATTGTTCTTTTCGGTTATTCACGAGGACTGATCTCATCCTGATCATTGGAACGTGCATGCCGTGAGAATGTAACATTCATGGCTCTGGCATGCGGACATACACCGGATCACAGCACAATAGCCGCCTTTGTTTCATCAGTTGATAAAGAGATAGAAACGTTATTCACAAAGGTTCTGTTGATCTGTGAAGAAGAAGATTTACTTGGAGGCACTCATTTCAGTCTGGATGGTCTTAAGCTCTCCTCGAATGCTTCGAAAGAGTGGAGTGGCACGTTTTCTGATTTGAAGAAGAAAAAGGAAGCTCTGGAGAGGAAGCTGAAGGAGGCGATTCGAGAACATAGGTCATCAGATAAAGAAGAGAAGGACAAATCTGATTCAGATGAGGTAAAACGAGAAAAACGTATCAAGAGGTTGAAGAAGAAAGCGGATCGTATTGAGAAGTTTCTCTCTAATAATGAACCGAAGATAGGGAGCAGGGGTAAAGAGATACAGAGTAATGTCACTGATAATGAATCGGCCAAGCTGACGAGTTCCCATGGAGTATTACAGGGATATAACGCCAACGCAATAGTGGACGAGAAGAATCAGATAGTGCTCCATGCTTCAGCTTTTGGAAAAGGTGAAGACGGGACACTTATGGAGCCGATGTTGGATGGGGCGAAGGAGAACCTAGAGGCTATTGGTTGGAAGGCCCCTCTCAAGGACAGGAAAATCAGCGCCGATACAGGCTATTACAGTGTAAAGAATCTGGAGGTATGCAAGCAACGGGAAGTAGATGCATACGTGCCGGACCCTCAGTTTCGCAAACGGGATGTTCGTTTTTCAGATGCCGGTCGGCATCGTCGATCAGTGGACAAACGTCATATAAGATATAAATCTAAGAAGCGCTGGTTCCGCGCCAACGACTTCCATCTTGATGATTGTACCGGCAAGCTTATCTGTCCTGCGGGTCAAGCTCTATACGTAAAGAATCGTAATTTTCAGACTGCCGATGGGTACAAGGCCATTGCCTATCAGGCACCTAAGACGGCTTGCCGTGATTGCCCATTGCGTTCCCAATGTCTGCGCAACCCCAATACGGTATCGAGGCAGGTTCATGTATTTTATGGTAAACGCCCTGGCAGTCTTACCGATGAGATGAAGCAGAAGATAGATATGCCGGAAGGAAGTCGGACTTATAGTAAGCGTCTTGGCATTGTGGAACCTGTTTTCGGCAATATTCGCGCATGCAAGAGAATGGACCGGTTCACCCTGCGAGGTCGGATCAAGGTCAATATCCAATGGATGTTATATTGTCTGGTTCATAATATCGAGAAGATAATAAACTTCGGAAAAAGCTATTCGATAGCAGCAGTGTAAACGGGAATCAGGAGAGAAATCTGACTGCATAAGCCTAAATATTCACGCATAATATCCCTATTTTTGATACATGAAAAAGCATAATATCTGATCTATCCTGAATCCCAGATTTTTTATAGCTCACTTTGTTGGCAGGAAAATTTCCTCACAAAGTGGTTTTTCGACAGTCTCGTTCGGAGTCAACAATACAGTTGATATGCCGGGAACAAAAGGGTATCATAAAAAGATGAACGGAAAGCACACAGCTCTATACCGCATATCTGACCGCAGGAACAACGACTATGTTCCTGGTTCACCCGCCTACCGCCTCAGTTTGGTTTGGCCGCTTACTCGCGAGGTTGTGTCTCTCAGTAAACGCTACGATGCTGAACGAAGATTACAGAGACATGTTGCAAGCCTTGGCCAAAGAGAAGGTTACCTATGTTATATAACATAAATGTAATACTTAATGTATAAAAAAATTTATTCCAAATCACTTTTTTATTTTTTGGTAATAATTTTTGAATGAAATTGTCGCCGAATTTGTTTCAATCAAGCCCCAATAAATTTAAAAACGTCATGCGACAAATTGCCCCAAAGTTATTTTTTAAGACCTCTTAACTTATTAATTTCCCTAATAATCCCGTCTTTTCCCACCAAATCCCGCTTTGTTTTATCTGAGCAGCAAACATCTTTAATCCCATAATAAACTTACTTCCGTCATGATGGGTCATATTGGGAATATAGGAGAAATATTTGTCGGTAATCATTTTGAGAGACGAATGTCCCATCATTTTCTGTACTCAGCCCAGATTTTATCGATTGAAATCCAGAAGTGAGCATAAAAAAGACCACGTGATCTCTGTAACGATCAGGTGATCTTCATTGGATGGAGAGGCCGATATCCTTGACCGCTCGAGGATGGGACACCATATAAAATCGCTGCGCAATTTTATATTCTGAATATTTATCGATGCCCTATCCCCACGATTATAATATGAGGAACTTACTGAACCATATAGTCATAATAACTGTGAATAACTCGATAAAGAGAAACTTGCTGCCCGGCAAGGATGGTCTGTGTGATTTTAGAATCGCGAAAATATTTTTCAAGATGGTACTCAGGAGAGAGCCCGTTAGAACCCATCAGTTCTATCGCCTTATTGGTTAGGTACACGGCCTTGTCCGCGGCGAAGACCCTGACGACGTTCCCTTTTGAAACCATTGAAGCGGAATAAGCGGGGGGATATACATCTGGATGATCCAGCATCCAGGCAAGATTGTAGGTCGCTCCCCTCGTCATTTCTACTTGAATGGCCATATCTGCCAGGATGCTCGCAATTAGACTCCATTCCCTGACTGGCTTTCCCCCACTTTTCCTCTTTGTACGATCGGTACTCTTCCCAACGTCCCCCCCATACCCAATAGTGGTGTCCTCCCATGTCCAGGCGGCAGTAAGAACAGAATCAGCAATACAGATCGTGGGCGTAAGAAAAAGCTCTTATACCACAATTAACTCCATCTTCTCCGCGGCTTTTTGGGAGCGGCCTCCGAAAGATTTTCGGACTTTGCCACAACCACCTATCACTTTCCCAAGGAAATCAGACTGACCTTTGAAATGGATCCCGATGAGGATCTCAGTCCCTTTATCGAACCTTCCAAGGTGGCTTTCTCTTCTCGGCAAAGGCCCGGGGCCCCTCCTTGTAGTCCTCAGATTCCCATAGGGCTTTCATTCCCGGGAACTCCTTCTCCATAGCCTCCTCGAGCGTGAGGCCCAAACCTTTAAGAACTGCCTCCTTGGTGGCTCTCAGGGCAAAAGGCGAACACTCCAGGATTTCTGAGGCCCAGCGTTCGGCCTCCGCCATCAGATCCCTGGGGGCCACAATCTGGTTGATGAGTCCCATCTGCAAGGCCTCATGGGCATTGATCCGACGTCCGGTCAGCATCATGCCCATGGCCTGGCGGTAAGGAATCTGACGTGGGAGACGATGCATTCCTCCCCCCCGCGCCA
>LJUC01000030.1 GCA_001303695.1 Phycisphaerae bacterium SM23_30
ATAAATTACACACGTCTTCTTTTTTTGGGACGACAACCGTTATGGGGCAAGGGGGTGACATCCTCGATGGAAGCAATTCTCATACCGGCGCTCTGGAGGGCGGTGATGGCCGACTCCCGACCGGAGCCAGCGCCCTTTACGCGGACCTCAAGCTCGACGACGCCGAATTTCCTGGCGGTGTTGGCGCATTTTTCCGCGGCCCGCTGAGCGGCGAAGGGGGTGCTTTTACGGGAGCCTTTAAAGCCCAGGGTGCCGGCCGAATCCCAACACAAGGTTTCGCCATTCACGTCGGTGATGGTAATCAAGGTGTTGTTAAAGGAGGCCTTGATGTGGGCGACGGCCTTGCCGATGTTGCGTCTTACTTTTCTTTTTCCCGATTTTTTTGCCATATATATATACTCCTCATGGAGGGATATTCATCTAATCACCATACTATGATCTCATTTCCTTGACGCCCTTCTTACCGGCGACGGTCTTCCGCGGGCCTTTACGGGTGCGGGCATTGGTGCGGGTGCGCTGGCCGCGGACAGGCAGGCCGCGCCGGTGGCGGAGGCCTCGATAGGCGGCGATGTCCCGCAAACGAGCGATGTCCTGACTGACCTGGCGTCGTAACTGTCCTTCAATAACGTAGTTACGATCGATAACGCCGCTGATGCGACTGAGCTCATCCTCGTTGAGTTCCTTGGCGCGAATAGTATCAGAAATCTGGGCTTCCTTAAGAATCTCGCGGGCCAAATGGGGGCCGATGCCATGAATATAAGTCAAGGCGATCCAAACCGGCTTTTCACTAGGTACATCAATACCAGCAATACGGGGCATACCAATACCTCACTACTTACCCTGCCGCTGCTTGTGTCGGGGATTGGCCTTACAAATGACCCTGACTACGCCGCGGCGTTTGACAATTTTGCAGCTTTCACAAATCCTTTTAACTGAACTACGTACTTTCATGGTTACACCTATTAAACCGGCAACTATTTCCGCAGGATGATACGTCCTCTGGAGAGGTCATAAGGGCTGACCTCCACGGTCACGGTGTCGCCGGGTAATATTCTAATAAAATGCATACGCATTTTTCCGGAGACGTGGGCGAGGATTTCATGGCCGTTTTCCAAAGCCACCTTGAAAACGGCATTGGGTAGAGCTTCCAATACGGTAGCATCAACCTTAATGGCTTCATTTTTGGCCATATTCGATTCCCATTTCAGCCAAGCGATACGATCTTGACTCCGGGGGCTCAAGACCCACACATAAATACCTTTAGACGCTCAAAAATCCCTTTCTGAGCGTATGGATTCCCGCTTTCACGGGAATGACATCTCTTTACAACCTGCGGTTCAGGTTATGCTTACGCAACTCAGTTCCGAGCGGTCTCGGTGAGGACCTCGGCGCCATTTTGAGTAATCGCCAAGGTATGCTCAAAATGAGCCGCGGGTTTTCCATCAGCGGTAATTACCGTCCAGCCGTCGGGCCTTACCTTAACCTTATAACTACCCATGGCAACCATGGGCTCCACCGCCAGGATCATGCCTTTCCGCAGGAGGATATCATTTTGCAGCAGTTCCTGACTGACGAAATTGGGCAGTTTCGGGTCCTCGTGCATTTTTCTGCCGATGCCATGGCCGACATAATCCCTGATGACGCCAAAGCCGGCCTGCTCCGCATGATGCTGCATGCGGCGAGCAATTTCACTCCACCAGCAACCCGGTTGAGCCTGGTCAACAGCGATATCAAGCAACTCGCGGGTGACATGGACCAAACGCTGCACCTGTGGGGTCGGCTGGCCTATCATAATCGTGACGGCGGCATCACCGCAATAACCATTTAATTTTACGCCGCAGTCGATACTAATGATGTCACCGAAGTTCAATTTTCGAGGTCCGGGGATACCATGAACCACCTGCTCATTTATGCTGGCACAAATACTGGCCGGGAAGGCGGTCTTGGCCGTGGGATTTTTAACGCCTTTAAATAAAGCTACGGAGCCGGTTTCGGCGATAACGGCGTCGGCGATCTCGGCCAAATGGGCGGTGGTGACGCCCGCCTCGGCGACTTCCTGCAAATTTTTCAATATTCGAGCGACAATTCCTCCTGCATTACGGATTCTTTCAATTTCACGTTCGGTGCGTATGGCGACGGCCATAATTTTGGTTCTCACATTATCATTGACCGCCTGCAGGCCGTCGATCACCTGAAACATATCGGCGGTCAATTGTTCAATTTCTATATCACCGTTGAGAATATCAAGAAGACCTCATTCGTAATAATATGCCACCAAAGGGGCGGTTCGCTCATAATAAGTCCTTATTCGTTTGGGGACGATCTCCGGAATATCATCAGGGCGCTGGATGAGGATTTGACCATCCGCGTCGCAGAGCTCCTGCTTTTTGGGGGATTGAAGGTAATATGATAAACGGCGCCGCACTGCGGACAACTGCGGCGACCGGTTATTCGATCCAGGGTCATCATGAGTTCGTCACACACCAATTGACCGTTGTCCATATAGGTTTGAGCTTTTTTGCCCCCCTCGGTGCCGTTTTTGATTTCCCGGCGTAAGCTATCGCCACTGGAAATATGCTGAAACTGATAACGATCAGCTAACAATTTACCTTGCGTGCCTTTATCAGCGCCGGGCGGACCAAGAAAAACAATGATCATGCGTAGGCCCCCTTAATTCGACCGCCTTCCATGAAGCCGGCATAGTTTCGCATAATCAGGTTGGTCTCAATTCTCTGGACCAGGTCCAAAGAGACGGAGACCACGATCAATAAACCGGTACCGCCCAGAAAAGTCGAGACGGTCCAGGGCACCTGCAGCCAAAGGAAGACGACGGTGGGGACCACGGCGATGATGGAGAGAAACCCGGCGCCGACATAGGTGATGCGCGCCATGACTCTTTCAAGATATTCGGCGGTACGTCTTCCGGGCCTGAGGCCGGGGATAAAGCTGCCGTAGTCCCGGAGGTTGTTGGCCATTTCCTTGGGCTGAAACTGGACGGTGGTCCAGAAATAAGCAAAGAAGTAAATCATGGCAATGTATAAAAGATTATAAATAAAAGATTCATATTGAAAGGCGTCATTGATTTCAGCGACGACCCGAGACTGAGTAAAACTGAAGAGTTGGCCAAAGACCAGCGCCGGAAAGAGCATGATGGTAGAGGCGAAGATAATAGGCATGACGCCGCCATGATTAACCCGCAGGGGCAGGTACTGTCGCTGGCCGCCATAGACGCGTCTGCCGCGCATCATTTTGGCCTGCTGAATAGGGATACGCCTTTGGGCCTGGGTGATAAAGATGGCGCCGGCAATGACCCCGATAAAAGCCAGGAAGAGAAAGATAAGCTTGGAGGGTCCGATGGCATTGGCGGGAGCATTAATCGTGAAATCAGCCTGTTTGACGACCATGTAAATTGCGGAGGGCATACGGGCGAGCTGATGCCGTTGCCGATACCGTACTCATCAATTTGCTCGCCCAACCACATGAGAAAGATGGTGCCGGCCGTCATGGCCACGATCCCCATAAAGAAAAACATAAACCAATGGTTTTGTTCGATGTCGGGGTAAACAAAGTTGTTTTTACGCATATAAGACAGCCAAAAGGCGGCCTGGATCAAACAGATGCCCACGGTGGCATAGCGGGTATATTCCTGGATTTTTTTTCTACCGGTTTCGCCTTCCTTATGGAGTTTTTCCAGGAAAGGGACCACGGTGACCATTAATTGGAAAATAATGGAAGCGGAGATATAGGGCATAATCCCCAGTCCAAACAAGCTGCTCTGGCGGAGGCTGCCGCCGGTGAATAACTGGAGATAGTCGGCGACTTTGCCGAAAGGCGAGGTGCTCTCACCCTGCTGCTGAGTTACGCGGCGGAGCTCATCCTGGTTGATGCCGGGCACGGGCACATGAAAACCGATGCGGTAGATACAGAGCATGGCGACGGTAAATAAGATCTTCCTGCGGAGCTCCGGGATTTTGAATATGTTAAAAATGGTATTAAACATAACGATTTCAAGGTTGATCAGGGATTATTTTTTCTCCTCGGCCAATTCGGCGGCGCCGCCGGCGCTGGTGATTTTCTGGTGGGCGGAGCGGCTGAACTTGTGGGCCACGACCGTCAAGCGGCGATTGAGCTCACCGTCACCCAGAATTTTCACTCTCAGGTCAGCGTTGCGGATGAGTCCGGCCTGCAACAAGAGGAGCGGATCGACGCGGGAGCCTTCCTCAAATTTCGCTAACTGGGAGACGTTGACAATAGAATAACGGCAGGCAAAATTAGCGTTGTTGAATCCGCGTTTGGGCAGACGCCGGAACAGGGGCATCTGACCGCCTTCTTTGGTGAAGGGCGGACGAGAACCGGCTCGGGACATTTGTCCTTTATGGCCGCGGCCGCAGGTTTTGCCCAGACCGCTGCCGGGGCCTCGTCCCAGACGTTTGCGGCGTTTATGTCTGCCGGCCAAAGCCGTAATCTGATGTATCATCATATCAATTAATCCTTATACGTTTATGCTCAAACCGCGTAATTTTTCGACCTGCTCTTTACTACATAAAGACGTAAGAGCTTTCATGGTGGCCTTGACGACGTTTTTTGCGGAGGTGCTGCCAAAAACCTTGGTCAGAACGTCATGCACGCCGGCTAATTCCAAAACGGCCCGAGCGGCAGAACCGGCGATGACGCCCGTGCCTTCGCTGGCGGGGACTAAAACCACCTTGGTAGCGCCGAATCTGCCGGCGACCTGATGAGGAATGGTGGTGCCTAACAGGTTAATGGGGACGACATTTTTACGGGCCTCCTTGATGGCTTTTTCCACCGCGGGGGGCACCTCGTTGGCCTTGCCATAGCCCAAGCCGACCGAACCATTGCGATCGCCGACCACCACCAAAGCAGCAAAGCTGAAACGCCGACCGCCTTTAACAACGGTGGAACAGCGATATACTTTCACCACCTGCTCCTCGTAAGGACTTTCCTCCTGAAACGCTTGCTTTTGTCTTTGTGGTCCTAATTGAGCCACTTTTCACTCCCAGAGGCCGTCGGTTACCCGACAGCTAGCATTTAAATTAAAATATAAGTCCGGTTTTGCGGGCGGCTTCAGCTAAAGCCCGGATCCGACCGTGATACTTATAGCCGTTACGATCAAAGCACACCCGTCTAATGCCCAGGGCCAAGGCCTTGCGAGCCAGGTCTTCACCCACCAGAGCCGCGGCCTTAACATTTCCGCCCGACTCGCCCCGGTCGGCAAAGTCCTTGTTAAGGGTGCAGGCGGAAATGACCGTAATCCCATTGTCGTCGTCAATGATCTGGGCATAAATATGACGCAGGGAACGGAACACCGACAACCGAGGCCGATCGGAACCGCCAAAAACTTTTTTGCGCACCCGTCGTTTGCGTTTGACTCTTTTATTATTTTCAAATTTCTGCTTGTTCATGGCTAAAACATCTCACCGAGACGCGCCGTGCTCGATGAGCTTACCTGTTAAATATTAAGTTCCACTGGCAAAGGCCTTGCCTGCCTTGTGTTTTACGTGTTCATTAGCGTAGCGAATACCCTTTCCAAGGTAAGGCTCCGGGGGACGCAGGCTCCGAACGGCGGCGGCGAACTGACCGACCCGGCATTTATCGGCGCCGACGACACTAAACTCGGCGGGCACGTCGTTACCCCGGGTAGCGGGCGTTTTGATGTCCACCTTTATGCCTTCGGGCAGCGGTAGTGATATGGGCCTGGCGAAACCCACCGAGACCATGAAATTATTGCCCTGCAGTTTGACATTATAACCGGTGCCGTAGATTTGCAGGTCTTTTTTAAAGCCCTGAGTGACCCCGTGTATCATATTGGCGATCAGGGCCCGGGTAGTGCCGTGAAGGGCGCGATGTAAGCGCGTCTCGCCCCGGCGGGCAACCTTAATCTGAGCGGCCTTTTGATCATATTCGACCTTAACTTCCGGTCGAAGATCCACAGACAGGGCGGCGGCCGAGCTGCTGACTTTCAAATGAGCGCCGTCCAATTCGACTTTAACGCCCTGGGGGACGGACACCGGTTTTTTTCCAATACGACTCATATATTCATCCGTATCCGATTATTAGTATTCCATAACCAGGCGCCCACCGAATGCCTCAGCAAACGGTGCACAATAATTCACCTCCGACGTTTTGCAGGCGACATTGTTGATCGGAAAGTACGCCTTTATTGGTGCTGATGATGCTGACACCCAACCCGCCCATGACCGGCGGCAGGTCTTTGACGGTACAATAAACCCTGCGGGCCGGTTTGCTACAGCGCTTAATCTCATGTATGACCTTTTCTCCCAAGGGTCCATAACGGAGTTTAAGGCGAAGAAGGTCCTGGCCGCAGGCGGTGGGAATACGATCATAATCTTCGATATACCCCTGCTCGCGGAGCACCCGGGCGACACCTTCACAGACCTTCGAGGCCTGGACATTAACCTCGGGCTTTTCCATATGAACCGCATTACGAATGCGGGTGAGCATATCAGCAATCGGGTCAGCGTGCATAATTACTTAACTCCCTGGCGTGGGGCGAAATCACCAACTGGCCTTTCGAACCCCGGGGATTTTACCTTCATTAGCCAACACTCTAAAACATATCCGGCAAATTTTAAATTTTCGATACACGGCGCGAGGCCGCCCGCACAGAAGACAGCGGGTATAATGGCGCACCTTAAATTTTGGTGCTCGTTGCGCTTTAATTATCAAGGCCTTAGTTGCCATGTGCTCCTCTTTTAAGCAATTAATTTTTTCACTTTTTTCTTTCGCACAGGTCTCAAGGTTGTTTCCGGTGCCCCAGGCCGGGAAAGCACAAAGTACTCCCAGCCGAGGCTAACTGTCGCGTAACGGCATTCCGAACAGTTTAAGCATCCGCCGGCCTTCGTCATCGGTTTTGGCGCTAGTGACCAGCGCGACATTCATCCCCTGGGTGGCCTCACACTGGTCGGGATTGATCTCCGGAAAAACCATCTGTTCGGTGAAACCCAGGTTATAATTTCCATGCCCGTCGAAAGCGGAAGGGCTGAGCCCTCGGAAATCCCGAACACGGGGGATGGCCAAACTGATCATACGATCCAGGAATTCATACATCCGCCGGCCTCTCAGGGTAACCTTAAGACCAATATCCATGCCCTGACGAAGCTTGAAATTGGAGACGCTTTTTTTGGCCTTACAAATCAAAGGTTTCTGGCCCGTGATCTGGGCCAGATCGCGGGCGGCCCCTTCGATCAATTTTTTTTCGCGGGCGGCCATACCGACCCCCATCGAAACTACAATTTTCTCGATTTTGGGCACCTGCATTTTATTGGAGTACTTAAACTCGCTCATCATACCGGGAATAATTTTATCTTGATATATTTCTTCCAGCCGGGACATTTTCATCTGCCTTTACTTCGATGCATGTCTGATAACATCGAGAGGCGTGCCATCAAGGGCGACGCGCTTTTTTTCTCCATTTTCATCGGTAATAAAACGTACGCGGGTGGCTCGATCGGTCTTGGGATTAACCGGCAGCACGTTGCTGATGTCAAGGGGTTGTTCGACCTGCAGGCGGCCGCCCTGGGGATTGCGCCGGGAAGGCCGGACATGCCGATAGGCACGGTTGCGGCCTTCAACAACGACTTTGCGGTTAACAGGGTCCACGCGGAGGACTTTGCCGCGCTCGCCCTTGTCGTCGCCCGCGATAATTTCGACCAAATCACCTTTTTTTACGTGCAAGGCCACTTAAACCACCTCCGAAGCTAAAGAGATTATCTTCATAAAATTCTTTTCTCTCAACTCCCGGGCCACCGCTCCGAAGATGCGGGTGCCCAGGGGATTGCCGTCGTTGTCGATCAAGACGCCGGCATTGCGGTCAAACCGGACGTAACTGCCGTCAGGCCGACGGGTGGGATAGCTGGTGCGAATAATAACCACCCGGTGCACTTTCTTATCATCCAGAGTGAGGGTGGGTAAAGCCTTCTTGATGGCGACCACCACCACGTCTCCCACCCCGGCGGTGCGACGTGTAAATTGACCGCGCCCGGTGCTGCCCCCCAGGACCTTAACGACCAGGGCGGTCTTGGCGCCGGTGTTGTCGGCAATATCAATTATGGTTTCCTGCTGGATCATTATTTCGATTCGATCACGCGTATTAAGCGCCAGTTTTTGGTTTTACTGAGCGGCCGACACTTGCAAATTTCCACCACGTCTCCCACTTTCGCCTGTTTGTCGGCATCATGCACGTGGGCGACGGTGCTGCGTTTGAGAATTTTTCCGTACTTGGGGTGCCGGGTGAGATAGTCCAGGACCACCCGAATGGTCTGGTCGCCCGATTCTCGGGAAACCACGCCTCGGTATTTAGTTAGGGGTTTTCTCGGCTTTTCGCTCATAACAGGCCTATCCTATGACATTTTTTTCATTATTCATGTTCATTTTGATCCTTTTTCTCGGCTTTTTGCCGAGCCAGTTGCCGTTCACGCAGAATAGTCTTTAAGCGGGCGATATCACGTTTGACCTTGGTTAACTGGGTGGGATCCTCCAGTTTTTCGGTGACGGCCTGGGTGCGGATGTCGAAGAACTTTCGTTGCAGGTTCTCCAGCTCGTCGTCCAGCTCATCGGGATTCATTTCTCTGATTTCACTAGCTTTCATATTTCACCCGCTCTCATATCATCTGGCTTCGTTTAATTATAGTTTCTATCCGGCGTGCCGGCGGGTTACGAAACGACACCTCACGGGCATTTTGTGCGCCACCCGCAAGAGGGCGGCGCGGGCGACGTCTTCCGGGACTCCGCCTACCTCATACAAAATGGTACCCGGTTTGACCTTGGCCTCCCAGTGATCGGGCTCGCCTTTACCTTTTCCCATACGGGTCTCCAGGGGTTTGGAACTGACCGAGCGGTGGGGAAAGATTCTAATATAAACCTTGCCGACCCGATGCAGGAAGTGAGTAGCGGCGATCCGACCCGCCTCAATCTGCTGACCGGTGATACGGCCC
This sequence comes from Phycisphaerae bacterium SM23_30, assembly GCA_001303695.1. GTDB lineage: Bacteria > Planctomycetota > Phycisphaerae > Sedimentisphaerales > SM23-30 > SM23-30. The sequence continues at coordinate 8,976 of LJUC01000030.1, forward strand.
GGCTCCAGCGACTGAATGCCGTACTCACCATAAGCAACGTAATTGCCCTTGGTAGCATTTCCCTTGATCCTGCCGCGCTGGTATTTGCGCCATTTTACTCTTTTGGGCATTAAGGCCATAAATCAATCCTTACGGCGTTTTTTTAAAGTTTTCATTTTTATTTTATATGCTTCTGCTGGGCAAAAGCATGTCGCCAAATTTCTTTTTTATTTCGAGTCCGCCGCTCACCGGCGCGACTTGCGGGACGGGGCAGGCGGTGCTTCAACCTGTTCGCCAAAGTTGCCCCGATATACCCATACTTTCACTCCGATCACGCCATAAGTGGTGCGGGAGACGGCAAAGCCGTAATCCACATCGGCCTGCAGGGTGTGCAGGGGAATACTTCCCATGGTCTGTCTTTCCGAGCGGGCGATTTCGGCGCCGGCGAGTCGGCCGCTGATGATAATCTTAACGCCTTTGGCGCCGACCGCCATAGTCTGCTCGCAGTGCTGCTTCATGGCCCGACGAAAAGCGGCGCGTCTTTTAAGCTGTTCGGAAATGGCCTCGGCGACCAACTGGGCGTTCAAGTCGGGCTGCTTGATTTCCATAATATTAATAGTCACCTTCCGGTCGATCAGGTCCTCCAGTGCTTCACGAAGTTTATCGACTTCGGCGCCTTTGGGTCCGATAACCAGACCCGGCCGGGCGGTGTGCAGGACGACGCGGACATCATCACGGGTGCGTTCGATCTCGACCTCGGCAATGGCGGCATAAGGGGGCTGGCGATTCAGGCGATTGTCGATATAACGCCGGATTTGAGCATCCTCAACCAGGAAATCTCCAAAGGCGTTTTTGGGGGCGAACCACCGACTTTTCCAGCCCAGGGTTATGCCGGTTCGAAATCCAATTGGCGAAACCTTTTGGCCCATTCTATTTCCTCAAATTTTCGTCCAGGAGGGCATTAAAATCCTTTTTCCACATCGACCGCCACGTGGATATGGCAGGCCTTTCGGCTCCAGGGCACGGCCCGGCCGCGATCTTTAGGTCGCCAGCGTCTGGTATTAAGCCGGACGCCAGCGTAATCCACCCGGGCCTGACAGACGTATAAGCGTTCGATATCAGCTTCCTGTTCATCGGCACTGGCAATAGCGCTGCGGAGCACCTTGTCAACAAAGACCGCCGCTCTTTTATTGGCGAACTTGAGCACATCCAGGGCATCCTGCACGCTGCGGCCGCGTATCAGATCGGCAATGAGCCTGACCTTTCGGGGAGCAATGGGAGCAAAGCGATGGGAGGCCGACCAGACCACCAAATCCCGAGGCGAGATCCCCATCGCCCGCGCCAGGCCCTCAATATCACCGGACTTAGGTTCAGGCTTCAGATATTCGCGCTCCCAATTTTTCACCGCCGCGCAGGCCTGGTCTGCCGTTAAACCGGCGGGAATAAGAGCCGAGGCCAAATCCTCAACATTCATACCTACCGCCGTGCGCCATTGTCTTAGTTTTTCTCCGCTGAGCATATCGCTCTATCCTGATATTGTGCTGATTTCTTTGTTGTTCTATCTTGCTTTACTGCCACTGTGTCCTTTGAAGATCCGGGTAGGAGAAAATTCTCCCAGTTTGTGGCCGACCATATCCTCGGTTACGTATATTTTGTTAAAAATTTTTCCGTTATGGACCATAAAGGTGTGGCCCACGAACTCGGGCACGATGGTGGATCGGCGGGCCCAGGTTTTGATGGGCGTACGATCCCCATTTTCCTGCTGGCGGAACACTTTTTTCAGCAGTTTTTGATCTACATAAGGTCCTTTTTTCAGTGATCGTCCCATGCCGGGGTCCTTACTTTTATATAGCTACCTGAATTCCTCGTGCAGTTTTTCTTCGACGAATAATACGTTTGTTTGAGTTTTTTCGCCTGTTTCTGGTTTTACCCCCTTTAGCCGGGACACCGGTGGGCGAGCAGGGATGGCGCCCGCCATTGCTGCGGCCCTCGCCGCCGCCCAAGGGATGGGCAACGGGATTCATGGCCTTTCCACGAACGTGAGGTCGGCGACCCATGTGGCGTTTTCGTCCGGCTTTGCCGATATGCACGTGCTGATGGTCCACGTTGCCCAGTTGGCCAATAGTTGCACGGCAGGCAACCGGTATCATTCTAATTTCACCACTGGGCATAATAATGTGAGCCCACTTGCCTTCTCGGGCTGCCAGGGTAGCTACCGCACCGGCTGAGCGTACGAGCTTTCCGCCCTGGCCCTGTTTCATCTCGATATTGTGTATTTCCAGCCCGGTAGGGATGGCCGCCAGCGGCATACAATTGCCGACTTTAGGCTCGACCCGCGGACCGTTTTCCACCGTGTCGCCGACGGTCAGGCCCTGAGGGGCGAGAATGTATCTTTTTTCTCCGTCGGCATAGTGAAGCAAAGCAATGCAACAGGAGCGATTGGGATCGTACTCGACGGCGGCGACGCGGGCGGGGATGTTATCTTTATTGCGTTTGAAATCGATGATGCGATAAATTCGGCGGGCCCCGCCGCCCCGGAAGCGGGCGGTGATTTTGCCGCTGTGGTTTCTGCCGCCGTTCTTTTTGATACGTCTGATAAGTGATTTTTCCGGCCGGGAGCGGGTGACTTCGGCAAAGTCGTTCACCGAGGAGTAGCGTCGGCCGGGACTGGTAGGCTTATAGTTTCTAATACCCATTTTATCACGTTAAACCATTTGGTTTCCCAGGGGTTTGAAAGTTCTCCTTAGAATAAATCGATGCGGGAATTCTCATCCAGCACCACTACCGCCTTCTTCCAATGGGCCGTGATGCCGACAGTTCGACCACGACGGCGGCGTTTACCTTTGCGATTAGCTGTTCTAACATCAACCACCTTAACATTGTATATCTTCTCGACCGCCTGCTTGATCTGGGTTTTATTAGCCAGAGAGTGCACCTGAAAAGGGTAGGCGTTTAAGGTTTCAGCCTGATGAGTCCCCTTCTCGGTAATCAGCGGTCTGATAATTATCTGGTAGGGATTATCCACTTATATCACCTCGAGCCTCCGGTGAAGAAAGGCGGCTTTCATTGGGTCTTTTATCCGGTTCAGGCGGTTCCGCAGATTCGGTCTGTTCCGCAAGGTCGGTCTGTTGAGCTGGTTTATCCTGGTCCGCCGGTTCTGATTGGGGCGGCAGCGGATTGATCAAAGCTTCCAGGGCCGCCCGGGTGAAAAGCAGTTTCTGGCGCTGTAAAATATCACCGGCATTAAGCTGGGCCACTTCCAGGGCGTCCACACGCGGGATGTTACGGAGTGATTTATAAACCATGGGATTGTACTTTTCGGTGGCGACCAGACAGCTACGATCTATTTTAAGATTGTTAAGGATATGCGCAAAGGCAGCGGTGCGCGGTTCATCGAAATTAAGCTGGTCGATGACGATGGCGTTATCACTCTGCATTTTGGCCAAGATGGCATTATTGCGGGCGAGGCGGCGTTGTTTTTTAGGCATGCGCTGGCGGAAATCACGCGGCATTTTAGCAAACGCGACCCCCCCTCCACGCCTAATGACCGTACGGACCGTCCCCATGCGCGCCCGCCCCGTGCCTTTTTGCCGATAGATTTTTCGGGTCGATCCGCTAACCATACCCCGACTTTTCGTCGTCGCCGAACCCTGGCGTCGATTGGCATGATACATGACCAAGGCCTGCTTCAAAAGGGCGGGTCTGACGCGACCTCCCAGCAGGGTCTCATCGATCTGCAGACGATCGACCTGTTTTCCTTCTCGATCATATACCGGAATATCCAACATAATTTTTCATCCCAGCGAGGCCAGGTAAATCTTCGCCTCAACTCTTGGTTTTCGCTTTTGAAACTATAACGTAACTATCGGGAGGTCCGGCCACCGAACCTTTGATCACCAGTAGATGGTTCTGCCGGTCGATAGCGACGACTTTATGATTACGAGAGGAACAACGGACATGGCCTACATGGCCGGCCATTTTTTTGCCTTTTTTGATGCTGCGGCCGGTACTACCGGAAACCACGCTGATGGAACCGGGACTGCGGTGTTTTCGCTCGACGCCATGGCTGGCGGGCTGACCTTTAAAGCCATAGCGTTTCACGACGCCGGTAAAGCCCTTGCCCTTGCTGGTGCCGAGGACATCAACAAATTTTATTTCCCGAAAAAGATCGACGGTCAGCTCATCCCCGATTTTCTGGGTGGGTTGTTGTTGCAGGGAGACTTCACGCACGAAGGCTTTGACGGGGGCGCCGGCCTTTTGGGCATGTCCGATTTGGGGTTTCTTTCGGCGAGAACGTTTAACATCTTCAAAACCCAACTGCAGGGCGTTATAACCGTCGGTCTGTTCGGTTTTTACCTGCATAACCGTACAGGGTCCGGTCCGGATAACGGTCACCGGGACGATGACGCCTTTTTCGTCGTACATGCGGGTCATGCCGATTTTTTTCCCTAAAAGGGCCTGGGCCATTTTAACTACTCGTTCCTGTTTGCTCTTTTTTCGTTCGGTTAAAAAAAGTGCCGCTCAAAAGCCGGCACATTTCACATCTTATGAGTAACTATACCCGTATCTTGATAAACACGCCCGCCGGGACTACTAAACGGTTGAGAGCCTCCACGGTTCGGGGATTGGCCTCAAAAATATCAATAAGGCGTTTATGAGTGCGAATTTCAAACTGTTCCCGTGATTTCTTATCGATATGAGGCGATCGAAGGACGGTATAACGCTCGATACGGGTGGGCAGGGGAATAGGACCGGAGACCTGGGCGTTGGTGCGCCGGGCATGATCGACTATCTCCTTGGCCGAAGCGTCCAAGGCTCGATGGTCGTAGGCTTCCATGCGAATTCTAATACGTTCGGTTTCCACATCCAGGACTCCCAGTTATTCCACAGCCCCATATTTTTGTTAATCAACGTTATTCCGGTGGGGCAGGTCTGCTCGCTAAGCCTGTGGGATTCTCAAACACCAGGGCCCGGCGATTTTGACAAACTCATTACATTAGCATTTATAATATTTTAGTCAATAAAAACTTACAAAAAATCCACAACCCCCGCTCAACACGAGGTTAAAAGGCCCTCTCCCCCGCCGTTGGGGCTGAATTATAACAACCTATATGGGTAGGGTTTGTTTGATTTAATAACTACCGGGGGCAGGCCCATTAAAGGCTCAACCCTTCCATCCGTGGATAACTATAGGCTAGACAATAACTTACACTAACGCAGAAAATTCCATTTTTCTGCTCGCAAGGATCGAGAACAGAAATTTACTATTTATTTATGATCGTGTCAATAGGCTGTTTCCAAAACTTTTTGGGAAATTTGTTCCGGCATGGCGGCATACTTATAGGGTTCCATGGTGTAGCTGGCCCGGCCCTGGGTATTGCTCCGGAGGTCGGAGGCATAGCCGAAGGTTTCCGACAGGGGCACCAGGGCATCGATGATCCGAATTTGCTGGCGCTGCCGAGCGTGCCGAATGACCGCCCTTCTGCGGGTAAGATCGCCCTGTACCGCCCCGTAGTACTGCTCTGGGGTGACGATTTGCATTTTCATGATGGGCTCAAGCAGGACAGGCTGTGCCTTTTTTACGGCATCATAAAAAGCCAAGCTGGCGGCCTGTTGGAAGGCAATGTCAGAGGAATCCACTGTGTGATAGGAGCCGTCCATGATGGAGATTTTAATGTCAATAAGCGGAAAACCGGCCAGGACGCCACTGCCGGCGGCGGCGGAAACACCCGTTATAATAGAGGGAATGTATTCTTTGGGGATGGCACCATGGGATACCCGATCCTCGAAGATCAGGTGATCTTCGTCCGGTTCCGGCTGATGAGGTTCAACAGATAGTACGACATGGCCGTACTGTCCGCGGCCGCCGGTTTGTTTGATAAATTTCCCTTCGCCCTGAGCGGTCAGGGTTATGGTTTCCTTATATGCCACTCTTGGTCGGCCCACACGAATATTCAGACCCATATCCCTGGTTATTTTATGCTGCAGGATTTCCAGGTGTAATTCTCCCATGCCGCTGATAATGGTTTGCCCGGTTTCGGAGTTGAAATCAGCGGCAAAAGTGGGGTCCTCGCGTTTGAGGATATCAAGGGCCTGGCCGAGTTTGGCTCTTTCGCCGGCAGTGCGGGGTTCAATAGAAAGGCTCATCACAGGCTCAGGGAATTTAATCCCCTCAAGGACAATAGGTTTTTTCGCGGAACAGAGGGTATCGCCGGTAAGGGTATGCTTCAGGCCCACCAGGGCCACAATATCGCCGGCGATTGCCTGCTGGCACTGGATTCGGTGGTCGGCGTGCATCCGATAAATTTTGGTGATGTTTTCCTTACGGTCCCGAGAACTGTTTAAGAGCTTTATGTTGGTTTTCAGAGTACCAGAATAAATCCGGGTGTAGATAAGATCGCCGTGCTGGCCGGCGGTGATCTTAAAGGCCGTGGCCACCAATATACCCTCCGGATCACATTGGTATTTAAGAGTTTTTTCGGGTTTGCCGGGGGCGTATCCGGGGATATACCGGCGATCTAAAGGACTGGGTAAATAACGAACCACAGCATCAAGTAAGGCGCGTGAGCCGATACTTTGCAGGGCCGCGCCGCACAGGACCGGATGCAGTTTGCCCTCCAGGGTGCCGGCGCGCAGACCGGCAATAATTTGATCGGAGGATATGGGCTGATCGTGAATATAAGCCTCCAGGAGCTGACTATCATATTCGGCGGCCTGCTCGATGAGGTCGTGACGGGCCTCTCGGGCGGCCTCGAGATATGGCTGAGGTATGGCCTGGGCCTCAAAAGTAGCGCCCACCTTTTCTTGTTTGAAAAAGAGGGCCTGCATCTCCAAAAGGTCGATAAAACCGAGGAAATTATCTTCGGCGCCCATAGGAAGTTGGACGGGAACCGGTTGGGCGAGTAGTTTTTCGCGCAGACTCCTGACCGACATTTCAAAATCGGCGCCTATTTTATCCATTTTATTAATAAAGCATATACAGGGCACCTGATATTTCTGGGCTTGATGCCAAACGGTTTCAGACTGAGCCTGCACCCCTTCGCTGGCGTCAAAAACGGCCACCGCCCCGTCAAGAATAAGCAGAGAGCGCTCCACTTCAATGGTAAAATCGACGTGGCCGGGGGTATCGATCAGGTTGATGGTGTGACCTTTCCAGGGACAGGTAGTAGCAGCGGAGGTAATGGTGATGCCGCGCTGCTGCTCTTCGGCGAGATAGTCCATAACGGTGGTGCCCTCATGGACCTCACCGATCTTGTGGGTTCTGCCCGTGAAATAAAGAATGCGTTCCGTGACGGTGGTTTTACCGGCGTCAATATGGGCCATGATACCGAGGTTACGAATTTTTTCCAGGTTGCGACTCATGTTAATTACGATCCGGTGTTCAAAAAATGCTTATGCTTTGCAAAAGCATGCCCTTTCATCACAAGATGTTCAATTTTTTTGCGCGGGGCGACAATCCCCGGCATAAAGCCGGAGCTAAATAAATTATGCGTTATGTTTGTCATGACGATTAATAGGCATTTTTCAGTAGTTAATCGGATTACTGCGTTTCGCTGAAAAACCATGTAAAAAACTGCCACAATCAGGATCGCAGTCCTCATTGTGGCAGCAGATAAAAGCAATTGCTTACCAGGCAAAATGGGCGAAAGCCTTGTTGGCCTCGGCCATCCGATGCACATTTTCCCGAGTGGTCATCGCGGCGCCTTCTTCTTTGTAAGCGGCGATAAGTTCCTCGGCGAGCCGAATAAACATGGGTTTGCCCTTTTTGCTGCGGGCGGCGGCCAGGATCCAGCGAAAGGCCAATGCCCGCTGTCGATTGGCATTGACCTGCATGGGCACTTGATAGCTGGCCCCCCCGACCCGTCGGGAACGGACCTCAATGAGTGGTTTGACATTGTTTACGGCGGTTTGAAAGACATCTAAAGGAGGGACGTCCTTGATACGTTTGGCGATGACATCCATAGCGTCATACATAACCCGCTGGGCGATGCTTTTTTTACCGTCCCACATCAGGCAATTAATAAACTTGGATACCAGCTTACTGTTGAATTTTGGATCCGGCTTGAGAAATTGAGCCGAAGCCACAAAACGTTTTGCCATTATTTTATGATCTCCGATTTAATTTAACCAAACATGGTTCACCATTAACGTTACATCAGGGTTTCTCTTGATCCTTATTTTGGTCGGCGGGCGCCGTATTTGCTGCGGCCCTGCTTGCGATTGGCAACCCCAAGGGTGTCAAGGACGCCCCGGATAATATGATATCGAACCCCCGGCAGATCGCGGACCCGTCCCCCGCGAACCAGGACGATACTGTGTTCTTGCAGATTATGGTCGATCCCGGGAATGTATGCGGTGACCTCTCTCCCGTTGCTTAATCTGACCCGGGCGACCTTTCGGAGAGCCGAGTTGGGCTTTTTAGGAGTTTGGGTTCTGACCTGCAAACAGACGCCCCGTTTAAAAGGATGACTGTCCAGGTCAGGGGTATGACCCTTATGGCGCACTTTTTTACGGCCGTTTCTAATCAATTGATTAATGGTGGGCATCTAACACTCCAATTTCATATAATCTTTACTTTTCCGGTGTTAATCCCAAGGCTTCCTTGATGGCGGCCTCGGCACGAATCTCCTTTTCTTTACGTTTGATCAATTCTTCGGTTTCGAGTTCCGGCGGCGTCGGCGGGGCGGCCAGGTGTTCAACCTGGATATCCATGTAAGGTTTGAATCCGGTGCCCGCCGGTATTAAATGTCCCAGTATAACATTTTCTTTCAGGCCCAGCAAGCGGTCCTCTTTGCCGGAAATGCTGGCTTCCGTCAGGACGCGGGTGGTTTCCTGGAAGCTGGCGGCGGAAACGAAACTCTCGGATTGTAACGACGCCTTGGTAATACCAAGCAGCAAGGTGGCGGCAGTGGCCGGCCGACACTTGCCGCCCTGGGCTATATCACCCCCAATGGCAGAGATAGGCTCGTTGATACGATCTAACTCTTCCTTGGTGATAATGGCGCCCACCTTCAGATCCGAATCACCGGGATCGGTGATTTTAAGACTATGGGAAATCCTTTGATTGGTGGCTCGAAAGCGGAATTTGTCCAACACGTCGCCAGGCAACAATTCCGTATCACCGGGATTTTCCACCTTTACCTTACGCAACATCTGGGCGACGATTACTTCGACGTGCTTGTCGTTGATTTTAACGTTTTGGGCCCGGTAAACGTTTTGGATTTCCACCAGCAGATAGTTCTGCAGGGCTTCCTCTCCCCGGATCCGGAGGATGTCATGGGGGACGAGGGGGCCATCGGTGAGGGGTTCGCCGGCATCGACGTAGTCTCCCGTGTGAACATTAAGGTGCTTATCATGGGGTACATGGTGTTCGATTTCGAGGCCGGATTCGGATCGGACGATAATGGTCATTTTTCCCCGACGCTTGTCACTACGGAGTTCGACGCGACCGGAGATTTCGGCCAAGGCGGCTGGTTCCTTGGGCCGACGAGCCTCAAATACTTCGGTTACCCGGGGCAGACCCCCGGTGATGTCCTGGGTGCCGGTAATAGCTCGCGGCTGCAGGGCCAATAAGGCGCCGGCGGGAATTTCCTGACCTTCTTCAACCTGGATGATGGCTTTGGCCGGCAGATAATGGAAGTCAAGTATGGTGCCCTGTTTATCTTCGATAACGATGCGGGGGTGTTTTTCGCCTTTATGTTCGATGACCATGGATTTTTGGCGGTGTCCGGCGGGGTCGATTTCGGTGCGGATGGTTTCGCCTTCTTCGACGTCTTGGCAGCGGACGATCCCGGCCACTTCGGAGAGGATGGGGATGCGGTGGGGGTCCCATTCACACAGGACGTTTCCTTTGGAGACGGTTTGTCCTTCCGTCACCAATATATGGGCGCCGTAGCTCACCCGGTATCTTTCCATTTCTCTATTTTTATTATCGACGATGATGATTTCCCCGTGTCTTTTGAGGGCGATTCTTTGGTTTATTTGCTCTGGTTGGGTCACCTCGACGGCGTTAAGTTCGTGATATTTCACGTATCCCGTCACGTTGGTTTTGGTTTGATGTTCCATGACGTCGCGTTCGGCGATGCCCCCGGTATGGAAGGTTCTCATGGTCAGTTGGGTCCCGGGTTCGCCGATGGATTGGGCGGCGATGATGCCCACGGCCATCCCTTCTTCGACCGGTCGTCCGCTGCTGAGATCGACGCCGTAGCATTGGGCGCACATACCCAGGTTCGCCTCGCAGGTCATCGGCCCCCGCACGCGGATGGTATCGATGCCCAGCTTTTCTATTTGCCGGGCGACGGTGTCCGTAATAATCTCATTTTCCGCCGCAATAATCTTGTCGTTGATCGGGTTTCTTATGGTGTCGCGGGCGGTGCGGCCAAGGATGATCTCCCGTAAGGGGATTGAAACCTGCTCCCCTTTATAGATAGCGCTTTTGCTGATACCCTGGAGGGTGCCGCAGTCGTGTTCGGTGACAATGACGTTCTGGGCGACATCGGCAAGTTTACGGGTGAGATAGCCGCTGTCGGCAGTTTTCAGGGCGGTGTCCGCCAGGCCCTTGCGAGCACCGTGAGTGGAACTGAAATACTCCAGGACGTTGAGGCCTTCGCGGAAGTTGGCCTTAATAGGAGTTTCGATAATTTCCCCGGAGGGCTTGGCCATCAAGGCCCGCATGCCGCAAAGCTGTTGAATCTGATCGACCTTTCCCCGAGCCCCGGATTCGGTCATGATAAAGATGGGATTAAGGTAGGGCGCGCCCTCGCGCGTGTCTTCCTGGAGTTCTTTCATCATCTCACCGGTCACTTCGACGCGGGCATGGGTCCAGGCATCGATGATCTGGTTATATCGTTCGCCCTCGGTGAGGGCGCCGGCTTGATAATTACGTTCGATGCGGTCCACGCGTTTTTGGGTTTTTTCGATAATTTCTGGCTTGCGGCTGGGGATGCGCAAATCGGTGAGACAAATGGATAAACCTGCGAGAGTGGCCTGTTTAAAGCCGCTTTCTTTGATCTGGTCGAGAAGTTCGATAGTGGCCGAGCGTCCGACGTACTGAAAACAATCACTTATGACGCGGCTCAATCCTTTGGAACCGAGGGGAAAGTTATAAAACGGCATCCCCTCAGGAAGAATGTCATTAAAGATACATCGTCCCACGGAACTTTCAACAAGAGCGCCATATTCACTGAACTTGTCATCGGCACCAATGGCCCGTTTGTTTTTAGGCAGACGCAGTTTGATATTAGCGTGCAAGGTGGTTTTATTATGTTCGTAGGCTAATATGGCTTCGAAGGGGCTGCTAAAAACCATCCCCTCGCCCTTTTGGCCGGGTCGGATAAGGGTGATATAGTAATTACCCAGAACGATGTCCTGGGAAGGCGACATGATAGGCGAGCCATTGGCCGGAGAAAAGATATTGTTGGTAGCCATCATCAGGGAATGGGCTTCCGCTTGGGCTTCAACACTCAAAGGCAAATGGACCGCCATTTGGTCGCCGTCGAAGTCGGCGTTAAAACCCCGGCAGACAAGGGGGTGAATTTTGATAGCATTGCCTTCTATTAACACCGGTTCAAAGGCTTGAATACCCATGCGGTGCAAAGTAGGCGCCCGGTTCAACAAGACAGGGTGTTCGCGGATGACTTCCTCGAGGACATCCCAGACTTTATCTTCGCGGCGTTCGAGCATTTTTTTAGCACTTTTGATGGTGTCGGCCAAACCCAGTTCTTTAAGTCGCCGGATGATAAAGGGTTGATAAAGCTCCAGGGCAATACGCTTGGGCAGGCCGCATTGATGGAGATTGAGTTCGGGGCCGACGACAATCACCGAACGAGCGGAATAGTCAACACGCTTGCCAAGCAAATTTTCCCGGAAACGTCCCTGCTTACCTTTGATCATATCGGTAAGGCTTTTAAGGGGACGATTGCTGGAACCCAGGACGGGCCGACGGCAGCGGCCATTATCAAAGAGGGCGTCACAGGCCTGCTGCAGCATGCGTTTTTCGTTGCGAATAATAACTTCGGGGGCGTTCAGATCTACCAGTTTTTTCAACCGGTTGTTGCGGTTGATGATCCGCCGGTAAAGATCATTAAGATCGCTGGTGGCGAAATTACCGCTTTCCAAGAGGACCAGAGGTCTTAGGTCCGGAGGGATAACGGGCAAAACATCCATGACCATCCACTCGGCCTTGTTGTCGCTGAGCCGCAGCGATTCGACGATTTTCAGGCGTTTGCTGATGTCCTTGGCCTTTTGCTGGCTGTTGGTTTTACTCAAATCTTCGCGGAGCAAGGCCATTTCCCGTTCCAAATCAAGGGTGGCCAGGAGCGAACGAATGGCCTCGGCGCCCATTTCGGCCGTGAAGGTGTCGCCATATTTTTCCAGAGCCCGGCGATATTCTTCCTCCGTGAGCAATTGTTTGAGTTTTAAGGGCGTGTCACCGGAATCTGTGACAATATAGTCCTGGAAATAAACAATTTTTTCGATGTCGGTGGTCTTCATGGCCAACAGGTTGGCCAGGCGGGAGGGCATGGCCTTGAAAAACCAGATATGAACCACCGGGGCCGCCAGGTTAATATGGCCCATCCTTTTACGACGAACGCGGCTGTGGGTGACCTTTACCCCACAACGGTCACAGATAATGCCTTTATATTTGGTCCCTTTATACTTACCGCAGGCGCACTCCCAATCGCGTTCGGGACCAAAAATTCGTTCACAGAACAAACCGTCCTTTTCCGGTCGATAGGTACGGTAATTGATGGTTTCGGGTTTGCGGACCTCCCCGAAAGACCAACTCCGAATATCATTGGGGCTGGCAAGGTTAATTTTTACCGAACCATAATCGTTGATACGGTCGTAAATCGACTCAATCATTTCTGGTTCTCTCCTCAATTATTACCATTTAGGATCAAATGATCCTCTTTTTCTCTAATTGGATGTTAAGACCCAGGCCGCGGATTTCGTTGCACAGTACGTCAAAGGATACCGGGGTTCCGGCTTCGAGGCAGTTGAGCCCTTTGACCATGGATTCATAAATTTTGGTGCGGCCTTCCACGTCGTCGCTTTTGACGGTCAATAATTCCTGGAGGATATACGCGGTGCCGTAGGCCTCCAGGCCCCACACTTCCATTTCCCCGAAGCGTTGGCCGCCGGTGCGTGCCTTGCCACCCAGAGGTTGCTGGGTGATCAAGCTGTAAGGTCCGGTGGCCCGGGCATGGATCTTGTCATCGACCAGGTGATGCAGTTTCATCAGGTAGATGTAGCCCACTGCTATACCCTGATCGAACGGTTCGCCCGTCCGTCCGTCATATACCGTAACTTTGCCTCCAAAAGGCATCTCCACAAACAACTGATCCGGTTGCGGGGCCAGCTTATTTTCTTCGACTTTTTGATTGACTTTATAAATTTCTTGATTTGCCTGATTCAACACATCATGGATGTCTTGTTCGATGGCGCCGTCGAAGACGGGGGAGATGGCCTGGAAGCCGAGGATTTTAGCGGCCCAGCCGAGGTGGGTTTCGAGGATTTGTCCGACGTTCATACGACTGGGTACGCCCAGGGGATTTAGCAGTACGTCCAAAGAGGTACCATCTTCCAGGAAGGGCATATCCTCTTCGGGCAGGATACGGGCGATAACGCCCTTGTTGCCGTGACGGCCGGCCATTTTATCACCGACGGCCAGACGGCGTTTGGTGGCGATATAGACCTTGACCATTTCCAGAACGCCGGACGGCAGTTCGTCACCGCGTTTCATCTGCTGTAACTTGCGTTGTTTTTCTTCCTGGAGTTCCCGGATCCGGGTCCAGAAGGGCTCCATGATATTCAGGGCGTCTTTACGCTTAACGGCAGGTTTGATCCAGGTTTCCACGAAGCTATCCACCTGCTCCAGAATGACATCGTCGGAATCACTGACGCCCATTTTTTGCCGGGTGGCGGGGTCCACGACCACGATTTTGAGCTGCTCGGTGACCAGGCGGGACATTTGACGAAAGACCGTGGAGATTTTATGGTCCATTTTCTGACTGTATCGCCTCATGGCGGCGTTATGGGCTTTACGCTGTTCATCACTCATATACATCCGCCGAGAGAAGCGTTTGGTGTCGATAACAATGCCTTCCTGGCCGCTAGGGACTTCTAAAGAATCGTTTTTAACGTCCTCCCCGGCCCGACCGAAAATGGCATAGAGTAATTTTTCTTCCGGGGAAAGTTCGCTTTTACTCTTTGGAGAAACCTTACCCACCAGAATATCTCCGGGTTTGACGTAAGTGCCGACGCAAACGACGCCCCCTTCATCAAGACTGGCCAAGGCCTTTTCCGAAACATTGGGAATATCGCGGGTGAATTCTTCGCGTCCCAGTTTGGTCTCGCGGATTTCAATTTCATATTCCTCGATATGAATACTGGTGTAGATGTCGTCTTTGACCAGTTTTTCACTGATGAGGATGGCATCTTCAAAGTTATAGCCGTCAAACATCATAAAACCGACCAGGACGTTGCGGCCCAGGGCCAATTCTCCCTGACAGGTGGCGGCGCCGTCGGCAATGACATCACCTTCTTTAACGGTTTGACCGACCTTTACGATGGGTTTCTGGTTCAAACAGGTGCGTTCGTTGAGACCGACGAACTTGCGTAAAACATATTCATCCGCCTCGTCGATAACAATTCTGAGAGAATCCACATAAGTTACTTTACCGCTGCGGCGGGCCCGGATGACCATGCTGCTGTTCTGGGCGACCATTTTCTCCATACCGGTAGCCACCATGGGCGGCTCGGTCTGTAAGAGAGGGACGGCCTGGCGCTGCATGTTAGAACCCATCAAAGCGCGGTTGGCATCGTCGTGCTCCAAAAAGGGGATCAAAGCGGCCGAAACCCCCACGGTCTGCCGGGAAGCCACATCAACAAACTGGACCTCGGAACTATCCACCTGGGAAAGATCACCGTCAACCCGGGCTAAGACCATACCTTTTTTTAGTTTTTTGCCGCCCGGCTCCAGGGCATCGGTGGGGGCCAGTACTGCTTCCAACTCCTGGTCGGCGCGGAGATTAACAATCTCGGTAACCTTTCCTTTTTCCACTTTTCGATAAGGCGTAACTAAAAAGCCATATTCGTCCACGCCGGCATAGATACTCAACGAAGAGATTAGTCCGATATTGGTGCCTTCGGGAGTTTCGATGGGACAGATTCGGCCATAGTGGCTGATATGCACATCGCGGACCTCGAAACCAGCGCGTTTTCTGTTAAGGCCGCCCGGGCCCAAGGCCGAGAGGCGCCGCTCATGGGTCAACTGACTCAGGGGGTTGGTCTGATCCACCACCTGGCTCAATTCCCCCCGACCAAAAAAGAAATCGATGCTGCTGCTGATACTTTTGCTGTTGACCAGCTCGGCAATACGACCCAATTGTTCCGGATCTTTAATACTCATACGTTCCTGCACCGAACGCCGGAGCTTGAGAAAACCCTTACGTAATTCGTCGATCGACAATTCATCAATGGTGCGTAGCCGACGATTCCCCAGATGATCAATGTCATCAACATGGCCCTCACCATTACGCAAAGCGACAAGATACTTCAGAGAGTTAAGAAAGTCCGCCGGCCGAAGGGTCATCTCGTCTTCAGCAAAATTCTGCCCAAACTTTCGATTCAAACGAAAGCGACCCACACGACCCAAACGGTAGCGATTGGCATCATAAAACTTTTCCTGGAAAAGCGTTTTGGCCTTATCCAGCTGAGCGGGATTGCCGGGACGCAGGCGGGTGTAAATGCGGAGCAGGGCCTGCTCATGGTCCACGCAGGCGTCCTCGGCCAAAGAGTTGAAAATAATCGGATCGGCGACTTTTTCGACGACTTCGACCTTTTTCAGGCTGGACTGCTGGATTCTCACCAAGGCTTCCCCGATCTGGCAGCCGGCCTTGACCAGCACCTCTCCGGTTTCTTTGTCAACGACAGGCCCTACCGCCCACATTTCCGGTTTAAGGTTATCCACCGCGATTTTTTTTGTGGGATAGAACTCGCGGACGATAGCCTCGGTGGAACTGAAGCGTTCATCCATGGCCCTCAGGAAAGTAGTGGCGCTGAGTTTGGCGGATTGGTCGATACGAACGACTATAATTTCCTTTTTGGTGACGCTAATCTCGATCCAACTGCCCCGTTCCGGAATGATTCGGCACCCATGCAGGGGTCGGTCGCTCTCCTGCGATTCAATGACGAAATCGACGCCGGGGCTGCGGTGCAATTGATTAACGATAACCCTTTCGGCGCCGTTAATAATGAACTCGCCGCCGCCGATCATGAGAGGCAGCTCACCCAGATAAACGCTGTCCTCCATGATTTCGCCTTTATCTTTGCGAATCAGCCGACAGCGAATGCGGAAAGGCACTCCGTAGGTCAGCCGTAAATGGCGGCATTCGTCCGGGGTATAACGAGGTTTGCCTAACTCATAATTGAGATACTCCAGTTGCAGGTTTTCGTCATAACTGATAATAGGAAATATTTCCTTGAGCAAGGCTTCCAAACCTATATTTTCACGTTCTGCGGGCAGGATATTCGCCTGCAGCAGCCGTTCATAACTAACCCGTTGCAGTTGGCTCAAGTCCGGTATCTTAATGGCTTCGGAGGCATTACCAAAGGAGCGAGTTTCTTTGAAATACATATTAGTTTCCTCGCAATATAAAAAACTTTACTTAACCTCGACAGTAGCACCTACTTCTTCCAAGGCTTTGGCGATTTTTTCCGCATCTTCTTTATTTAAACCTTCTTTGACGGGCTTGGGGGCGGATTCCACCAGCTCCTTGGCCTCTTTAAGCCCCAACCCGGTGGCGGCCCGTACTTCCTTGATGACCTTGATCTTCTGATCGCCGACGACCTTTAAGATGACGTCGAAGGCGGTCTTTTCCTCTTCGGCGGCGGCTTCGGCGGCGCCCGGGACGCCCGGGACGGCGGCAACTACCGCGGCGCCGGCGGCGGGAGCGATACCATGTACCTCCTTGAGATAATCGCTTAATTCCTGGGCCTTCAAAAGGGTCAAGCCCACAATTGTATCGCCTAGCTGTTTGATTTCGTCGCTATAAGTTTTCTCCGCGTTATTTGCTTAGTTATTGCTATAAGCGGCTAAGCGGCATCGGCGCTGTGTTCATCGATCAGCGCCTTAATGCAACCGGCGACCAGGCCGGCGGGACTAATAATGGCGGCGGCGACCTTACTGCCCGGAGAGGTCATTTGCCTGACCACAATGCCGCTAAGTTCCCGACGGTTAGGCATCTTTGATAGATCTTTGGCCGCCAGGGAGTCCAGGATTTTGCCTTCGAGGTAACCGCCTTTGATTTCCAACGGTTCCAGTTTTTCACTCCATCCCACCAGCGCCTTGGCTACATCCACGATACTATCACCGCCATAGGCTATAGCACAAGGTCCGGTGAGAAGCTGTCCCATGGCGTCCATGCCCAAGTCTCGAAAAGCCCGACCGGCCAGGGAATTTTTAACCACGTTAATATTTATTTGCTTTTTCAGCAAATCACCCCGTAATTGGTTGTTTTCCACTCCTTTGAGACCTCGAATAGAAACCACCAGGCAGTCGTGGACGTTTTCCCAGCGAGATTTTAGCTCTTGTTGCATTAACGTTTTTATCTTTTTACTCATATTGGCCTCTTAATCATCATAGACGTTACGAGATATCCACCTGCACGGACGGGCTCATCGTAGCACAAATACAGATCTTTTTAACGTATGTGCCTTTGGCGGCGGAAGGTTTCAGGCGCCTGATATAACCGACAAAAGCCTCGATGTTTTCGACCAATTTCGGGGGGTCGAAACTGAGTTTACCCACCAAGGCATGCACGTTGCCGCCGCTGTCATTGCGAAACTCAACCTTGCCGGCGGCATAATCCTTAACGGCCCCGACCACCTCGGGCGTAACGGTACCGCTTTTAGGGGAAGGCATTTTGCCCTGAGGCCCTAAGATGCGGCCCAGTTTGCCGACTTTGCTCATCATCCGCGGGTGGGCGACCGCCACGTCGAAATCCAGCCAACCGCCTTGCACTTTTTCCACCAGTTCATCAGCGCCGGCCTCGACCGCCCCGGCGGCGCGGGCCTGGTCGGCATCGTCACCTTCGCAAAAGGCAATAACGCGCAGGGTTTTGCCGATACCATGGGGCAGGGAAACTGCCCCCCGAACCGTTTGTTCGGCGTGTCGGGTGTCGATGCCTAACTGGACCACGCATTCAACCGATTGATCGAACCCAGCGGTGGCCCACTGCTTAACCTTGTCAACTGCTTCGGTTAGGGGTAAGGGTTTGCTGTCGGCCTGGTCGGCAAGCTTTTTATAGCGCTTACTTCGAAAACGCATTTTTCACCTCGCAAGTATCTGCTCGCTCCCACTGTTACCGGCCGTGGTGCGCCGTTTTAAATCTTTATTTTAAGAGGGCCAAAAGCACCTGTCTAGTTTTCCTGTTATTTTCCCCCGTCCCTTTTATATCTTACTTATTGCTTACTTTAAGGGGCATTCTATGCTCCATATGGCGTCTGTTTTTCACGATAACCTTGCCGAGAAGACCAGCGGCTTCAATCGGTTATCTCCACTCCCATGCTGCGGGCGGTGCCTTCGATGATCTTAACGGCATGCTCCATGGAAAAAGCGTTCAGATCGTCAAACTTGGTTTTAGCAATCGATTCGATCTGCTGCCGCGTAACCGAACCCACCTTTTCCCTGTTGGGAACGCCGCTGCCTTTAGCTATGCCGACGGTCTGTTTCAGCAGTTCGGCAGCCGGGGGACTTTTGCAGACAAATTCAAAAGTCTTGTCCTGGTAAACCGTGATCACCACGGGGATAATGGTGCCGTTATATTCCTTAGTACGTTCGTTAAACTGTGAGACAAACTGACCGATATTGACGCCATGCTGACCTAGAGCGGGCCCTATGGGAGGAGCCGGGGTGGCCTGACCGCCCGGGGCCTGCAACTTAATCTGCGCTATAATTTCTTTACCTTTTTTCGCCATATTGATTTTTGCGTCTTACAAAAAGATTACGTTACACAAGTAAATTTATAAAAACATAGTTTTTTGGGTCGGGAGCTATTTAAAGTTTTTCTAATTGCCAATATTCGATGTCCAAAGGGGTTGCCCGGCCAAAAATAGTAACGATGACCCTGACGGTTCCCTTTTCGGAGTCGATGTCCTCGATGTCGCCTTCAAAACCTTCAAACGATCCGCCCTTGATTTTGATGCGGTCGCCTCTTTTGAATTCCATTTGGATGGAAGGCGTTTCTTCGGGTCTTTCGGCTTGATTAAGCATCTTGGCAACTTCGACATCGCTCATAGGCGAGGGTTTACCTTCGGTGCCGATAAAATCTCCCACGCCGGTGGTCTCTTTAATGATAAACCAGGATTCCTCCTGCACATTGCCGTCATCGGTGGGGGCCATTTCTACGAAAACATATCCCGGGTAGAGTTTCCGCTCATAAACGCGCTGTTGGCCCCCGCGGACCCGTTTGACCTTTTCGGTGGGCACGAGGATGCGTCCGATCTGTTGGTGCAGTCCTTCGATTTCCACTTTCCGGGCCAGAGCTTCACGAACCTGCTCTTCCCGGTTGGAGGCCACCCGCAGCACGTACCAACGTTTTGTCGTCTCGGCTTCAGTCACCCTACTCCTCTATGACAAACTAAATACCTTTAAAACCCCAATCTCATATAACAAGAAACTAAAAACTACATCTACGACCATCAGCAGGATCGCCATAATAATAACGGTGATAATCACCACGATCGTCGAGGAGACAATTTCCTTGCGGCTTGACCAGGAGACCTTTTTCATCTCCCCTTCGGTGGCGATCATAAAATCGGCGCAACGTGGGGAATTGACCATTTTCAGGATCACCCACGCCAGAATCAAAAACACCAGCGCCGGCACCCCGGCTCGCAGCCAGGTTTTTATGGCGGGCGTTATCAAACTTTCCTGGCTGGCTCCGATAGCGTCCAACTTATCGTAGAGACGATAACAGCCTAAAGCGGTTAGGATGCCGGCCGCGATGGCCGAGCATAAGCGGGTATAATAACCTTGGCCTTTCTTGTAAAATTCTAACCCCATATATAACTTACTCCTCAACAGGCCAGGAGGGAATCGAACCCCCAACCTGCGGTTTTGGAGACCGCTGCTCTGCCAAATTGAGCTACTGGCCTGGGCGTTTTCTTCGATTTTTTCGCTTATTTTTTACGCAACTTGTGTAGGGTTCTTTTACGCTGGCGCTTGCAAAATTTTTTCAATTCCAGCTTCGGCACCCCCCCCATGGTATTAACTTCCGTACGGTAGTTGCGGTCTCCGCACTCTTTACATTCCATCCAGAAATATTCTCGTTTGGTTTTTTTTGCCATGGTCTCTCTTTCAACAGGGACCTACCAAAAAACTACTACCTCTACTGAAACCAGGATCATCTCCGGTAAATCATCGGGCCCCACACTTGTTCTGATAACCAGGTTTTTTCTATGTTTCCAAGCTCGGCGTCACAGTGTAATCAATTATGCTGAGCCGCGCCTGCTGGTTTGATGTCATTCGATTATCTTGGTCACGACGCCGGCACCGACGGTGCGGCCGCCTTCCCGCACGGCAAAACGCAATCCCTCTTCCATGGCAATCGGATAAATAATTTCCACTTCTACCGTGATGTGATCGCCGGGCATACACATTTCCGCCTCGCCCAGAAGCTTCAAACCGCCCGTCACGTCTGTGGTACGGAAATAAAACTGGGGTCGATAGCCGGTGAAGAAAGGTGAGTGACGACCGCCTTCTTCTTTGGTCAGCACATAGATATCACCCTCAAATTTAGTGTGCGGGGTAATACTGCCGGGCTGGGCCAAAACCTGACCCCGCTCCAGTTCATCCTTTTCTATGCCTCGTAGCAGGCAACCGACATTGTCGCCGGCCTGACCGAAATCCAGGGTCTTGTTGAACATTTCGACTCCGGTGACAACGGTTTTGCGGGTGTCGCCCAGGCCGACGATCTCCACCTCATCGCCTACCTTGATTTTGCCCCTTTCAATACGACCGGTGCCCACCGTGCCTCGACCCTTAATAGAAAAGACGTCCTCCACGGGCATCAGGAAAGTTTTTTCGGTATCGCGGATGGGCTCGGGAATATGTTCATCAATCGCATCGAGCAGTTCTTGGATGCATTTGGTTTTTTCCGGGTCTTCCGGATTGTTCATTGCCTCGCTGGCCGAACCTTGAATAACCGGGATATTGTCACCGTCAAATTCGTAAGTGGTCAACAATTCCCGCACTTCCAACTCCACCAACTCCAACAGATCGGGATCATCGACCAGGTCAACCTTATTTAAAAAAACGACCAGGGCAGGTACATTTACCTGTCGGGCCAGCAGTACATGCTCCCGGGTCTGGGGCATGGGACCATCAGCCGCCGAGACTACCAGGATGGCGCCATCCATCTGAGCAGCGCCGGTGATCATGTTTTTGATGTAATCTGCATGACCGGGGCAGTCGATGTGGGCATAGTGACGTTTTTCTGTTTCGTATTCCTGGTGACTGGTGGCAATGGTCAGGATCTTGGTGGCGTCCCGACGACCCTGGGATTCCGAAGCTTTGGCGACTTCGTCATAGGTTCTCGGCTTGGAAAGGCCCTTAATTGCCTGTACCAAGGTAATAGCCGAGGTCAAGGCCGTCTTGCCATGATCAATATGTCCAATCGTACCGACGTTTACGTGAGGTTTGGTTCGCTGAAAAACCTCCTTAGCCATGTCTAATGTCCTCCTGTTTCACGGGTGGAGTCAATACTCATAATTTTATTAATATTTGTCTTTACCCAGGGTAAAAACCTAATCCTTACATAATTCTAAGCTGTTTGCTCAGCGAGCTTTAACAAAGCTGCTGATGGGGGTTGAACCCATGACCTCGTCCTTACCAAGGACGCGCTCTACCACTGAGCTACAGCAGCAAGGGTCTCTTTCCCACATTACCCGAGCTGATAAGACTAAAACTCTGCCCAAGCTTGAACCAAACAAACCGCTTTTTATACCCAAAGATCAATTTGTCTGTTCTTTGGGATTTTTATTATTTATCCGTTACCCGGATTATAAATTTACACTATCTCCGCAGAATCCGTCAAGCTTATAAACCTTGATTTGATAATGCCAAAGAAAAATTAAAAAAATTAAATTTTTTTTGTAAAATCCTTTATATAGAGTTCCAAAAGCAATATTGCAAACAATTAGCTTATTATATATCATATATTTCACTATATTTCATAAATATATAATTTTATAGAGATATGTAATAATATCTTTATTTATGACTTAAAGCAATAGATTTACTCATATCCTTGAATCTTGTTTTGGGCCTACCAAAAAATTGACAAAGAGCTTATTATAGTATCAAATTAGTTGATTTATAAAGCTATATGTTAAAAATACCCAAGATTTGATCCAGGCAGGCCCGCTGAAATTATTGAATTATGTTTCTAATTTTGATAAGTTGGTGCTTCATAATAATGCAATTTTTATAAAATATCATAACAGGAGGTATCCCAATGATGCGTAAGTATTTCACAAAGCTGATGTTATCACTATTTTTACTTGCAATTTGTAGTTGTAAGGAATCCGATTGGGGGCAGTCACTGAAAGGATACGGTACTACCGCGGATCTGGTGATTACCAATGCGAAGATTGTGACGATTGATAAGGAGAGGCCGCAGGCAGAGGCAGTGGCGTTTTTGGGGGAGGAGATTATGGCGGTGGGAACCGATGCGGCGATTGAGAAGTTTATTGAGGAAGGAACCACCGAAGTTATTGACGCAGGGGGCAGGCTGGTGATACCGGGATTCAATGATGCACATACGCATTTTAATGCGCTAGATCCGGATTATATTGATTTGAGGTATATAACGGATCCGGCGCTTATCACCGAGCGGGTGAAGGCGCAAGTAGCGAAAGTGGAGCCGGGGGTGTTGATCGAGGGGGGCCGGTGGGAGCATGAGATGTTTTATAACAAGCAATGGCCGAGCAAGGAGTTGCTCGATCCGGTGGCGCCTGATAATCCGGTGGTGTTGACCCGGGCGGACGGTCATTCTTACCTGGTGAACAGTTACGTACTTAAATTATCGGGAATAACCAAAGACACGCCGGATCCTGCCGGAGGAGAGATTCAGCGGGATCCGGCGACGGGCGAACCCACGGGGATAGTTAAAGAAACGGCACGACTGCTGATTAAAACCGGTGTTCAGGAGGAGACTTTATCTCCCGAAGAGCAAGTACAAAAATCGATGCGGGAATGGCAGGCGGCATTTGATATGGCCAAGCACTTGGGAGTGACTTCAGTGCAAATCGTAAAGTCGTCAACGCAGCCGGGGGGGTATATCGATCCGACGATGTATGACAAGTTTCGTGCGGTTGGCAAGCTGACGCTGCGGGTATATTTTTCGGGGTGGTTGACGGCGGACGAAGAGGAATTGGCAGAATATCAGACGTTGAAGGAGAAGTATCCGCTGGGGGACAACTGGATAAGGTTCGGGATGCTGAAGGGTTTTATCGACGGTACGCTGGGTTCGGGGACGGCTTTATTCTTTGAGCCGTTTGCGGATGAGCCGGACAAGTCGGGTTTGCCGCAAATGCCCTATGAAGAACTGGAAAAAAGGGTATTAGCGGCGGACAAGGCGGGATTTCAAATTGCCATTCATGCTATTGGTGATAAGGGCAATCACTGGATACTTAACGCTTTCGAAAAAGCGCAAGAAGTTAACGGCAAGCGGGACAGCCGGCATCGCAGTGAGCACGCGCAAATTATTCGCGCGGACGATATACCGCGTTTTGCCGAGCTGGGCGTTATACCATCGATGCAGCCGACGCACTGTATTACCGACAAACGCTTTGCGGAAAAACGGATCGGGCTCAAGCGCTGCAAGGGGGCATATGCCTGGCGGAGCTTGCTGGATGTGGAG
The DNA here is from genome assembly GCA_001303695.1 of Phycisphaerae bacterium SM23_30. Classification (GTDB taxonomy): domain Bacteria; phylum Planctomycetota; class Phycisphaerae; order Sedimentisphaerales; family SM23-30; genus SM23-30. Next base: position 32,882 of record LJUC01000030.1, read on the forward strand.
GCCAAAATTGCCTTTGGAACTGATTATGCGGTGGAGCCTTTGGATCCAATGGAGGGGCTTTATGCCGCGGTGACGCGGAAAGATCGCCAGGGTGAGCCGGGCGAGGGGTGGTTTTGCGAGCAGAAACTGACGATGGAAGAAGCGATCGAATTATATACGCTGGGATCGGCATATGCGGAATTCATGGAAGACCGCAAGGGGATGATCAAAGAAGGTTACCTGGGCGATGTGGTTATCCTTAACCAGGATTTGATGACTATCGCTCCGGAAGAGATTATGAAGACCAAGGTGGATTACACCATTTTGGGAGGCAAGGTGGTGTATAAAAGGGAAGGAGCGAGATGACGCACGTGGGGCAAAGCCTCACCCTGCGAATATAACACCCCCGGCGATCCCCTCTCGGGAGGGGACTTTTAAAATGACGAATGACGAAACCAGAATGACAAATAACGAAATATGGGAGAGTAATTATGTCCGGCTGCAGATCGTTTTATTTTTTGAGCGGGATTTTTTTAGGGATCATTTGCCTGTTTTTGACGGCCGGGTGCGGCGGATCAAGCGATGCGCTGTTGGCGGATATAATTTTTGTCAACGGTCATATAGTAACAATGGATGAGAACAATCCGGAGGTGGAAGCGATGGCAGTAAGGGCGGGGAAAATCATAGCTGTCGGCACCACCGAAGAGATGGAGAGATCGTTTTTCTATCCGGAACTTGTGGATCTCAAAGGTAAAACGTTGATGCCGGGAATTATCGAATCACACGGGCATTTACTGACGTTAGGGGAGAGTTTTTTAAAACTCAACGTCATGGGAGTCGAGACACCCGATGAAGTGGTTGAAAAAGTCAAAGAACAATTACAAAACATCCCCACAGGCCAATGGTTAATAGGTTGGGGCTGGGATGACGGCGCCTGGGCCGACAATTATCCGACCAACGAAAAGCTCAACGCAGTGTCGCCGGATAATCCGACATTATTGAACGGATTGCATGGTTTCGCCTTATGGGCTAACGATAAGGCACTGGAGATCGCCGGTATCACCAAAGACACGCCGAACCCGCCCAATGGTATCATTTTTAAAGATGTTCAAACCGGTCGGCCTACGGGCATCCTAAAAGATCAAGCCCAGCAGTTATTGACCAAATACATACCGCCATTGAGCCGCCAGCAGTTGGAAGAGGCGCTGCGTCTGGCAATCGACGAATGCGTAAGATACGGCTGCACCAGCGTACATGAAGCCAAAACCTCAGGGGAAATGGTGGAAGTATTCAAGAACCTGAAGAAGAAAGACGAGCTTAAAAGTCGTATCTACGTTATGCTCGACGGGGCGGATGCGGAACTTATCGATCCTTATCTAAGAAAAGGCCCGGTGATCGATCCGGATCATATGTTGACGATTCGATGTATCAAAATTTTTGTAGATGGGGCACTGGGCTCGCGCGGAGCGGCGATGCTGAAGCCTTACAGCGACGCACCCGAGGAGACCGGGGAGATTGTTACAACTGAAGATGAGCTGTATAGCCTGACCAAACGCGCACTACAAAAGGGTTTACAGATGGCCATACATGCCATCGGCGACCGGGGCAACCGGATAACGTTAAATGCTTTCCGCCGGGCTCTCAAAGAAGTCCCCAAAGCAAAGGACCATCGTCTGCGGCTGGAACACGCCCAGGTAGTGGCATTGGAGGATATATCCCAATTTGCTCCTTTAGGAGTGGTTTTGAGTATGCAGCCGCCGCATGCGACTTCCGATATGGGCTGGGCGGAGACGCGGGTGGGGCCGGAACGGATTAAAGGGGCTTATGCCTGGCGGTCATTTGCAGATTCGGGGGTGCATTTAACGCTTAATTCTGATTTTCCGGGCGAGACGCTAAATCCGTTTTACGGGATGTACGCAGCCCTGACGCGACAAAGTCCGGAGGGCGAACCGGCCGGAGGCTGGTATCCGGAGCAATGTCTTACGCGGGAAGAAGTATTAAGAGGCTATACCGTGGAAGCGGCGTATTCCGGATTTGAAGAGGGAATTAAAGGACAGATCAAGCCGGGGATGCTGGCTGATCTTATTGTGCTTTCGGATGATATTCTGATGATTAGTCCGCGGGAGTTTTTATCGCTGGAAGTGGAACAGACCTATTTGGGCGGGAAATTGGTATATGAGAAAGAAAAATGACGAAAGACGAAACTCGAATGACGAATTAATGACGAATATCGAATTTTAAATATGGAGCGAAAGGTGTGGAGAACAAAGGATGCCCCCTCTTTTACGGTCGGGGCTGGTTGAATGTTCAATTTTGGATAAACAGGTAAATTATTGAGAGGAAGAAAACATGAGAAACTACAAACGACAAGTGTTGTTGGTGCTGGTTATGACGCTGTTGCTGGGCCCGGTTATGTCAGGGGCCCAGGGAAGTGATGAGAAGAAGCCGCTTTCCTTTGAAGATTACAGCCGCTGGCGAAGCATCAGCTCGACGGCCATCTCCGAGGATGGCAACTGGATTACCTATGCTTATGCCGCCCGCGATAAGGATGGAACGTTGTACATCAAACATCTAACGAGTGACAAGGTCATTGAAGTCGAGCGGGGTTCGGCGCCGCGTTTTTCCGACGACAGCCGCTGGGTGGCTTATAACATCAATCCGCCGGTAAGGAAACCGGGTGAGCGGCGCGGGCAACAGCCGGGCGGGCAGCCTCAGCAGCCGGGCCAGAGGGGTCAACGAGGCCCTTCCGAGCCGCGCAAGGTGGAACTTTTGGATCTTTCCACCGGGGACAAATATACAGTGGAGAATGTGTCATCTTTTAGCTTTTCCAAAGGATCGAATTTTTTCACGGTCAGAAAAGCCAAAGCCGATCCGCAGGCCCAAGGCCGAGGCACCGATCTTCTGCTGCGTAATCTAAAAACCGGCATGAACGAGTTGATCGGCAATGTAACACAGTTTGCCTTTAATAAGCCGGGGACGCTACTGGCTTATGTTATTGACGTACCCGATAAAGCCGGCAATGGACTCTATCTGATCGACCTGGCCGCCAGCGTGCGAAAACCGCTGGATACCGACAAAGCGGTTTATGAACACCTCACCTGGGACGAAGAAGGCACGGCCCTGGCGGTATTAAAAGGTGACGAAAAGGAAGGATTCACGCAAAAGGAAAATGCCCTGCTGGCCTTTACCGGATTAGACCAAGCCCAGCCGGAAAAGATAGTATATGATCCGACCACGGCGTTTGATTTTCCCAAGGATACGGTAATCAGTGAAAAGGCGGGATTTTCCTGGAGTGAGGATCTGAGCAAGGTATTTTTCGGGATAAAAGAACAGGAAAAAGAACCGCAAGAGAAAGAAGACGCTGAACCGGTAGCCGACGTCGATATCTGGCACTGGCAGGACGACCGGATTCAATCGGTGCAGATGATTCAGGCGAATCGGGATCGCAATTTCACTTATCAGGCGGTTTTCAATCTCGACACCAAGCGGTTTGTACGGCTGACGGATGAAAAGATGCGGCGGATCAGTTTGACGCGGGACGGCAACTGGGGCATCGGCCAGGACGACAGCGCGTATATCTCCGACTGGAAACCATCTTTGGCTGATTACTACCGGGTAGATGTCAATACGGGCGAGCGAACGTTGATGTTCAAGGGGCACGAGCGGACGATGGGATTGTCGCCGGACAGCAAGCATTTTCTTTACTGGAAGAACAGCAACGTATGGGATTATAAGATCGAAAGCGGCGAGTCGGTTAATCTAACGAAATCGGCGCCGGTTAATTTCAGCAATGACGAATATGACCATCCAGGGGAGATACCGCCTTACGGGGTGACGGGCTGGACCAAGGACGGCGAGTCGGTGATATTGACGCACAAGTATGACCTATACTTACAGCCGCTGGACGGCGGCGAGGCAAGGAACCTCACCAATGGATACGGCGATAAGAACGAGATTCGTTTCCGCTACGTCAGGTTGGATCCGGAAGAAAGGTTTATAGATTTGTCAAAGCCGATTCTGCTGTCGGCGTTTGGCCAGTGGACGAAAAAGGCCGGCTACTACGAACTAAATGATAGCCGACTCGAACAATTGATATATGAAGACAAGAAATTCGGCCAGCTGACCAAAGCCAAAAACGCCGACAAATTAATGTACACCATCGAGACCTTCGCTGATTTTCCGGATTACTACATCAGCGACACGAGTTTTACTTATCCCAAGCGGGTAACCGACGCCAATCCCTGGCAGTCAGAATACATCTGGGGACACCGGATACAGTTCGACTTCGAAAATAAAAGCGGGGTGCGGCTGCAGGGGACGTTAGCGATACCAGATACTTATGAAGAAGGTCAGAAACTGCCTATGCACGTCAATTTTTATGAGAAGAATTCACAGAACCTTCACAGTTACACGGCGCCGCGTCATGCGGGTTCGCCTAATTTTGCCGGGATGGTCAGCAACGGTTACCTGGTGATGCAGCCGGACATTCATTTCAACACCGGCACCTCGCACAGCGATATGCTGGAGTGCGTGGAGGCGGCGGTGCAAAAGGTGATCGATATGGGTTATGCCGATCCCAAGGCCGTCAGCCTGCACGGGCACAGTTACAGCGGCCAGGGTTCGGCGTATATCTCCACACGGTCAAAGATGTTCGCGGCGATTGTCTATGGGGCCGGGGCCACCAATTTGATCAGTGATTTCAACCAGCTCTGGAAATCGGCGGGCACCAATCAGCATCGATATGATATTTACGGCCAGGGGCGTTTCGGCACCAATCCCTATGATGATCGAGAGCTATACGAGCATGAATCGGCGGTTTTCAACGCGCGGTCGATGGATACGCCGCTTTTGATTATGCACGGCACCGAGGACGGCTCGGTGGAATGGCTGCAGGCGATTGAGTTTTACAACGCCCTGCGCTTCAATAACAAGCCGGTAATTCTGCTGTCCTATCCGGGAGAAGGGCACGGCCTGGGGAGGCTGGAAAATCAGAAAGACTTCCAGCTTCGCACCCGCCAGTTTCTCGATCATTATCTCAAAGGCAAAGAAGCCCCGAACTGGATGACCAAAGGCGTACCGTTTATCAAGAAGAAAAAATAAAGGAGAACTATAAAGTAGTCACTCCAAATAACATCCGGCATAAACATACCCAAGCACAGTATGGGCATGATGCTTTTCCTGCTTGCTGGGCGGTTGAGTATATAAGTAGATGAGTAGAGGGGTAGATGAGTGTATGAGTTTTAGGTACTGCTGCGCGATGTTGTTTTCAACAGATTTTTCGCTGCGCTCGGAATGACAATAGAAGTCAATGACGGGAGAGAGCTCCAAATTACGACGGGTGATCGGCCTGCCGCAGGCGACGGCGATGGTAGCCGGGACCATCATCGGAGCATCGATTTTTATTCAGCCATCGGAAATAACCGGCCAGGTCCCCTCGATCGCCGGCGTGTTTGGGGTCTGGCTGGTCAGCGGCATATTGACCTTTTTCGGGGCTTTGGTTTGCGCCGAACTGGCGTCGATTTTTACCCAAACCGGCGGGGTATATGTCTATTTAAAAGAGTCTTTTCATCCCGCGCTGGGATTTTTGTGGGGCTGGGCCATGCTGGTAAGCATGCATTCGGGGATCATCGCCGCCATTGCTAATGTATTCGCCCGCTATACCAACTTCTTTTTCCATCAGGGTGATAATTTTGTCAGAGTAGTGGCCATAGCAATAATTTTACTGCTCTCGGCAATTAATTACTTAGGCGTTAAACAAGGCAGCACCCTGCAAACACTTTTCACTATGGGGAAAATCCTGGCTATTTTGTTTATTATCATTATAGGCTTTACGCTGGGCTCAAGGATTCCGGAGCATTTTATTACCGAAAACCTAGAGGACAACACCGTCTCAACCAGCAGTTTTCTGCAGGCGCTGGTGGCGGGTTTATTTGCCTTTGGCGGCTGGCACATGGTCACCTATAACTCCGAGGAGACCGTCAACCCGCGCCAAACCATTCCTCGCGCTTTAATGGCAGGTACTTTAATTGTGACCGTGTGTTACATCGCCTTGAATGCAGTGTACATGTATGTTTTGCCTCTGGATAAAGTAGCATCCTCCCAGCAAATTGCCGCCGACGCCGCTGATGCCGTATTGGGTCGCGGCGGCGGGGCGTTCATGTCCGGCTTGGTAATGTTTTCCACCGCCGGGGCCTTAACCGGGATTATCCTTTGCGGCCCCAGGGTTTATTACGCCATGGCGCAAGATGGTTTGTTGTTTAAGTGGGTAGGCGAAATACATCCCCGATATAAAACTCCGCACCGGGCTATCATGATTCAGGCCCTCTGGTCCTCGATCCTAGTGGCCACGGGGACCTACAAACAACTTTTCACCCGGGTAGTCTATAGCGAATGGATATTCTTTGGCTTGATGGCCGTCGGCTTGTTTGTATTTCGACGGCGTCCGGAACTAAAGAGGGATTATAAAATATGGGGCTATCCGGTAATCCCGGCGATTTTTATCATTTCATCGTTCGCTATTGTCATTAACCAGGTTATTTCCGAACCTAATGAGAGCATTTTCGGGCTTTCCATAGTGCTGGTTGGTTTACCGATCTATTTTTTGTGGGTCTATAGGGCCAGAAATAAAGAAAAACAGAAGGAGTTTAAGGCATGACCATTATTGATTTTCATAATCATTTTTATCCCGCGGAATATTTAAAAGCCTTAGAGACCGGGCCTAGTAATATAAAAATAACCCATGATGATGACGGCAATCCGCTTTTGCATTATCCCGGCGATTACAACATTCTGGTGCCCAGTCACCGGGATATTGAGCATCGAGCCAGTGTTCTGGAAAAGGTAGGCGTGGATAAGCAGATTCTCACCTTCACCACGCCGGGCACCCATATTGAGACGCTGGAACGTTCGGTGGAGCTGGCGAAAATTGTCAATGACGGTTTTGCTGAGATTATGACGGAGCACAGCGATCGCTTTACGGCATTGGCGACACTGCCCATGAATGATATCGAAGCTTCGGTTGCCGAATTGGAGCGGGCTTTTAATGAGCTGGGTTTTAAGGGCGTTACGGTTTACAGCAACATCAATGGCGTGGCCTTGAGCGATGAAAGGTTTTGGCCTATATATGAAAAGGCTAATGAACTGGGGGCCGTATTCGATATTCATCCTCACTTTCCCGTCGGTGTGGAGGCCATGACGGAATACTGGCTCATGCCCTTGGTGGGATTTACTTTTGATACCACCCTAGCGGCGGCCAAGCTGGTTTTCAGCGGGGTAGCGGAAAAATTTCCCAATATCCGATGGGTGCTAAGCCATCTGGGCGGCGCCATTCCTTATCTGGCGGAAAGACTCGATCGGGGATACTACGCCTTCAAGGAATGTCGAGCATACATCGGCAAACCCCCCAGTGAATATCTCAAACAGTTTTACTTCGACAGTGTAAACTTCGATTTAAATTGCCTGAATTTGGCTATCAAATTCGCCGGGGCCGATCATATCGTGGCCGGCAGCGATTATCCCCATCAGATCGGCAGCCTGGAGAAAATGGTTGACAGTATTGCAAAATTGGATATTTCTGAAAAGGACAAAGCCGCCATATATGGAGAAAACGCCCGCAAGTTGCTGGAATTATAATTTTAAGCTGGGAGCTTCAAATAAATAAGCTGTTGTTTATAAGTTTTTAGATGATAAATCCAAATCGTTATTCCCGCGCCGGCGCGAATCCGGTTTGTTGGCAAAAATTGTGTTGGTGTAATAACTTTTTTAAGCAAAGGTAGAATCATGAAAACAAAAAGAAAAATGATGTGGTTGATGGCCGTTCTTGCGGTCATGGTTGTTTGTGGTAACTTACCGGCTCAAGAAAATAGCGAAAAGAAGCCTTTAAGCATCGAAGATTATATGCTTTGGCGCAATATAGGTTCGACCGCCATCTCCGACGACGGCAACTGGTTTACCTATGCCTACAGCCGGCGCAACGAGGACGCTTCGTTATACATCAAGCATCTGACCAGTGACAAAATTATTGAAGTGGAGCGGGGTTCGTCGCCGCGCTTTTCCGATGACTGCCGCTGGGTGGCCTATAACATCAATCCTCCGGCAAGTCAAGGGAGCCAGCAGCGCGGGCAACAACCGAGCCCTCCGCCTCAGCAACCGGGCCGGCGGGGCCAGCCAAACCAAGCCGGATCACGCAAAGTGGAATTGCTGGATCTGTCCACCAATGAAAAATATTCGGTGGAAAATGTATCTTCGTTTAGTTTCACCAAGGGATCAAAATATTTTATTGTCCGCAAAAGAGCATCAGGTTCAGGGGGCAGAGGTTCCGATCTATTGCTGCGGAATCTGGAAACAGGTATGAACGAATTGATTGGTAACGTATCGGAATTTAGCGTAAATAAAACGGGCGTCCTGCTGGCTTTTATTATTGACGTGGAAGATAAGGCCGGCAATGGTCTATACCTGATTGATCTGGCTACCCACACCCGTCGGCCTTTGGATACCGATAAGGCGGTCTATGAGCGGATGACCTGGGACGAAGAAGGGACGGCTTTGGCGGTGTTGAAGGGTGATAAGAAGGTAAGTTATGTTCAGAAAGAAAATATTTTGCTGGTCTTTATGGATCTGGATAAGGCTCAACCCGACAAGACCGTATATGATCCGGCGACAGCGTTTGATTTTCCCAAGGATATGGTGATCAGTGAAAATGCGGGCCTTTCCTTCAATCCCGATTTAACGAAGGTATTTTTGGGCATCAAGGAACAGGAAAAAGAGCCGGAAAAACCCAAAGACGCCGAGCCGGTGGCCGACGTGGATATTTTCCACTGGAAAGACGATCAGCTGCAAACCGTGCAAAAGGTGCAGGCCAGCCGGGATCGTAACTTTACTTATCAAGCGGTGTTTCATCTGGATACCAAGCGTTTTGTGCGGCTGACTGATGAAAAAATGCGCCAGATCAGCCTTACTCGCAACGGTAAATGGGGTGTCGGTCAAGACAACCAGGCTTACATCTCCGACTGGAAGCCGCGGGTGGCTGATTACTATCGTGTTAACACCGGCACCGGCGAACGCACCTTAATGTTCAAAGCTCATGAACGAACTATGGGGCTATCGCCGGACAGCAAGCACTTTCTCTACTGGAAAGACCATCACGTCTGGGACTATCGCCTGGAAACCGGCGCAACAATCAACCTGACCAAAAACGCCTCCGTCAGTTACATTAACACCGAGGATGACCATACCGGCTCCAAACGCCCCTACGGCGTGACCGGCTGGACCAAAGACGGCCAGGCAGTGATCTTGACCCATCGGTATGACCTGTATCTGCAGCCTCTGGACGGCGGTGAAGCCACTAATCTTACCGGCGGTTATGGGGATGACAATGACATTAGCCTGCGCTATGTCAGAGTGGATACGGAGGAGCGATTTATTGATTTATCCCAACCGATATTGTTATCGGCTTTTGGGCAATGGACGAAAAAAGCGGGCTACTATGAATTAAACAACGGCAAGCTGGAACAGTTAATATATGAAGATAAGAAATTCGGTCGGCTGACCAAGGTCAAAAACGCCGACAAGTTTATTTACACCATCTCCACTTTCCATGATTTTCCCGATTATTATATCAGCGATACTAAATTTACCTATCCCAAACGCCTCACCGACGCCAATCCGCAACAATCGGAATATAAATGGGGTTATCGTATCCTTTTTGATTACACCAATAACGATGGTGTCCGTCTGCAGGGTACTTTGGCTATCCCTGATGACTATGAAGATGGTCAGAAGCTGCCTATGCTGGTGAATTTCTACGAAAAATATTCTCAGAACCTGCATAATTATTATTCACCGGGGTACGCCTCCAGCCCGCAGTTTGCCGGCTTTGTCAGTCAGGGTTACCTGGTGATGCAGCCGGACGTTCATTTTCGCACCCGCACCTCACACAGCGACATGCTGGAATGCGTGGAAGCGGCGGTCAAGAAGGTAATCGAGATGGGATATGCCGATCCAGAACGCATCGGCCTGCACGGTCACAGTTACAGCGGCGGCGGTTCGGCTTACATTTCCACGCGCTCGAAAATGTTCGCCGCCATTGCCGCCGGAGCTGCCCCGATTAACTTGACCAGCGAATTCAACCAGCTTTTCAACAGCAGCGGCCAAAACAACCACAGCTACGATATTTACGGCCAGGGCCGTTACGGCACCAATCCCTATGATGATCCTGAGTTGTATCGAGAGCAATCGGCCATTACCCACGTCCGCACCATGAACACCCCGCTTTTATACCTGCATGGCGTGGATGACCCCACGGTGGAATATCTCCAGGGCATGGAGTTTTATAACGGCCTCCGCTTTAATGAAAAACCGGTGATATTTCTTTCCTACCCGGGCGAAGGGCACGGCCTGCGCAGATTAGAGAATCAGAAGGATTTCACGATTCGCCTGCATCAGTTTTTCGACCATCACCTCAAAGGAAAACCCGCTCCCGAATGGATGACCAAAGGCGTACCCTATCTGAAAAAGGAAAAAATGCGGGCCGCGGGCGAAATTATCTATAAAGATTGATCTAACTGTACTGTCTTATTAAAACAGAACGGGTGGCACCGGTGCCATGCCCACGCTTGCGTGGGCATGTTTTTATATTGCAGTAATACAAAGTGCCCAAGTTAACGTATGGAGCAAAGCCCTACCCTATTGACTCTTAATAAAAATCATTGATAGGGGATTGGTTTACAAAGGGCGCGTAATTTCTCCGGCGGGGTGTCGCCGGGGATCTCGCAGCCGGCGTTGACAAAATAGGGATTGCCGACGGTTTTATAGATTTCCTCGAAACCCTGCCGGATTTTATCGGGAGTGGAATTCCTAACGGCATGAACGGGGTCGAGGTTGCCGGTAAGGACTACCTTATCGCCCAGGATTGCTCGCGCCTTTTCCATATCGACCATCCAGTCGCAATCTATAATATCGATCCCCAAAGCAGCTATCAGAGGTAAATGCCGATTGATATCGCCGCAGATATGCAGCCGCACTAAACCATCCCTTTCATGGATTGCCTCCACCAAACGTATTTCGTGGACCAGCACCAACTGCTCATACATTCTGGGAGAAATCTGGCTGACAATGGCATCGCCCACTCCGATGGTATCTGCCCCTTCTTCAATTTGCGCCCGGGCAAATGCAATCGCCATATCCACACACAGGGTCATCAGTTCATTACAAAATGTTATATTATCCGTCAGGTCCATCATAAAATTGGTCACGCCGCGGAGATTGGCGGCTTCGGCAGCGGGGCCTTCCACCCAACCGGTGATGGAATATTGTCGCCCGCCGAATTCTTTATATGCTCGTATTGCTTTAACTGCATTACTCATCCGTTCGGAGTTGACCGGGTTCGGACTTTGCAGTAAGTTCAAATCGGTCCTCTCCTGCAGCGGATGATGTAATACACGGGGAATTGTATCTTTCTGATATTCAATTTCGCCGCCGAAGTCGGTCATCTCCCGCCAGGGATCGGACATGATATCCAACTGATCTATGCCGAAATCCTCTACCAGACGCCGGTTCGCCTCTACCAGCACCTTATAATCCCGGGCGAAATCGGCAAAACTCGCGTTGATATATCGGGCGGCAAAGTGCATCAAAATCGGTATCCG
>LJUC01000220.1 GCA_001303695.1 Phycisphaerae bacterium SM23_30
ATGCAGCGTGAAGAACAATCTCAAGGGCGTTTCCAAACAATAACTATGCTACACAATAAACGTAGGAAAGCATCATGATGCCGGTATCTTTGCTACAGTCTCGTAATAATTAGCAAATACGAGTTCAGGTATTTGTTCGATGTTTCAAAGAAAATGAAGTTTTGTAAAAGGAAATTTTGATTTTATATTATGACTAAAGGGTAGTGGAGTATTATATAAGTAAAAGAATCAATGCTGGATTTGCGGCAAGTGCTTCTTTTTGGAGAATCAAATATATGGAAAAAGAACTCGACTACAATTCTAGGTTATCACCGCGTTATACTGGGATCACTACCTTTATGCGAACACCCTTGGTTCATGATCCAACGAATTTAAATATCGCATTAATCGGAGTGCCATTCGACGGAGGGGTGGAAAACCGTCCAGGTCAACGGCACGGGCCTCGCGAGATTCGAAACATGTCTACTATGATACGATCGATTCATCACGTCACCAGGACAAATCCGTACGAACTTTGTAGAATTGCTGATATGGGCGACGTTCCAATTTCATGCGCTTTTGATCTGAAAAAGAGCCATGCCAATATTACGGATTTTTATCGAAATATCCATGAAGCAGATACTCTGCCGTTGAGTGCTGGAGGTGATCATTCAATCACCCTGCCTATTTTGCGTGCTATTGCTGCCGACAAACCTATTGGTATGGTTCAAATCGACGCACACACCGACACATGTGATGAGGAACTGGGTTCGAGATTCACCCATGGCACACCATTCCGCCGGGCAGTGGAGGAAGGTCTCCTTGATCCCACGCATACGGTACAAATCGGTATCCGGGGTGCTCAAAACTCAGCAGAAGGGTGGACTTTTTCTCTTGAATCAGGTATGCGTGTTGTCTTCATTGAAGAATTTTACAAATTAGGGGTAGAGAAAGTGATAACAGAGGTGCAGGATATGATGGGGGACAATCAGACCTATGTTTCATTCGATATCGACAGCTTGGATCCGGCATTCGCTCCGGGCACCGGGACACCGGAGGTTGGGGGGCTGACTCCGATAGAGGCACAGATATTATTACGAGGCCTGCGTGGACTGAATTTGATTGGAGGTGATGTGGTTGAGGTGTCACCGCCATTTGATCCCTCGGGAAACACAGCATTGGTTGGGGCCACAATGATGTTTGAAATTCTCTGTGTTCTGGCCGAAGCAATTGCCCAAAGAAAGATAACCAAATAAAATGGGTAAATATGAAACGTCTCAGATCTAAAAACAATGATTTTAACTCGGAAAGGGCTACAAATGAAATTATATAAAGTTATTTGGTTTATTGGGACAATATTCTTAATAGCGGGATGTTCTGTTGACAAAGACTATAATGTTATTTCTCGACATGATTTTCTTTTAACAATCCCAATCCCAAGAACCATTGACCCTCTAAAGAATTACTGGGGTGATCTACCTGGATTTTACAATCGCCAGGCCCAGGCAAGCCTGGATCTGGTGACTGAAGCTCTGAACAAATATCCACCTCAAATCCCTGAACCGTTGGAGCGACGTCTGGCCCTTTTGATGATTGATGGGATAATGCACGAAGAACACGCTGCCCAACATCCATCGGTGCAGGAATTTTATCATGCTTGCATGAGTAGAGCTCTAACCGAAATGGAAAACAACAAGGTAAAAGAAGGTGCCATGGTTTGGAAACTTTATGATCATGGATTTGTGGTGCGCACCGCATCGGTAACATTGGGTTTTGATTTGATCAGAGGCAATTCCGCTGGGGCCGAGGGCTTTGCGGTAAATGATGATTTGATGGAACGTATTGTTGATCAATGCGATATAATGTTTATCAGTCATCGGCACGGCGATCATGCGGATCAGTGGGTGGCACAAGCATTTCTAAATCAAGCCAAGCCAGTCGTTGCTCCATTTGATATCTGGATTAATAGTGATATTCATGCAAACATGACCCATCTTAAAAGAGAGGCCCATACCATTCAGACACTGCCTCTCCAGGATGATCAACAGAAACTTAGAGTGGTGATTTATCCCGGTCATCAGGATGATTTTAATAATAATGTATCGCTGATTTTCACTCCGGAGGGTATGTCCTTTTGCCATACCGGCGATCAATCCAATCGCAGCGACTTTTTCTGGATTGACGAAGTAGCCCAACATCATAAGGTAGATGTGTTGATGCCGAACTGCTGGACAACCGACATTTCCCGGATGGTCCGGGGATTCAAGCCTAAGTTGGTTATTACCGGTCATGAAAACGAAATGGGACACTCGATAGATCACCGTGAACCTTATTGGCTGACATATGACCGGATACAAAATGTTAATTGCCCTTTGGTATTAATGACCTGGGGTGAATCATTTCATTACATATCCCCCAAAAAGTAACTCTGATAATGGTGAGATACTTTTAATAATGCAGTTGGTTGATATGAACCACAAATTAAATTATTTCCAATAATTTATAACTGGGGAAAGTTATGACAGATTTAAAAGAATATATACCAAACGTTTCAACAGCTATACCTCATCTTATGGACAAAATTGTGGTCCGTGGGGAAGGATCTTACGTTTGGGATCAGGATGGTCGTCGGTATTTGGATTTTACCAGTGGTATCGGAGTTACCAATACAGGTCACTGTCATCCCCGAGTTGTGGTAGCTATACGCCGGCAAGCGGGGCTTTTTCTCCATGCCTAGCAAAATGTCGCTCTTCATGAACCTATGCTTGGTTTAATCAAAGCTCTGCAAGAGGTTCTGCCACCCAACTTGGACGCATTTTTCTTTGCTAACAGTGGTGCAGAAGCCGTGGAGGCATCAGTTAAATTTGCCCGACAATTTACTAGCAAAACCAATATAATCGCTTTCCAGGGAGCATTTCATGGGCGTACCGTAGGCGCCATGTCTTTAACCGCATCTAAAACCATTTATCGTAGTGGATATCAACCGTTGATGCCCGGTGTTTTCTTTGCCCCTTATGCGTATTGTTACCGATGCCCCAAAGCCGAGGCTAATCCCCAGCAGTTTGGTTTCGACAATGATTGTAATAGTACCATTGAACAGGTTAGTTTCCTACTCAAAAGCCAAACATCTCCTGAGGAAACAGCAGCCATTCTGGTAGAACCAGTGATAGGCGAAGGTGGATATATTGTGCCTCCTCAAAGATTTATTCAAGGCTTACGACAGCTTTGTGATGATAATAATTTACTGCTGATTGTGGATGAAATTCAGAGTGGTATGGGACGTACGGGTCGATTTTTTGCTTTTGAGCATTTTGATATTGTACCTGATATTTTAATTATATCCAAAGCCCTTGCTTCGGGAATGCCTTTAAGTTGTGTTATTACGCGGCGTGAATTGATGGATCGAACAAAATCAGGTTCCCACGGCGGTACCTTCGGCGGCAATGCGGTTGCCTGTACAGCCGCAATAGCCACCTTACAGGTACTACAGGAAGAGGGGCTGGTTGAAAACGCTGCTCGACTTGGACAAACACTACTATCAAAGTTAAAAGTAATTCAAGAACGGCATCCGAAAATTGGCGATATTCGCGGTTTAGGTCTTATGGTTGGGGTAGAATTTGTTATTCCCGACAGTCGTACCCCAGATACTGATAAAGCAAAGATGGTTCAAAAAGCCTGTTTAGAAGAAGGGCTTGTGCTTTTGACCTGTGGAACTTACGATAATATTATACGCTGGATTCCGCCACTTATCATAAATGAAAAAGAATTAGATGAAGCATTGAATATTTTCGAAAATGCGATGGAAAGGGTTGCTTAACATATTGTGAAAAAGAATCAAATGCCTGAAAAAAAGTCTTGGCTAGAGTCATTTCCTACAAAAATTATGTAGGCTTAGCTCTGGGATCTATGATTGGTATCGGCTGGATCACTGTTGCCGGCGATTGGCTTATCGATGGCGGCCCCCTAGGCGCCATCCTCGCCTTTCTCATCGGCGGCTTCCTCCTGATCACCATCGGCAAATGCTACGCCGAACTCACCCCCGCCCTCCCTCTCGCCGGCGGAGAACTCGCCTTCTCCTACAAAGCCTTCGGCAACCTTCCCTCCTTCCTCACCACCTGGTTCCTCGCCTTCGCCTACATCTGCATCTGCCCATTCGAAACCGTTTCCATCAGTTTGCTAACCGATTACATCCTCCCCGAACTCAAATCCGAAACCCTCTACATCGTCGGCGGCTATCCAATCTGCTACTCCTCCATCATCCCCGGCCTCGCTATCGGCGCCCTCATCATCGCCCTTAATTTCTTCGGCATCAAATTCTCCGCAATCTTTCAAACCATCGCCATCGCCCTAATCTTCCTCTGCGTTGCCTGTTTCACTGTCGCCGCCTTCACGAAAGGCAGCTTTTCAAACATGCAGCCTCTTTTCGCTCACCAGGGTTCCTGGGCTGCCGTCCCCTTATCCGTTATCGCTGTTCTCGGTATCGTTCCCTTCTTCATGTCCGGCTTCGACACCATCCCCCAGGCTGCAGAAGAATCGGGCCTCAAGGTTAATCCCAAAGACCTTGGCAAAGCCGTCGTCGTTTCCATCTTCGTAGGTGCCATTTTCTACGCCGTTGTTATCATCAATCTCTCTATCTGTATACCCTGGCAGGAAGTCACCGAATATAAAACACTACCTGTCGTCGAAGCCTTCAGCGTCGCCTTCGGCAACGAATGGATCACCCGTCTTGCCCTCCTTGCCGCCTTCCTCGGACTCGTTACCTCCTTCAATGGTTTTTTCATAGCTTCTACACGCATTATTTTTTCGGCTGGACGAGGAGGACTCTTCCCCAAATGGTTCTCCGAAATCGATAAAAAACATCATACCCCCAAAAATGCCATTTGGTTCGTTGGATTCCTGTCTCTCATCGGCCCCTTTATCGGCAGATCTGCCATACTCCCTATCTGTAACGTTGGTTCCCTGGCCTTTGTGTGTGCCTGGTTCATCACCTGTCTCGCTGCGATCCGCCTCAGAAAGACCGCTCCCAACATGAAACGTCCTTACAAAGTTAAAAATATATCCACTCTATATATCGGCGCTATCATTTCTGCCATCTTGATTCTCTTCTTAATCGTCCCCGGTTCATCCGCCCAACTTGTTTGGCCTCTCGAATACCTAATCCTCATTGTTTGGCTAAGGTTGGGATTTGCCGGTTTCTTCGTCCGACAGCATTCAAAAGATACAACCAAAGAGCAAAGAGACTATCTAATCCTAGGAGACTATCGATAAGTCGTAAACAATGAAGGCTAAGAAATATCTATAAACTTTAGGTCAATCCGAGCTGAAATTTCTAGTGCAACTGCAATTTTTACGTAAAATTTGGCCCTTTTTAAGCTCTTGCCGAATTTTACCAAAATCATAAATCGTTATTTCACAACAACATATAAATTTGCCATTTTGTTTTTTAAAAGCGCGCCGGATTGAAGTTATGGATTGGTTTGTGGTAAAACCTCCGATCCTCGCGTTTTCTGGCCCCCGTCAATTTGAGTTGCCAAATTTAAACACCTGGTAAGGATTGCTATCCGGTGGGCCAAATGAAACATGAAACTCAGGTTTTCCTGACAGGACCATAATCGTTGATCCAAAAGTAAATCCCGATCGGCTATTAGTGTAGGGCCTGCAAATTGGATGACGCTCAGAATCATGCGAACTTAAAGCCCCCTTGATCTGCGAAATTCTATCGGTTTTTTGTTTTACGATAAGTCGCTTTTGCAGGGCATCAAACCGGACAAAAGAATTGCCCCTTCTAGTTACTGTCGCATTTTCGCCTAATGCTTTTAAGGCATCGCGATATTTCGGATTATAATCATCATTCACCAAGGGATGATTGGTATGATAAACAACGCCGGATCCTTCAACCGGCTGAAAGGGCACTATACGATTGCATGAGCATTCAAAATCATAAACTTTCTCCGGCCCGCCAATGATATAGTTTTGCGGCGATGCGTGTTTTACCCGGTGTAAGAATTTTACAGCATCTTCGGGATTATTCTTTTCCAACATACCGCGAATCACAAAAGCCACCGGCAAACCTTCTCTGGCATAAGATAGCTGTGACATGGCATTTACAACCACACCAACACCCTTGTTATTGATGCCATTGGTGGCGATAAACCCGGCAAACGTGAAGATAAAAGTTTCTTGCAAAGAATCTTGATCTTTAATATGCAATACGACCTGGTAGCCATTACGAAATCCTTCCACATCCATATTCTGAGCGACACACGAAGGTCCATCCTCGTTTTTGCTCATCCCCAGGCTGCTGCAGCGCTCACCATTCATATCAGCAGTGTTAAGCCAGTATTCGTCCACCAGTTGAAATACGTACATCGTATCAAAATCAATCCCGCACCCCTCGGCTATCCCCCGCACCTCCTCCAGCAGATCAGGCGTATATTTCTTGATTGCCGGTTGATAATCCGTGTACCTAATAAAATCGGCAATAAATTTATCCGGTTCGATTTGATACACTTCTCGAATATTGGCTTTCCATATCTTGACAAATTCATTTATCTCAACTTTCAATTTTTCCCCATGTATCTTACCCCTCTCATACGGGGTACCCTCCAGAACAATCAATCTTTTCTCCCCAGTCACTACCTTTTGTTTGCTCGTAGATGCCTGTTGACCGTAGCCCGGTAAATTGAAAATAAAAATACATGTCATTATGATTAAAACAGACTTATTAAGGGTATTGAATTGGTTGCCAATGGTGAATTTTGATTTCATAACGTAACACCTTTGAACTTAACCACCTTCGGCGGGACTTTTTATTTAGCCCCCGACGTAAAGTCGGGGGGTGTAACCTGTGTATGCCAAATTAGTTACGAATTACCCCCTCATTTTACATGAGGGGCTTTAAATTAAATTTGATAAATTCAACCAATTATACCCTGGCTCCACACCGTAACGACCAATCCAGATAATCATTCTCCAATTCCACAATCTTTTCCGGCATCTTTTTCGCCAAATCATTCAGTTCTGTTGGATCTTCGTCCAGATGATAAAGCTCCCAATCCTGTTTTCCCCTCTTAACCAGCTTCCAGCTATCCCGCCAAACTGCCTTGTTGCCGATATGCTCCCAGCACATCACCTCATGGCCTGACCGTTTCCTCCCCGCCAACAGCGGTAATAAACTCTTTCCCTCCGTCGCCAAAATCTCATGTCCCTTATACCTTCGCGGATACTCCGCCCCGGTTATATCACAAAGTGTCGCCATCATATCCACAATATACCCCTGCTCCCTTACGATTCCACCGGCATCCTCTATCACTCGCGGCCAACTCGCAATAAACGGCGTCAAAATCCCCCCTTCGTGCGTAAACTGCTTGAACTTCCGATACGGCGTGTTCCCCGCATTCGCCCAGCAAAGACCGTAGCTCTCATAAGAATCCACCCCTCCCAATGGTCCTGTACGCTCCCGCCAGACACCCCCCAAAGGCCCCGTCTCGGCGCACGCTCCATTATCCGACAAAAACACCACCAGCGTATCGTCTGTCTTGCCCAATTCTGTCACCTTGTCCAGCACCCGCCCAATCCCCCGGTCCATGCTCTCCACCTGCCCGGCGTAGATCGCCATCTTCAAATCCATCTCCTCCTTATCTTCGACCTCGTCCCACGTGACATTCCTCTCATCCAACGGCGACAGCTTATGCTTTTCCGTAATCACACCTATTTGCTGCATCCGCGCATACCGCTCCTCCCGCAGTTTTTCCCAGCCCTCCATATACCTGCCCTTATATTTTTGAATGTCTTCTTCCTTCGCGTGCAGAGGATAATGCGGCGCCGTATACGCCAGGTACAAAAAGAACGGCTTATCATCCCGGCCTTCCTTATCTAAATAGTCCACCGCTGCATCCGTAAATGCGTCCGTCGCATAAAAATCCTCATTCGGTGGCTTGATCCGCTTATCGTCAACCGCAAATATCCTCTCCATCCCCGGCTTGCTCTTATCGATATCGAAATAATTCATCGCCCCGCTCACCAGTCCGTAATGATGATCGAATCCCTTATCCACCGGCCATTGACCTCGCATCTCGCCCACGTGCCACTTGCCCGATATCATTGTTTTATACCCCGCCCCCTTCAACACCTCCGCCAGTGTCACACTGTGATTATTCAAATATCCTTGGTAAGCATTCTCCTCTTCCGCCCGCTCAAATTTCACCATCGCCCCCACTCCCGCCTGGTGTGGATGCAAACCCGTCAACAACGACGCCCGGCTCGGGCAGCATCGCGCAGCGTTATAAAAATTAGTAAAACGAACACCACCCCGCGCCAGCCGATCCAGGTTGGGCGTCGATATCTCCGATCCGTAACAGCCCAAGTCGGAATACCCCAAATCGTCCGCCATAATAATGATAATATTCGGCCGCCTCACCCTGTTCCCAAAATCCATCACCCCACCACAACCTAAAAATCCCATACCCACTCCGCCTGCCAAACTCGCCCTCATAAATTCGCGCCGTGTTAGTCTCGACATGTTCTGCTCCGATCCTTGATAACATTATACCCACATATGCGTGAATATAAACCCCCCAATTTCCCAAATTAAATCAGGTCAATCCGAGCCGAAGTTGCAATGGCGCCTGCAATATTCGGTATAAAATCGGCCACTTTTCGACATTAACCGATTTTTCCCGAAATCTTAAGTCGTTATTTGTTAACCTCAAACAGCCCTGTCGATGGTTCTTGTTTACGTTTTGCATGAATCATCCACGGTCCTCGGCATAAACCTGAATTCACCTTTCCACATTTTCGATGGTGTTTATTTAATGTATTCGGACTTTTTGCCGGTATTATTGGCGCCGCCGAAATATCCGGTCCAGCCTTGGATGCAACTGTTATTGATCACCGGAAAACCATTATCAGATATTTGGGCAAATTCGCCCGTGGCATTAACTGCTGTGTTGCCCCAGAGAAGACAATGCTCCAAAATAACCGTGCTGCTGCTCCCATTGGCCATACCGCCGCCGAGATCGCCGGAATGGTTGCCTTGGAGAATACAGTCAGTCAGAATCGCGCCGCCGTCGTTGTACATCCCGCCACCTTCGTTCTCGGCCAAATTACCATTAAACTCACAGTCGGTCAGCTCCGGATTACAACCGATGTCGTTAAACATCCCGGCACCAGCGGGTGCTGAATTGTCGTTGATTTTACAGCCAGTTAATATCGGGGATGAACTAAAAAAGATGTTCATTCCGCCACCGCAGACACTGGCGGTATTGTCGTTGATTTTACAGTCGATCAATTCCGGGTTGCTCATGTAGGCAATCACTCCCCCTCCGAGCATGGCGGTATTGCCGTTGAATTCACAGTTGCTCAGTTTCGCGTCACAAAGATAACCGGCCGCAAACCCGCCGCCATATAGCGCGAAATTACCGTGGAATTTGCAGTCGGTCAATTCCGGATCGCATTCCCAGACAACCAGCCCCCCGCCATTTAAATTTTGCGCGGTATTGTCGTGGAATTTGCAGTTAGTCAATACGGCAATGGAACGATCAATGACCATCCCACCACCGGCTTGTTCAGCGAAATTGCCGTTGAATTCGCAGTTACTAACTTCCGTGTTGCCTTGATTAGTGTTCATCCCGCCACCATGCAATCCGGCGGAATTTCCGTTAAATACACAGTTGCTAAATTCCGTGGATGATCCAGGGGCATTATACATTCCACCGCCATATTGAACCGCTGAGTTGGTATTAAAAGTGCAGTGGTTAAATTTTGGACTGCTGTTAGCTCCTCTATTCTCTACTGCACCACCATGGAGAAGGGCATAATTCCCTTGAAAGATGCAATGGTTCACCGTAGGACCACCTAAAAAGTTGAACATGCCTCCACCTTGATCATACCTCTCGGGCGGGTCAATACCGTCTATGTCCCACGGACCATCGGCACAACCGCCTTCAATAGTGAAGCCCTCTATCACCGCCGATACATCGGTGAAACTTCCGGTGACCACGTGGTAGCAATTGTCCGAGTTGTCGCCGGAGATGCCGATATCGCCGCTGAGGATCGTCTCACCGCCAAAGCCGCCCAAGAGCGCCACGCCGCTGATGAGCTGAAAGGTAGCCGAACGGGGATAATCGGCGAACTCCAGTTTAGTGGGTTTATATATGCTGGCGGCCACCCAGATCTCATCACCGGCTAAGGCTACATCCAAGGCATCCTGCAAGTCGATATAGGCATCATCCCAACTCGATCCGTCGTTGGCGCCGGTGGCGGCTGCATCTACGTAAATCTGTGCGGTGGCGTTTGCCGCCAGTACCATTAAAATTACGACCATCATACACCAATTTGTTAGATATTTTTCTCGTAACATGATTGATACCTCCAATCTTATTATTTTGGGTTTGCTACATAAATTAACAACCAAACGATGGTTAACCTAAACTCAGGTCACGGATCGGGGGAGAGCGGCAAGTTGGTTTAATAGTCCTAATAGCAGAAAAACCATTCAATGGAGTTAGCTTTTTGGGATTTTTAATGCAAGACATGGTGGTTACCTCCGTTCTTGCACAAGATTTCACTTTGTGCTATAATTAAGGTGTACCGTGTCCGGGCGCGCAAATACGCCGTCCGGTCCGGATGGGGGCGGTGAGTGGTTACTTGCTAGTTAATGTCTCACCGCCCCGTTTTTTTAGCTACTATTATTTTGCAT
>LJUC01000031.1 GCA_001303695.1 Phycisphaerae bacterium SM23_30
GGGATTAGTCCGACATGGGTGTGCAGTTTGATGATTCACCGGTGCGGGTCGTGTTTTGGCGAGGCACCCGTTATTCACCCTACTGGGTAATGGAAAACAATCTGCTCATGGCGGATCAGGGCACGGAGTCTTTTAACGGGCGAGAAGGTTGCTATGAGCACATGCTGGATGCTCAATGCCGATTCAGTCATGTACGGATCATCGAAAATCACGATGCACGGGTGGTGGTTCATTGGCGTAACTGCCCGGTAAGCTCGCGACAGAGCCCTTCGCAGCTGGACGAAATATCAGGCTGGTCGGATTGGGTGGATGAATATTATACCTTTTATCCGGACGGTATAGGAATACGTCATGTGATATTGCATACCACCAGTCGCCCCTTGGGATCTGAAGAGGTTATTGCCTTGTGTCATCCGGGTCAAAGACCTGAGGACATCATCGAGCTAGACGCAATGACGCTGGTGAATCTGAAAGGGCAAAGTCATACCTATTCCTGGGCCCAGGGCTCTCCGATACTCAAGCAGGAAGATAAGTATGTTGGTTTTGGGGAGGACCCGGCCGAAAAGCCGCTGATTATGATGATTAATCTCAAGTCGAAAATAAAACCTTTTCAGATTTTCGAGCCGCAGTGCAGAATGAGGATTTTTGCCCATGAACACCGCCCCGAGATTTCTCATTTTCCCTGGTGGAATCATTGGCCGGTGGCCCAGGTGCCCTCCGACGGCCGGTATTGCCAGGCCGCCGACCGCGCCTCGCATTTTTCCTTGGCCTGGGGCGGTCCGCCGCGGCACCCGGGGCCCGACAACACTTCGTGGGAATGCTGGATATACGGAGCGACGGATAGGCCGGCGGAAGAATTGGTATCCCTGGCCAGGTCTTGGACCCAACCGCCGAAACTAAAAGTTTTGTCGGAAGGTTTTATAAGCGAAGGTTACGATTTAACCGAGCGAGCCTACCGTCTGCTTCGTAAAAAAGCTCCCTCCAATGCGCCCTTAGAAATTCAATTGGCGGCTAATGTAGATGCTCCAGTGGTTAATGTGGCCCTGGTGATAGAAAATTGGGGACCGGCCGAGGCGGCTTTGAAAATAGATGGCCGCCCTATCCCCGCCGGTAAGAATTTCCGGATAGGTCATATCAAAAAACTCGAAGGTAGTGATCTTATCGTTTGGATAGAAAAAGAATCCGTTGCACCCCTCAATCTTGCGCTTAGTCCGGTTAATTAAGACGCCTAAATTTAGTCTGGATTGGATAAGGAAAGATACCAAGATGGCCTGGGAAAAAAATCTGTTTTTAGGATTGCTGTTAATTTACTTTTTCGCCCCTCCGGGATTAACCCGGCAAGTCCGAAATACCCCCTCGGCTACCACAGACGCCGATACGCGCATGAAAGCCTGGGGTGATCATGTTAAACTGGAAAAGGAATCGATCTTTAAGGACCTGAAGTGGCTGTTCGTCCCCAACGGCGGCCATGGTGCTGGCGGCTCTTATGGTGAGCGCCGTAAACGTGACTTCTTCGTCAAACACCTACTGGGTGTAGAGCCGCCGGATTGGAACAAAATTGAACAGTGAAAGATAATTTCAATTAAAATGTTGTAGCTTAAAAGGAGATCAAGATCAGTGCTGTCGCACCAGTTTTTTTGACACAATCCCACACCAGCCAGTACCTTTGAAAATTATCTGAATCGATAATATTAAATTGCCATCGAGATTAAAGTCTGGTTAAGTTGTCTTGGTCTTATAGAGATGAATATACAGGAGTGTCTCAGGAAAAGAGTCCAAGTGTGCAGGAGTACCGATTATGAAGTTAAATGGGAAATCCCGGACGATGTATAATTCTGAGGGTATTGGATTTGTGCTCGGACGATTTCAGAAACTTCAGGGCCTGAACCAGGTAGTAACGGTGCTTGTGGTTGTCCTTTGCCTGGCCGCGGTAGTATCGTCGGCTGATGTGTTACCGGTGCGTGGACTTCAGGAGGTTAACCACAACCAGGTGGAACTGCACGGCGGATTCTGGGGCCCACGTTTGAAGACTCACCACGAGGTGACTGTTCCCCATGCGCTGAACTGCTTGGAAAAGGATGGGCACGTGACCAACTTCGACAAGGCGGCTGGTGTATTCGACGGACCGCTGCGCGGTCATCATGCCTTCGACTCGGATCTTCACAAGGCCATGGAAGGGGCGATGTACTCGTTGCAGCATTTTGACGATCCGGCGCTGCGTCAGCGCGTCGAGGGCATTCTCGATCGCATCCTGGCCGCGCAAAAGGACGACGGGTATGTGCATCTGAAACGTACGTGGAAGGCCGGCGACGTGGTGGAATTGGATATGCCGATGCCGGTCCGCCGGGTTTACGCGCATGACAACGTCAAGTCCGACCGGGGCAAGGTCGCGCTGATGCGGGGCCCGATTACGTACTGTCTCGAGGCCGTTGATAACCCGAACGTGGACATTCTCGGCGCCACATTACCGCCAGAAGCGGAGTTGTGGGCGACGCATCGCAATGCATTACTCGGCGGTGTCACAGTCCTTCGAGGCAGGGGCATCGATGCTGCACATCGGCCGGTGATCCTGATGGCCGTACCGTACTACGCCTGGGCCAACCGGGAAAAGGGCGCGATGACCATCTGGATCAACGAGGATTCCGAGAAACTGCTCAAGCAGAGCGGAAAGGCGGATTCTTTCCGGCACTATATTGATACGTTCAACAAGGGCGACGAGGAGTTGTACGTTCAGCATATTCCGAATGACGGGGCGTGGGAGTTTCTCAAGGCCAACATCCCATTGTTCGAATGTCCTGATGACAGTATCGAGCGGACTTACTATTTCCGCTGGTGGACCTATCGCAAACATATCAAGAACACACCTGATGGCTTCGTAATCACCGAATTTCTGCCGAATGTTCCATGGTCGGGTAAGCACAACGCGATTAGCTGTCCGGCCGGACATCACTTCTACGAAGGTCGCTGGCTACATGAGCCAAAGTACCTTGACGACTACGCAATATTCTGGTTTCGCAAAGGCGGCAGCCCCCGAAGGTACAGTTTCTGGGCCGCTGATGCCCTCTGGGCCCGGTATCTGGTAACACAAGACAAAGATCACATCGTCGATCTACTGTACGATCTTATCGCAAATTATGAGCAGTGGGAAGACAGCAGGCTTGAGCCGGACGGACTGTTCTGGCAGATCGACGACCGTGACGGAATGGAAGTCTCTATTGGAGGCAGTGGCAAGCGAGCTACGATCAATTCATATATGTACGGCGACGCGATTGCCATTTCCAGGATCGCAGCACTCGCCGGTAAAGAGGACGTTGCCCAGCGGTTCCGACAGAAAGCTGCGGAGATTAAGACGCTTATCCAAACTAAACTCTGGGACGATGAGGCGAAGTTCTTCAAGACGCTACCGCGGGATTCAGAGACGCTCGTCGATGTCCGGGAACAGCACGGCTACACGCCCTGGTACTTCAATTTGCCCGATGCCGGCAAGGGCTATGAAATCGCCTGGAAGCAATTGATGAATCCCAAAGGCTTTTACGCCCCATTTGGCCCAACCACCGCCGAGCAGCGTCATCCAGGATTCAAAATATCTTACGAAGGGCACGAGTGTCAATGGAACGGACCGAGTTGGCCCCTGTCGACAGCCGTTACCCTCACTGCGCTGGCCAACGTGTTGAACAATTACGAGCAGGAAGCTATCGCCAAAGCCGACTACTTCGAGACGCTTAAAATCTACACGAATAGTCACCGTCTCAAGCGAGAAGGTGGCTCCGTCGTTCCTTGGATAGACGAAAATCTGAATCCTCACACAGGTGACTGGATCGCTCGAACACGTCTCAAGACCTGGAACAACGGCACCTGGAGTGACCGTAAGGGCGGCAAAGAACGCGGCAAGGACTATAACCACTCTAGCTATTGCGACCTGATCATCACTGGCCTCGTAGGCCTGCGGCCACAGACCGGCGACATTGTGGAAGTCAATCCGCTTGTTCCCACAGGGGCCTGGGATTGGTTTTGTCTAGACAACGTACTCTACCACGGCCGGATCATTACCATCCTTTGGGATTGGAGCGGTGCAAAATACGGGAGAGGAAAGGGTCTGCGCGTATTTGCAGACGGCAAAGAAATCGCAAAGGCTGACACCATCACGCGCGTCACCGGCCAATTGCCTCCGATTGAAAGAAAACAATAGCAGGAGCGGCAACTTTCTAAAATTCGCCGAAGAACTAAAGACATAGCGGCTGAAGGTGTTTGGGGAAGGTTATTGGTAATTAAAGGATCGAATTATGTATTGTAAATGTTTAATTGGGCTATCGAAGATCTATGTGGCAAAATATCATATTGTAGTCCTGTTGATGGTTATGATACTTGCCGGTTGTAGTAGCACGGAAGCACGCGATTGGGAGCTTGTCTCAGGATTCGAGCATCCGGGCAAGGAAGCCCGACCGAGGGCGTATTGGAACTGGCTGAACGGAGCAGTAACTTTTGACGGTTTAACACGTGACCTGGAAGAAGCCAAAGACAAGGGGCTCATTGGCCTGGAAATGTGGGATACCGAGGCAATGAGAAACCCCGGCGGTTTTGTTCCTGCAGGTCCGCCCTTTAATCGTTTAAATAGGAAATGTCAGAATAAAGACAAAAATATGGCTATGAAGCTGAGTATCATTGTATGCGTTTTGCTGCTCACCATGCCAGATATCTGTACGGCCAATGAGGATGACACTCCAGGCCGTTCGCCTCGAATCGTGAACATAATAAACTTCATTCGTCAATGCGAACCGCGTATTGAGTGGATAACGGAAGATGTTCTGTATGAGACAGTTGTCGAGCAGATAAAAATTATAAAGCTCCATCAACTGAAAGGAACTTTTCTTCTGCAGTATGACGCACTTATGGATACCAGGTATCAGAAACTGCTGAAGGGATTGCCCGCAGAAATGTTCGAGATTGGCGCCTGGTGGGAGATTCCGCAACCTCTGGTGGAAAATAGCGGGTTCCGGTGGCGGGGGCGGTTCCCCTGGGATTGGCATGCCGATGTGGGCTTTGCAACCGGTTACTCACCAAAAGAACGAGTACAACTGGTGGATACGTATATGGCTGACTTTAAGAAGATTTTCGGCTACTATCCCAAATCGGTAGGATCTTGGTTCATTGACGCTCACACATTGCAATACATGTATGATCACTACGGCATTGTAGCGTCGTGTAACTGTAAAGACCAGATAGGGACCGATGGATATACTCTGTGGGGTGGTTATTGGAACCAGGGATATTACCCCAGCAAGAAGAATGCCTATATGCCCGCCCAGAATGCTGAAAATCAGATTCCCGTTCCCATATTCAGGATGCTGGGCAGTGATCCTATTCATCAATATGACAGCGGCCTGGGAACCAATTGGCAACGTGTTATTTCGCTTGAGCCGGTCTATGAGCGAGGCGGCGGCAATGCCGATTGGTGCCGGTGGTATTTTGATGCATTTGTGGATGGTGCGGCGATGAACTATGCATATACCCAGGTCGGCCAGGAGAACTCATTTACCTGGAAGCGAATGGCCAATGGATATAAGGTGCAAATGCAAATACTCGCCGAGTTGGTTAAAGAAGGGAAAGTGACTGTGCAAACGCTGGGCCAGACGGGTAAATGGTTCAAGGATAACTATAAGGTCACTCCACCGACTTCAGTTACCGTGTTGAACGACCACTCAAAGAAGAATCAAAAAACGGTATGGTTTAACTCACGATTTTACAGGGCCAATCTGCTCTGGGATCAGGGAACCATGCGATTTAGGGATATACATCTCTTTGACGAAAGCGTTGCATCCGATTATCTTACTAAGCAAGGCACGTCAAGTCAGTGTTCTTATCATACCTTGCCTGTTGTTGATGGTTTTTACTGGAGTTCTTTGGACAGAGTTGCAGGCTTGCGGTTCAAGTCTGCCGGGGGTTCGGAAATAAAAGGAGGTACTCCAACTGTAGATGATAGCACTGATGGCGAACTAACAGTGCGATGGCCGATATATTCACCTGAGGGAGAAATCGTCATAGTATTTAAAGAAACGTCTGTATCTGTTTCCGCTGAAGGAGATAAGATAGACAACTGGCTCCTGGAGTTGTCTTTTGATAAAAAGGCAGATCTACCTTTCCGCAAAATTGATCGAAGTGAGTTATTATGTACATATAAAAATGTCCCCTATGCCATATCAGCGATACGGGGGGTTTTCACAAGTGAACCCGGCTCAGGATTGAGAATCGTTCCAGAGGATAACTTAATTATTTTGGATTTTTCCTCAAGGACAAATCATTAGGTACCGTAACAATTTTAGTAGCTTTTATCTAACTCGTTCTTCCAGAAAATCTAAGATCCCTTTTTCTGCCATGACTTTTTCAATTTCTTCAACGGTTCTCGGAACAAGATGCGTTAGATTCTCGCAGCCGTCTTCTGTGATTAACACTGTATTTTCTATTTTAACCCCGTCGATTACCTTGCCGTTCTCGTCTCTTATCTTTATAGCCGGATCACACGCCAGCACCATCCCCGGCTTTAATATCGTGTTTCTGGATGACGGGCCCACATCATGAACGTCCAGCCCTATCCAATGGTCGGCTAAAATCCTGTACACTCCTTCTTGATCCATGTCTATTCCCTGCTTATTAAGGATTTCTTGAACTTCCGCCTTCATATCTATGCTTCTTATTCCCGGGCGGAAAACTTTACGCATAGCCTCTTCGACAGCACATATTATTCTGTTTAGCCTTTTTTGCTCTGGAGTGAATTTGCCATTTACCGGAAAAGTCGCTGAAATGTCTACAACATAATAATTATATTCCCCTCCCACATCGGGCATGACCATATCGCCGTCTTCTATCTTTCTGGAATTTTCAGAATAATGAGAATCATACCACTCTGGATCTGATGGGACAATGGCTCCATAACCAAAACCCTGCCCCCCAAGTCTTTTAACCGTATATTCAAAAACTGCGGCAAGCTCCCATTCATACATTCCTGGCCTGGCTGACCTCAGCATCTCTATATGACCTAAACTCGATATTCTAGCCGACTCTCTCATCACTTCGATCTCTGCCGGGCTTTTAATAACTCTAAGGTCGCCAATAGCCTGGCTCAAATCCTTAAATTTAAAAGACGGGAATCTCTCTTTTATTTGATTGATAAAATTCATTTCCCTGGATAATCTGTTATCGGGATCTATGAAATCTTTTTTTGCAGCTCTGGCATTATCCCTGTAAGGAGTATAAATGATATTTGTCTGCGCTTGATAAGAAGCAAGCAAGGGTGTAAGACCGGAAAGAGGCATCACTTTAGCTACACCTGATTCTTCAATGATTTTCTGTTCTGATTTTATCGAAGGAAAGAATAAAATGCTTTCCTTTTTCATCCCATCGATAAGAAGAATGGATCGAGGTTCTTCCACTCCCGTAAAATAAATAAAATTGCTGTTTTGCTTTTCCCCTTCAGAACCAATCATTAATGCAATTCCGTCAGGGATGGATTTCATTAATTTTACTCTTCTGGATTTATATTCAGCTTTATCAAATACTCCTCCACTTGACAACGAAGAAAATCCAAAAAATACTGTTAAAAGGATTGCTAAAAAAATATTTTTTCGCATGATAGATCTCCTTGTAATACTGTACGTTTTAATTAAAGATTTACCTCTAACGATTTAATTCTTTTAATGCCCATTCGGCAGCATTCCTGATCACATTTCTGGGCGACTCCATTTGAGTCGTATTTCTCAGGAAAGATATTTGTGACCTGTCTCCGCACTTACCAATGGACCGTAATGCTTCTGCCTGTGCCAGGTAGCTGTCATCCATTTTGAATTGATCTTTGAAGAATGAAACTAATTTTGGGTCTCTTTTATCACCAAGTATCCTTATAGCTAAAGTCCTTACTTTAGAGTTTTCATCCTGGCACAATGTTTTAAGCAGGTCATTTTCCATCTTGAAATTAAATGTTCTCAAAACTTCTAGAGAATTTCTCCTAACGGCCCAGAAAGCGTCATTCAAAGCGCTGTTCGATAATTCTTCGATAACATAAGGAAATTTTTCATACTTAACCAGCTCCGACGCAGCCCACATTCTTCCCATAACATCGTCATTTTTTAATTGGTAGAGAAGTTCTTCAATGTCTTTGTTAAAGATCCATTCTTTTAAAAGATAATTGCCTTCGTCAAATCGGACCAATAATGGTTTTTCGTTGACGGCAATCTCAAATATTTCCTCTTTTTGTTTAATCCAGAATTTATGAGATTCCTTCCCTGAAGTAGTGGTTAAACCAATAATCACAGGTATTTTATAAATTGGAATTCCTGTCGAAGTATCTTGAGTTTGAATCGCTTTCATTTGAAATGTTTTTGCATTTTCGTTCCAAATGTAACTTACATCAAAAACTGGATGTCCCGGTTTGAAAATGTATTGATCAAAAAACCAATCCATGTTTTGTCCGGTGGCCTCTTTTACAGCTAGCATAAAATCATGGGTATCCACCGGTTGAAACTCATGCTTATAAAGAAAATGTTGTAGAGTTCGAAAAAAGAGTTCATCTCCCAAAATGAAGCGCAGCATGTGAAGAACACAGGCGCCTTTGGGATAAGTATGTCTATCGAAATTCTGCCCGGGGTTTTCATAACGGTTGAACACTATGGGGCGAATATAACTATTATGTGCCTCCTGTAAATAAGAATTCTTTTTATTCAAGAGAGCAAGGGCTCCTTCATCTTCGCCTTTATCAAAGCGGGTATAGAGATAATCCGAGTAAGTCGCAAAGCTCTCATTTAACCAGGTTTCCGACCATGTTCTCAGGGTAATAAGATCGCCCCACCATTGGTGTGCTATCTCGTGAGCAATGGTTGTTTCCCAGGAAAAATCCTTGTCGGCTTTTTGATCATAAATAACATTCTGGCCAAGAATGGTGGCAGAAGT
Organism: Phycisphaerae bacterium SM23_30; assembly: GCA_001303695.1. Classification (GTDB taxonomy): domain Bacteria; phylum Planctomycetota; class Phycisphaerae; order Sedimentisphaerales; family SM23-30; genus SM23-30. The sequence continues at coordinate 8,941 of LJUC01000031.1, forward strand.
TGCTTCAGCGCCACCCCCCTGGGTTGGTGTCTCCACCTGATCGTACTTTGCCCAGGGGTATTCATAACCATACAGTTTATTAAAAAAATCGATCATATAAGGAGTCTTCTTGAATATTCGTCGGGCATCTTCTACATCCTTTTCATATACCCAATAATTGACCGGGAGAGAACCCAGAGAGTCTTTTATTACTGCAAATGGCGCTATTGCCACCATTGAAAGATAGGTGGAATGCGGTTTGTCCTGATGCCAGTGATAAGTTACTGTATTGTTTTTTTGGTTCTCCTTTATGCTCACCAGCCTGCCGTTTGAAAGGACTTTATTGGGGTGTTTTACCGTCGCGATTAACTCAGTTGTCACTTTATCATGAGGATAATCGTAGCAGGGAAACCAGTGCCTGGCTTCGTCAGGAAAGGAATCGGTAGAAACCATTTTGGGATTCCGGGGAGTTTCATCGCTGAAGAAAAATCCTTTCTTTGGATCTATTGCATAATACTTAATGCTAAAGGTACATGTCTCTCCATAGCTGTATGCTTTGGACAGATATATGATTAGATATTCATCCGTCTGTTCAAATTTGAGTGGCGCATTCCGGTAATTTGTAACCTCCGTAACAACGAGTTCTTTCGCATCTAGAATACATTTAGTAAATCCGTTTTTCAGGGGTTTTATAGTGACCCTGTTCTCTCCCCTGAATTCTTTCTTATCCAGATCGAAATTAAGTTCAAGCCTGTAATTCTGAGCATCAAAATCATGGCTTCTTTCAACTTGTACCGGCCTTTTGTATATATCTATTTTTTGAGCTGATGCATTTGCTATAACGACAAACAAAAGAAAAAACACCCATTTGATTATTTTCATTATCATTCTCCTGGCAAAATTGTCATCGATCCGTGAGAAACATCGAGTGACATATGTAGATCTGAAATCTGCGGTCATCGCGTCTCCATAACCTTTTTAACTCAAACCCTAACCAAGCCTATCAGGGACCAGGGGGCAGGTGTGTGAGCAGATATCGCGTCATAAGCATGCGTAAATGCAGAGATGTGCCTCTGCCTCTAGAAATACCATGGTCACGATTGGGATAAGTAAAATAGTCAAACTGTTTACCCAACTCAATGAGACGATCCACTAAACCCTCGGTGATCTCGAGATGAGTATTGGTCTCACCGGTTCCGTGAATGATCAAGAGATCACCCTTGAGACCTTCGGCAAAGTTAATTGGAGCGGATTTTCGGTATCCTTCCGGGTTCTCCTCGAGGGTTCGCATGTAGATTTCCTGGAACCACGCGTTGTAGAGATGCGGCTGAGGCTTGGGGGCCACCGCGATTCCCAGGTGATAGACATCGGGCTTGCGGAACATGGCATTAAGGGTGTTCGAGCCGCCGCCGCTCCAGCCCCAGATGCCGACTCGAGACAAGTCAACGTATGGCCGAATGCGGCCCAACTCTTTAATACCTGCGGCCTGATCATCAATGGAGAGCACTCCTAGAGTTGGGAACTCAGCTCTTCGCCACGCAGCTCCTTTCGGCGCCGGCGTGCCACGGCTGTCCATGGATACCACAAGATAACCAAGGTCGGCGATCACACGATGGTAGTCAGCATGGTTGCGTCCCCATGCGTCCAACACTGTCTGACTGTGCGGCTCACTGTATACATGGATAAAGACGGGATATTTTTTAGTAGGATCGAAATTGCGAGGCTTGATCATCCAGGCGTCCATCACCACCCCGCCGCCGATATCGAGTTGTAGAAACTCGGTGGGCCGAGTGATCCAGGTTTTCATTTTGTCGCGCAGCTCTTTGTTGTCTTCAAGCACACGCATAACTCGGTGATCCGGTAGGCGCACCAGTTCGGTGACCGGCGGCGTATCGAACGTCGAGTAGGTGTGGAACGCCCACTTGAAGTCGGGGGAAAAGTTGTAACTGTGTGTGCCTGGTTGATTCGCCGGTATGATCTGTTCAGTCTTGCCACTGCCATCCAACCGTGCCCGGTGGAGATACTTCTGGGTGGCGTTATCCGGAGAGGCGTAGTAATAAAACCAGCCGCCGGACTCATCTATCTCAATAAATTCAATAATGTCATAGTCGCCAGGCGTTAGCAAGGCCTGCTCTTTGCCGTCGCGCGCGTAAAGATACGCATGCCGCCAGCCGTCTTTTTCGCTGATCACAATAAATTCGCTATAGTTTCGGAACCACTCGGGCCCGACATTCTCGCGGCGGCTCGAGACGACCCAGGCGGGATCGGATTCCTGGTAAATGCATCTGATCGCCCCGGTACGGATATCGGCGATGAGAAACTCACGTTCATCCCGGCCGCGACTGTACTTTTTCACAAATACCTCATGAGAATTTCCGATCCAGCTGATCTGTTCGATATAGCACCCTTCAGTTGGTTGAGGAATGGCCAGCCAGCGTATCGCCTTTCCCCGGGCATCGACGACGCCGACACGCGATTTGTTGATAGGTTCTCCGACCCTGGCATAGCGGCTCTGTCTGACCTCGGGATACGTTGGATCGCTTGGAATAAGCGATGCTCTAAACGGCACGTCGGACCTATCGGTCTCCATAAAGGCTATCCATTGGCTATCGGGACTCCAGATAGCGCTGCTGTTGGAAATCGAGCCGTTGACGGCGTTGTTGGTGAGTTGGACCGTCCGGTCGCTGCCCAGATCGCGTACGTACAGGTTCCCCTGATCGGTATAAACAGCAAGCCGGCCGTCGGGGGAAGTGTTGCCTGACCTTCGGCTGCGGGCCTCCTCTCTGGGAGGTTGGGCCATAACCGTACGCTTGCCGGTCGCGACATCATAACGCACCTGCACTTGCTGGTTCGTTTCGGGATCCACCTCGGATACCGTATAACCCGAACTATCCGAAAACCAAGTCCCCCGAAAGGACCTGGCACTGAACTCTCTTTGTTCGTAAATCGCCCGCAACCGTGCTTCGGTTTCAGCCGGGACCTGTGCCGAGCTATCTACAGCAAAAATCCCTAGAACAGCAGTGAAAACGGCTAGATTCAGATACAACATAATCATTCTTTTCAACATTTTTAACGCTCCTTTTTCTGTGTGAGGGCGTGATAACCAGAACATACCATAACATTATGCCCTAGAATATTTTATATTCACTAAAAACGTTATAACGATCAGTTTGAGTAACATGATTTACTTGCTACCTGGATTCTATCTCAGCCTGACCATAATAAAGAGAATTAAAGAACAACATAAAAGTTCCGTGAGTCTGGGCTCGGTTTTGAGGCCTGAAAGCGAACAGAACAAGTTTACCTTTACCATATTCAGCTTCAACCAGAGCCGGTTTATTACGCAGAATATGTTCCCCGATCAGCCGGCCGCTCCTGAAGGGATTATAATTAGGAAAATACCCTATTACTTTTAATTTGTCATGGGGTATATAATCAATGTCCTTTGATAATTCATCGGCTTTTATGAGTTCCAGCAGTGGACTGTTAAAACAAAGAATATCGACATTTTTGCTCATGCCATATGCTATCGGATGGGTATTATTCAATTCAATCTGAAGAATACAACTGGGACAAAAAAATTCCGAAGATGAGTAATCTCCGGAAACATCCTTTACCGGTAAATGAAACTGGTCAATAATGAATTGGCATGAGTCATTGAGAGCTATTAAGACGCCGCCTGTTTTGACAAATTCGTGCAGGGCGTTTATGCCGGTTTGGGCTATGCCGCCGGCATATTTATCAGGAACTGATCCCTGGCGATGTCCGTTTATTATGCTCCGAGAAGAAATATTGGGCAATATGATTACATCGAAATCGGATTTTAGATTACGGTTTTGCATATCAGCATTGTGTAATGTGGTATAGGGAAATTCCCAGTTGTCGAAAATATATCGAATCCAGCCTTCATCCAAATTGGCGGTCCAGGGTTGATAGAGCCCGAGCTTAAGCGGCTTGAGAGTCATTAAGTCTATTGCGGGATTTCCCGCATTGATTTGCAGATTAAATTCCTGGGCAACATTTTCGATAATTTCATCAATTCTGCGACCGGCGGCTACAATGGTTCCTGTAGGATACTGTTTACCTTTGGATATAAAGGAATCAGCCGCCCATCCTATTTCATGACCTTGCTTTAAAAGCCTGTTGACCGCCCGGTAGCTATCAAGCACGTTATGATCAATGAAATATTTTTCTCCCCTCCCCTGAACTTTTCCAGCGGGAGGTTCGGCTTTTGAAATTGGACGCAAATCGGCCTCGAACGGGAGTTTAGCCTCAGCAACTGCCACACCCATTTGGTATGGAAGGGTCCATCCGGTTAAATCAAAAGTACTCTCAGGCGGACCGCCCGGATACTGACGACGATCAGGATATAACTGTGGGCCTAAAATATCAATTATAAACGGGCGATATGCCTGTGATAATAAAGCCACGTAAGTACCGGAAGGATATTCGTCATTACCGGAATTAAATGATGTAGCAGACTGATGAATTTCCACTCCATTCGAGATAAGAATATTCACCATATTAGCGACTCTGTTTTGGTCTTTTTGGATTTGAGGAATAATAAAGGCGTAAGGAGCCTGGTTTTCGCCTTTTTCAATGCTGTTTCTAGCCATTCTGTACATATTACCGAGATATTTGTCTTTATGAATAGCTGTTGACTCAAGGAAACCAATACAAGACCAATATGAATACTCAACAATATCTCTAAGCCGCCACCATCCTCCCTGCCAGGGACTGGGATAGTTAATAGTCTGATTGTTTCCCTGTTGACCAAGCCCGCCCCCTCTCCCGCTGGTAAATCGACTTTCTTCCTGGAAAATGGGCGTAGCTAGAGGAGTGCCGGCAGCTTCGAATAAAATGGTAGGGACATTATGCCACAAGGCACAGGTATGAATGGCTGACATCCTCCAGTGATTCCATTTGGCGTAGTGCATAACTCCGATCTTGCCCTTTTCTTCCAAAACCGTTCGCATATAAGCCCCGGTCAGTTCTATTTCGCGGGTCAATAGCGGATCGAGGGAATGGTGTCTCGGTTCATACAAGGGTGAAAGAAAGAGCCTGGCGTCCCCATTACCCATGTGGTGCATATCCATGAACACTTGCGGAAACCAATCGTGATAAAGAATGTTATTGACATGTCTTGTTTCGATCTGTGTAAGCATAAAAGCATCTCGATTGTTATCGTGTCCGACATAATGATGATACAGCCAGGGCATCGGTGATGTTTCAAAAGGCGTTCCAACATGCTGCCTGTACCAATCGGTTACCATAATGTTGCCATCAGGATTCCAGGATGGAACCAACAATAGTATAACATTTTCCAGTATCCGTTCTATTTGGGACGATTTGTCGGTCGCCAGGACATACCCCAATTCGGGCGACATCTGGGTAGGCCCGCATTCAGAAGCGTGCATACTGCAGGTGATCAAGGCAATAGTTTTTCCTTGTTCGGTCAAATTCTTTGCTTGTTCTTCAGATATTTTACCTTGAGCCAGTTTTTTGGAGATTTCCTTATATCTTTCCAGGTTCGATATATTGTCCGCAGAAGAGATTATGGCCAGAATAAAAGGATTGCCCAGGGTAGTTTTACCAAGCTCTTCAACCTTCACCCTGGGGCTCTGCTCATTTAGAATATTAAAGTATGAGATTATCTTATCCCATCTTATCATTTTATAATCGGCTCCCGGTTTATGCCCGAAATAGGTCTCCGGATCAGGAATCTGCTTATCGAAAGCACTGACTGACAAACAGAATATGCAAATAAATGATATTATCTTTACAAAATAGTAGTTAGGCTTCATTTTTAACCACCCTTTCTAAAACAAGTAAATGATTATCTAATGAGAGATCATTTGCAAAAATATTCAACCGCTTCCAACGAAACTTTAAATGGCGGTAATAATAAGATGGATCATCTATAAACCGTTCGATAACCCATTTTAAAAACACGTTTAGTGCCATTCAAGACCATTATATCGGTATTCAATATTTAAACAAATTTATTCCGTAATCCCCTTTCTCCTTGCAATAATGTACAGACTTATCTATAAACCTTGAAAAACATGTAGTTTAGCTAGGTCTTACTGCAAGCGGAACATTTTTAACCGACCTTCGATAGCGGTCAAGAATGCCCTTGGTATGCGAAGTTCATTCAAGGATTTCGTAACTAATTGGGGCAAAAACACTTATGATTGCAAATGACCACATTATAATATTCCCGCAATTATTAGAATTATTATAATTTCTTAGGAAATGACTATGGAACAATTAGATCAGAGCGTCCATCAAAGGTTTTCTTCACGTCTGGGTTTTATTTTAAGTGTGATCGGAATTGCGGTCGGAACGGGGAATATCTGGCGTTTTCCCCGCATTGCCGCCCAAAACGGTTCTGATACGGGCGCCGGGGCTTTTCTCGTTGCATGGGTGATATTTTTATTTCTCTGGAGCATACCGCTGGTCATGGCCGAATACGCCCTGGGACGCAAATGCCGTATGGGCGTGGTGGGAACCATTACCAAAATCGCCGGTGAGAAGTTCGCTTGGATGGGGGCCTTTATGACTTTTGTAACCGCGGCTATTACCTTTTTTTACTCGGTGATCGTGGGATGGTGTATTTACTATTTTATACAGATGTTGATCAATCCCCTGCCCATGTCAACGGAAACAGCCATGAAGACCTGGGATTCCTACCAGCAAGGCGGCTGGCCTTTGATAACACACGCCGTCGTAATGGGCTTGGGTATGTTAGCCATCTGGCGAGGGATTACCTCAATCGAAAAAATCAATAAGTTATTAATCCCTATTCTATTAACTATTGTGATATGTTCCGTGATTCGTGCTTTGACTTTGCCGGGCGCCTGGGCGGGAGTAGGATATCTGTTTACGCCTGAATGGAGACAACTGGCCCAACCTAAAATATGGATGGAAGCGCTGACTCAGAACGCCTGGGATGTCGGTGCCGGCTGGGGATTGTACTTAACTTACGCCGCATATATCAAACGCGAGCATGGGATAGTGAAAAATGCATTTATTACACCGATTGCCAATAATACGGTTTCCTTATTAGCGGCTTTAATGGTATTCGGGACGGTTTTCGCCGTATTGCAAACGGAGATGTCGATGGCCCGACCGGAAGTATTGGAGATTATGAAAACCAGCGGGCCGGCATCTACGGGATTAACCTTTATCTGGATGCCTCAGCTTTTTGAACGGATGTTTCTGGGAAGGCCATTGGCTATTCTTTTCTTTTTAGGATTGACCTTTGCTGGTTTTTCATCGCTGATCGCTCAATTGGAGCTTCCGGTGCGCGTATGTATTGACGCAGGATTAAAACGTTCCCGGGCCATTTTGATGGTGGTTGTTATAAGCTGGATTGTGGGGATTCCCTCGGCAATTCATCTCAAGATTCTTACCAATCAGGATTTTGTCTGGGGTTATGCTTTGTTGATTTCCGGTGCTTTAGTGGCATTTGGCGTGATGCGTTATGGCGTTACGCGTTTACGTAAAGAAGAACTCTGTATTGACGAAAATGACTGGAAACTGGGGCGCTGGTGGGATATCGTATTGATGGGTTTTGTGCCCTTGGGTGCTGTTGTATTATTGGTTTGGTGGCTGGTCAAAGAAGCCCGGCCCGGTCAGTGGTATAATCCATTCGATCCCACCAGTGTTATGAATTGCCTGCTACAGTGGTTTGTGGTTTTATTTATTCTGATAATGACCGGCCGCAGATTAGGACGACGCTCGGTGAAAATCAGCCAAAAAACGAATCAAACAAATAACTAAAACTAACTCTTCGCTACAACTCAATATATTTGTATATGCTGATTTTCTATTAAATATCAAAGCCGCTATTGCAACTTCGGCTCGGATTGACCTGTGATTTATTACTTTTGTGATTGGATTGCCATATATTAAAACAAGTGAGTATTTTATGTGTTTTTGATATTTATTTAGTTTAGATAAAAATTTGATAAATTCTCTATTCAAATTCTGTAATCCGGTCAATTGTCCATTTTCATCGAATGATGGATAATTCAGTAGTCAGGTCGATACCTTCTCCCACAATCTCAAGCTTGTACGTGCCCGGTCGAATATTTTCTTCAAAGCGTGAGAAATATGGGTCGGGGCTATCATTTCTTTTGGTGATGAGATCCCAGCGGTACTGGTTAAAACCTTTTCGGCCCGCTATGGGATTGGTCCAGACGGTACTACCTTTCTCATTGATCAGTCGCAATTCAACATCTGCATCATTCAAGAGGTAAAAAGTGATCGGGAGCTTATAAGTCGATTTTAATTCCGGCACCCGAGCGACCGGCAGATCAAAAAACATCGGGGCCCGAGGCTTGCCATCTTCAAATGCCTCTTGAATCGGTCGGATATTCATTTTGTAAATCCCACGTCCATGAGTCCCTGCCACAAGATCCATCTCTCTTTCCTGGATGACGAGATCGGCAACGGCCGTGGCCGCCATTGTCGGGCCCAACAATGACCAACTCTTGCCCCGATCAACTGAGATATAAACTCCCCTGTATAGCCCGGCATAAAGGATATTTTCATTGGTTAGGTCTTCAACAATGGTATAAGCGACCTCGTCGGGAAGGTTTGCAACCATCGACCGCCAGGTTTTCCCATAATCTTCCGAGACATACAGGTAGTTTCTCAGGTCATCATAGTTTATTCCCGTGACCGAAACATATACCCGGGCCTTATCGAAGCGTGACGGGTAAATGCTGCGGATATACCCGTTGGATAAACCTTGGGAATGCTCCATCCAACTTCTCCCGTCATCCTGTGTCAACCAAAAAGCTCCTTTATCCGTACCGACAAACAAAACTCCCGGCTCAAGGGGAGACTCGGCAATGGCGCCGGCAGCGATTGATTTTTTCTCCTGGAATTTAGACTGCGACAGATCCGGACTTATCAACTTCCACGAATCTCCCCTGTTCAGGCTTTTAAAGACGTAGTTTCCGGCATGATAAAGTGTCAAAGAATTGTGCGGTGAAATGATGTATGGAGTAATAAAATGATAGGCCAGCCGTCCTCCATGATCTCTAGGGAGCCGCGGCCTAATCCCCACCTGGCGGCCGGTCTGCATGTCCTTCCGGAAGATTGCCCCGTTCTGGCTTGAAGAGTATATGACGTCCGGATCAGTGGGATCGGCCATGGTGTAACAACCGTCGCCTCCGGACCAGGTGTCGAACCAGACGTATTTCCACTGATCCTGGTATTTAGGATTCCACTCGAGAGCGGGGCCGTAAACGGAGGCGTCATCCTGTGTTCCCCCATACACATTATATGGTTGTTTATTGTCAACGGAGATGTCATAAAATTCACCGGTGGGAATGTTGTTGTGGTGCATCCAGGATTTTCCCTTATCATAGCTGACATAAAGGCCTCCGTCGTTTCCGAGGGCTAAGTGACTGGGATTTTCCGGGTTTATCCACATTTCACAGTGGTCCAGATGCAGAACTTTGGTCGGGTTGGGGAAAAAGTGGAATACATCGCCTCCAACCAACTCGAAGGTTTTTCCTCCGTCGGTGCTGTGCGCCACTCTCACTCCCAGTCCAAATATCTCATCATCATCCTGGGGATTCACATAACAATCGGTGAAATACCATCCTATCGTCGCTAAGATGCGTAGGTCGCCCTGTTGGTGAGTTCTATTCCAGGTTTTGCCCCCGTCGAGGGTTCGGTATATTTCTGAAGAAGGATTCTCGTTGAGGTTGTCCACGAGGGCGTAGGCTTTATCGGGATTTGTCCATGAAACAGCCAATCCGATCCGTCCGGTTTTTGGTCCGTCGGGCAGGCCGCCTTTTAGTCGGTTCCAAGTTTTACCGCCGTCAGTGCTTCGATAGACACCACTGTCTTTTCCTGAATTATTTGGATAGCATTCCCACATTGAAACATAGATTACATTTGGATTGGACGGGGAAATCACCACATCATTGGCGCCGGTCCGTTCATTGACATAAAGAACATGTTCCCATGTTTTACCTCCATCGATGGTTCTGTACATACCGCGGTTAATGTTTGTGGACCAGAAATGGCCCTGAACCGCCACAAAAACAATGTCGGGATTCTTCGGATGGACGGCAACTTCTCCAATATGATAGGAATCGTCCAGCCCGGTGTTTGTCCAGGTTTTGCCGCCGTCGTCCGACCGGAATACCCCGGTGCCCGGCATCGTGAAATTTCTGGGTTTTCTAAGACTTTCCCCTGACCCCAGCCAGATGATGTCCGGGTTAGAGGGAGCTATTGCAATGTCGCCGATACCTAAGGCCGACTGATTTTCAAAAATGGGTTTCCAGGTTAGTCCGTGGTTGGTGGTTTTCCAAAGATTGCCCGAGCCAAAAGCGACATACATGGTTCCGGGACGGGTATGGTCACATTGAATAGCTTCCACTCTTGCCGAATTTATGACCGGTCCCAAGGAAATCCATTCGAGACCAAACGCGGAATTTTTTTTCATCTGCTGGTACTGTTCCCACGAATCCAGAAGAGGGCTTTTGGCCTCCTGGGCACCAACGATAAGTTGATCTCCCATTACCACAGATAGAAATATGCAGACGAAAATTCTTTTATTTTTCATAGGTATAACCTCCTTCAGGGTATGTTTTATTGATCCCACAGTTATTCACCATGCCAATCCTCCGATAAATCATAAATGTTATATTTGCTCTCGTGTGATAAATATTCATATTTCTGTATTCTAAGTACACTTTCCTGGCTATCTACGCAAAATGCCAGACAAATAATAAATGCAAGTCAGATTTTTGTTTCATAATGCCAAATATGCTAACGATTCAACGGTTTCTTCTCAAATACTTTTGTCAGAATCGATTATAAGTCATTCATATTCAAATATTTATAGCAAGATAATATTAACACCCTACGGCGTATTCAAGCCGATCCATGCTGAGTGGCGGACCGAAGCCACCACCAAGATGAAGGACCGATAACTATACGACGACTCGCTGATATACTTACTCAAATCATTATCATACTTGCTCGCCGTCCGCATCCGCCCCAATCCGTCATAAGAGAAGTTTTCCGTGAATTTATCATCCTTATCCGACCTATCCCGGAGATATAAAATTTCCCGGTTGGCCACTTGAACGATGCTGTATTCGATTCTGATAAAGTAATATCATTTCTTTATCTTATTAGGTTCGTTAACTACTTCTTTAGGTAGATCGGGCATTTGCCAGATTTTGATGCCGGTTTTCCTTACGCCGGATGTAGCCAACATAGATGAATCCGGTGAGAAGGCCAGGCCGTAATTGGTGTATTGACCGGTATTAAGTCGAAGAAGGTATTTATCGGTTTTATTATCGAGGATATATACTTCTCCTCCAGGACCAGTGCCGGCCGCTACCAGTCGGTTATTCGGACTGACTTCGATTCCGATACACCGCGCCGAGGTTAGCCATTGTTTTACGACCTTTCCGGTTTTAGTTTCATAGACCACCACGCCCGGATTGGCGGCCACGAAGATATGTTCACCATCAGGAGAAAAACAGACATCATTGAAATTTATGTACGAATATGTCTTATCCGTCTTTTCCCAAAGCTTAGCCTTTTTTTCCGCATTAACTACAAGAATCCAAGCTCCATCGTTAAGCCCCACAGCGGCTATATATTTACCGCATTCGGAAACAGCTATCTTGTTTGGATTAGGGGTATTATCTTTCCATGCTATGGTAAATATTTTTGAGAATTCATTAGTAGATGCAGTATATTTATATAAATATTCTCTACCATAAAAAAATACTCCTTTGTCCGTTCTTTCATGCGTAGTTTTATCATCATCATAAAAAACCGTTACATATTTTCCATTCCGGCTATTTGCAATGTACGTTTCGATACCTGCATTTTCTAGCATCCAACGTTTGATTTCCTGACCATTGGATAGTTTTCTAATAGTGAAATATAGATCATTGCGAAGTGCTAATAAATTTGCATATCGGTCATCACTGATATAAGCGAACTCATCCAAATAGGTTTCACAAATAATCGGCTTGCCTTTTAAGTTATCCCAGGGTAAAAGGAATAATCCTCCTGCGATTATTGCTTGAATCCTATTTTGCGATGTTCCGGTTATGCTAGCATTGGAGCTATTTGGATCATCGATAATAAACATAGGTTTTTGCACAACCTCGATATTTTGCATTTTCTGATATATCTGATATACTTCATCATCCTCTTCGCTTTCATACTCTACGCAACCGATACTCTGAATAGATAAAAGAATACATGCCGTCAAATAAAACATTTTTTTTTAACCTCATTAATGGTTTTGGTTTACTTTGAAATATCGATGTAAGTAACATAGTTATCTTTCATATTTTTAATAATTAATAATCGTCATTTTTGTTGACCTTGTGATTACTTTATATCCGGCCAGAAAGCTCCATCTTCACCGAGATATTCCCTGAATTCATCTTCTCTTTCACACCGGCATCGTGATGCCTTGCCGCTATAATTGCGGGGGCTTTTAATGCGGCAGCATGATCTCATAAATCTTTGCATTTCTCGATAAGTTGCCCTGGCGGTTTCCTTGGCATCAGTGCGAAAATTGAGTATAATGTCGGTATCAGGTGACAAAAATACTCGGATTTGGCGGAGCGCCTTCAGGATTCCTTTTTTGGTGCCGGGCGGCGCTAGATCGTATTCCAGTTGTCTGTTAATCCAAAATTTGACAGGAGGCGGCAAATAGGGTATGTCATTGATGTTGGGAGAATTTATACCGGGATTTTCCCAATGCTCCCAATACCAGCCTTTTATATCACGGCTATGACCCACTTTATCTTCCACCGGCGGTTTCTTTATTCCCGATTGATGCGACCAGGAATCCTGCAATGGATGCAGACCCATGGCGAATTTCTTTATGTCGCAACTATTGATGCCTTCTCTAATTTTTCGTTTCGCATCCCCACTATCCGGGATAACGCGCCGGTTTTCATCCGCTCCGGGGAAATGCCACCAATAGGCAACCGTGTTTAATTGATAATCCGACGCAAAATATAAGATCATACCTGGAGGCGAGGTTATAAAGGCCTCCGATAAATATTTGGTTATAAGACTCACAACGCTATTTTCCACGGGCGCTGTGCTCCATTTTTATAAATTCCCTATGCAGCCGTCGTTCTCGAATGACCCTATTTCACTAAAATTTTCCCTAGAATATGCTTTCGTGACAAGTTTCCAATATGTGAAATACCTATACATAATAAAGGCCAAATTATAATGACAACACATTCTGAACAGGGGGCATCACCAAAGTAGTAGGCTATTTGTGCATTAAAAAAACAAGTAAATAGACCAATAGAGCCACATAATAAGCGAATTACCCAAACATTAAATTTTATCGTACCTATTATAAAACAAACGAGTGCACATAGTAGAAAAAAGACTATTACCCACATATAATCCGATAATCCCAATAAGTTTTTCATAACCTTGTAATGAGGATAGATATTATGTTTAGGCATAGTTAGAGCAATATCATCCGGATTTAACATTTCTATATCTGATGGAACGCCAAGCTGTTCCAAAGCATTCTCCCAAACTGAACGTTCATTAAATAACTTGGGTCTTATAGAATCACTTGTTGGATTATCGCTCATAGTAGTGTCCAATATGAAATACGAA
>LJUC01000221.1 GCA_001303695.1 Phycisphaerae bacterium SM23_30
TGAATCGCCCCGCCCCCCGCCAGCCAAAATCCCCCAGCATAAAAATCCCCTCCCGACCGGCCAACCGCCCCAACAATACCGGCAACGGCGCCATCCGCTCCACCGCTTGCACAATCAGTTTTGCTTTTATCACCTCTTCCGTCAGCAAAGGCACTCCTTTACAAAATTTTTCAATGACTCCTGCAAAATTCAACTTAGGCAGGTATTATTTAAGAAAAGCAGTCTCCTGATTTTCTCAAATAATTCCGTAACAACCTGCCGTATAATAACTTACAGTTTGAAAAGAAAAAAGGAAAAACCAATTTTTCCTTTTCCAAGTATGCCTAACTTGAATTTTGCAGGAACCTTAATTTTCTCATGGTTAAGATTCTTTTACTTTCCTCTGCGCCGGCTCCACAATTCTATCTGCAGGCGGGGGCTGTAGCGATAGCCTTTTTCCACACACAACCGCGCTATCTCCGGGCCGCGCTTTCGGTACTGTTGTTTTGTTCGTGCCTGCGGCATCAACATCACCCTATCTCTATCCACGCCGGGTAATTCTTTCAGTATAGCGTCAATTTCACTCAAATCTCTTTCACTTTCCACTACAAATTTTAATTGATAATCGTAGTTAATAATAAAACTCTTAATCGCTTCGATGTTCAACCGGTTCTTTTCATGGGTTTCGGCAAATTGTGCGTAAGGGCCCTGCCGCGGCGTTGAGTTAGCCAGTTTCGGGCTGATGTTCACCAGGTCGCAAACTATGGGGTGATAACGCGTGGCATTGGTTTCCAGGGTGATATATTTATCTCGCTTTTTCAATTCCTGCAAAAGCATCGGCAGCTCCGGCGCTATCAGAGGCTCGCCGCCCGTCACCACCACCTGTCGGCTGGGGTATGTTTCTACCCTGTTGATAATCTCCTCTACCGTCAACGACTGAGCCGGTTTAATATCCAGAGCATATTCCGTATCGCACCACGCACACCTCAGATCGCAGCCGGCCAATCTTACAAACACCGATACCACCCCCGCCGTGCGCCCTTCGCCTTGTATCGATAAAAATATCTCACTGACGTTCACTATCTTATATCTTCACGCTGCCATAAAACAACCATTAACGCCGTCCCCAAGCTCCGCTTGAGACCGCCGACCCCAGTGCGTATCTACGGTTTCAAATCATTGTCTTCTTTGTGTCTTAAGTGACGGGCAACTTACTCCGCATAATCCAGAGGATCATTCAGGCCGGCTTCGGCGAATCCCTTCAAGCGCAGGCGGCAGGCATCGCACCTGCCGCAGGAACGACCCTTCTCATCAGGATCGTAGCAACTAAGCGTCAGGGAGTAGTCCAGTTGCATCCTCATCCCCAGCTTGATGATCTCAGCCTTGCTCAGGTGTAATAACGGCGTATGTATCTTAAAAATCCCCTTGCCCTGTACTGCCGCCGCGGTCGCCAGGTTCGCCAGCTTTTCAAATGCCTGCACAAACTCGCCCCGACAATCAGGATAGCCGCTGTAATCGACGGCATTGACCCCCATAAAAATATCAAACGCCCCCAGCACCTCCGCCCAACCCAAGGCCAGCGCAAGTAAAATCGTATTCCGGGCCGGTACGTAAGTTACGGGTATTTCCGGGCCGATTGGGCCGCCCTTATCCCGGGGAACGTCCATTTCATTGCCAGTAAGGGCCGATCCGCCGAAGGACCGTAAATCCAGCTCGATAAACTTATGCTCCGCCACGCCCAATTTCCGCCCAATCTGGCGGGCACACCTGATCTCCCGATAATGCCTTTGGCCGTAAGATACTGTCAAAACATAACCTACAAACCCATCAGCCAGAGCCACAGCCGCGGCGGTGTATGAATCCATCCCACCGCTCAGCAGCAATACTGCTGATCTAGGCTTGGTCGAGCCGCCTGGATGAGATTGGCTCTGCCCCTGATCGGCCGGGGAGGTTCCATCCGTGCCATCCCTGTCGGATGCATTATCTTTCTCCTCGCTGATTGATTGCCTTGTCATATCCGGTAACGTCCGATAAGTTATTTTTTAGTGTTTTTTAACGCACGTTATGTTATACATCTTACATGGAGATCAAACAAGACATGAGCGATGTCGGACCACTGGAAACTTTTGAAAATCCCTGCCCCCAACGCGACTATAACATCGAGATAAGCTGCCCTGAATTCACCAGTCTTTGCCCGAAAACTGGTCAGCCCGATTTCGGCACCATAATCATCAGCTATTGTCCCGACCAACTTTGCATTGAGCTAAAATCCCTCAAGTTCTATCTTCAAACCTACCGTAATCAGGGCATCTTTTACGAGGCGGCAACTAACAGAATCCTTGATGATTTGGTCGCCGCCTGCCAACCTCGCCGGATGACCGTCACCGGGGATTTCCGCGCCCGCGGTGGTATTACCACTTCAGTAACAGCCCGGTATCCTTAAGATGGGCGTGCCACATTCAATTACAGGATTCGCCCGGAAAAAAGGACGTCCCATAAAAAAGCGAGAGAAAGACTGAAAATCACTCTCTCTCTCGCCCAAAGGAGGAGGAAAATGTACGTATAGAATACAACGATTTTAACGATTAGGCAAATTAAAATGTTGTTTTTTTTGACAAAAAGGATAACTTTCTGCCACTTAATTGCTATTTGCCCACACAAAAACGGCTAAAAATCCGTTCCAGAATATCTCCTGTTACCACCGTCCCGCTAATCACCCCCAAATGATCCAGGGCCGTTCGCAATTCCAGAGCCGCTAACTCTGCCTGAATGTCTTTTTCATCCGATAACCGCTTGTAGGCCAGTGACAGGCTATTGACACCAGCGGCCAGTTCCTGTTTCTGCCGAACCGTTAGGGCCAGCATCTCGCCCAGGCCTTCGGTATGTTCGCCATGCAGAGATTCTTCTATTTGTTCTTTCAGCCGATCCAAGTTGTCACCCCGCAGAGCGCTGACGGCCACGTAATCCACACCAATTCCTTCCGATAACTCACTGAATCGCCTGTTAATTTCTCGGCAGAGGTCGATCTTGTTAGCTACCAAGACTACTTTACTTGGTATATCCATATTATCCTTCAAAGAAATATCCCGGTTGATCTCCGGTAAAGACCGCTGATCCGCTACGTCAATCACCCACAATAAAAGATCGCCCCGGGCCATGGCTTGTCGAGCCAATTCTTGGGATTCTTCCGCCAATATGTCGTCAGCCGGGCCCAGCCCGGCGGTGTCCTCCAATAGACACTCACCATGTTTCAGCCGCATAGGCGCCGTGAGCACGTCCCGGGTGGTCCCTGCCATCGCATTGACGATGCTGCGGTCGATACCCAGCAGGGCATTGGCCAGGCTGCTTTTGCCCGCATTAACAGGCCCGGCCAGCACCACCTGAGGTAAATAGCTCAATTCTTCCCAGCCAACGCTCTCGGCGAGCAGTTTTTCCACTTGAGCCTGAGCGGCAGCGACCAGCCTGCGCAGGGTCGCCGGGGACGTCAACTCAAGGTCCTGATCACTAAAATCAATCTGGGCCTCCACCAGGGCCAAAACTTCGGCAATCTGAGCTGTTATCTGCTCACAACGTCTCCTTAAGGCCCCGTTCAGCAGCCGCTGCGCCCCCCGCAACTGGGCATCGCTGCGGGCGCTGACCACTTCGGCCACCGCCTCGGCTTCGCTCAGGTCCAATCGCCCGTTGAAGAACGCCCGGGCTGTAAATTCACCCGGCCGGGCCATTCGCGCACCCGCCTGCAATAATCGCCCCAGCACCATCTGCAAAAGCACAGGGGATCCCGGCAGATGCAGCTCGATCATGTCCTCACCGGTATAACTTGCCGGCTGACGAAAAACATACATCTGCGCCGGGCAACTTTCTTTGTCGGTTAGCCACACCCCGCCCCAATATCGAAGATGCCCTCCGGCTTCTTTCCCATAGCAATCATTTGCCGTTTTCGGCTGGAACATATTCTCGGCCAGCTCCCACGCCCGCCCGCCGCTCATCCGGATCAGCCCTCGAGTCGAGACGCCCCCGGCTGAACTCATAGCCACAATCGTATCATCGGTGCTGAATAACATAACTTAATCTTCGGCGCTATTTAAGAAAATAGAGGATATGGATTAGAAATCATATCGCAAAATTATCCGTTCCGCTGGTTTTCCTTCCTTTAGAACAATAATAAACATTTGGGGATAGTCAACATATCCCTCGATGCTTTCAGCGCCCAGCTCGGTTAAAATAAGGGGGATGGTATTGCTGTGCTCGATGCAGACTATTAATTCGCCCGCGTGACTTTTGCTTTTAAGCAGTGCCGCCAATTGTCGGACGTGTTCGGCGGTATTACCTTCGATCGGTAAGGTGGTGACGGGAATGCCGGTCTCTTCCGACAGTGGCTGAGCGGTCATCTGATTACGTCGAAACTGGGTGGCATAGATCGTCTTGACGCCGGCCTCCAAGAGCATCTCGGCCAACACCTGGGCCCGTTTTTGTCCTTGCTCGGTAAGGGGCGCATCAACTTCTTCGCCGGTCTTTTCCGCATGACGCACCAATATCACCCAGGTAACTTGCCCCTCCGATTCCACCGGAGTTTGACAGCCTATATCGATCAGCGCCAAAGCCATGATAACGAAATAAGTCAGGATTAAATGAGGAAATTCTTTCTTATTCATAACGCTTATTATAACAAACAGCCCCATGAGAAGACATTATGTTTTGGAAATTTTTCCAAAATGCGGTAAAATACACCCGCCCAGCCGGAGAGTGCCGGCTGAGAGCAAAATGATTGGTGCCGGAGAAATCAGGTTTTTAAAAGTCCCTAACAAAACGTATTATCAGTACGGATGTCATTCAGAACTAAGCGAAGAATCTCGTTTTAGGGCACGTTTGTGGCTTTTCGCAGAGCCCCCCCTTGAGCACAGCGAAGGGCTTAGGGTGACAATTTAGCAGGTTTTGATAGACATTCTAAGTCATGTTTTATAGCTATTAAAAGGAGAAAAAATGATGTGTCGGTTTAAAATAGCTTTGATGGTTTTTGGGATCTTGATTATCGCCGCCTCTGGCGTTTATGCCCAGACAAATGATTTTCCGGCGGTCTTAAGCATTCGGGAAAGGGCGGCCGTTGTTGACAAAATTACCCAATTGCGGCTGGACCGTTTGCTGGGCGGATTTATGAAAGAAACCGGTTTTGACATGTGGATCATCACTTGCAACGAGGACAATTACGATCCGGTATTTTTAACCATGATCCCCTATGATGCCTAGTGTCCGATCACGCAGATACTGGTTTTTTACGCTCCCGGCATAAAATCATCCGCCGCGGCGACCTGCTGCATTGCGACGTGGGGCTGATATATCTGCGCTATAATACTGACCAACAGGAGTTGGCTTACGTCCTGCGTCGCAACGAAACCGACGTGCCCCAGGGTTTACAAGTCGGAATGGCCCAATCCAACCGGTTGCAGGATATCTTCTGCGGCGAATTCAAAGAAGGTCTGACCGGCAACCAGATGCTCAACAATATCCTGAAAAAAGCAAAAGCCGCCGGCATCAACAATCCCCGGATTTATTCTCATTCGCTGGGTCTTTATCTGCACGAACCCGGCCCCCTTATCGGATTGCCCTGGGAGCAGCTCAACACCGGTCCCCGCGGCGAGGTCGAGCTCGTTTTTAATAGCTGCTTCACCGCCGAATTGAGCGCCGATCTTGTCGTACCCGAATGGGGCAATCAGCAGGTGCGCTTTCCTCTGGAGCAGGATATTGTCTTCACCGAAAACGGCGTTTTCTTCCTCGACGGCCGCCAGACTAAATTTCACGTCATAAAATAAAAAGGCTGCAATAGATATGTCTATGATCAGATATAGAGAACCGCTGCCGACCACGCAAACGCCGGGTAGGATTGCTGAAGGTAGTAATTTTCAGGGATGAAAATAATGATCGCCCCGCCCAAGAGATGGATTAAATCGTACACTTGCGGGCGGAAAAAATGGTTATAACGCCTTTAATAAAAAGAGTTTATGGTTCCAGCAATTCAAGCTTGGACCCGATAAGTATGATCATGCCATACATAAAGGTTTGATGACGAGACAGGAGTAAGGTATGATCGGAGCACACTGGATCGTATACAATTTTCAGGAGAAGAATTTTTTCTGGGGTTTAGGTTTTTTCTTTTTGGGGCCGAGTCGGTCGCTGACCTTGCCGGTGGCGGCGACTTTGACCTCCGCGGCCTTTTCCTGTTCGGCCTTGATGTGTTTGCGGATGAATTTCTGCTCGATCAGCCCCCCGAAGGTGCTGGCCATAATATAGAGGTTCAAACCGGAAGGGGCGGCGTAGAAAAATATCAGCATCATGGCCGGCATCATATACATCATCATCTTCTGCTGCTGCGCCACCTGAGGATTGGCCTGGGCCATCTGAGGCTGGGTGGTAAATTTAGTCTGTAAAAACATGGCGACCGTCAGCAAGATGGGCAACAAATTAAAAGCGTCAATCCCGCCCATAAAGCCGCTCAATAAAGGTATTTCGATCGGTTCTTCCACGCCAAACCAGGAAAAAGGAATCAAGCGATCCGGCGCCGCCAGGTCGGTAAGCCAGTGCCAGCTGGCCGGAAACAGACCATGGTGCCTGATCTCCACATTGCCGTCCACCGCCGTAAATAACGCCACCCAGATCGGCAATTGTAAAATCATGGGCAGACAGCCCAGTAAAAAATTGCCGGCCATACCCTGTTCCTTGTATAGTTCCATGGTGCGCTTGCTTAACTCCTGCTTGTTGTTGCCGTATTTTTTGCGGAGTTCTTCCATCTGGGGCTGCAGCTTTTGCATCCGCATCATGTTCATCTGGCTTTTCTTGGTGATCGGATGCAAAAGCAAACGCATCAGCAGCACCAGAATAATAATCGCCACCCCATAATTGCGCACACCGGCGTATATTCCGTCCATCAATTTTAAGACCAGAGCCGTCAACCATTGAAAGGTGCAAATGGCACAGGAGCGGCCGGCCAGCAGGGCCTCATAATGCAAACCCGCATAATGCTGCCGGAAGATTTTCGTAGAAATAGGCCCGAGAAAGATCTTAAAATTAAACTCCGCCCGGTCGGAGGGCTTGATGGGATCTTCCCGCACCAAGCGCGACAAGACAGTTAAGGTGCTTCGTAATTTTTGACCTGTTTTGCCGGGTTTTATCGAAAGGGCCCGCCCCCGAACCTGGTTATCCGAAATGTAATCAACCATTTGATTGCCATTGGGCGTATAGGGACGAACCACGGCCGCAAAATACTTGTTCGATATTCCGAACCATTTAATGGCCCCGACTTTGGGTTTTTCAATGGGAGCTTTCTGGGGATCTTTTTCCAGCGTCCTCAGATTCACCCGCTTGATGTCAATCTCGCCTTCGGCTACTTGATAACCGGCGACCACGTCTCGACGGTCGGTCCTGGGACCCTCGCGCATCAAACCCATCGGGCCCCAAAACTCCAGTGACTCCAGCTCTAAGAAGCGTCTGGTCATATTAACCAGATGAACATCAAAATCCAGGTCGTAGCCGCCGTTTTCCTGACCGTAGCGATAGGTTTTGACAATTTGCAGAACCGGCTGCTTTTGGCCGTCTTCGATTACGGCCGTGAAAGCGACGGTTTGTTCGCCTGTCGCATCGGTCTGTTTATTTCGAGTAAGCTGCCAGCAACCGCGCGACAGATCAAACACCTCGATCCGGTTTTTAAGTTTCAATCGGCCCAATTGGAAAGAACCCAGGGGGCGATTATTTTCATCCAAACACGATTCCAACAGCGGATAACCGGTCTGCTCATCGTTGACTTTATACTTATATTCACTAAGCAAGACCCTTTCCACCGCCGCCATGGAGGCATTAATAGTAATCTGTGATTTATAACCTGCTGGTTGGTTCCGGTCGCCCAATACTATATCTTCACCGGGAGCAACCATCCGGACCTGCCAATCGGCGCCTGGTTGAGTTATTATCTCTTTTTGTTGCGGTTCATCCGTTACCATCGGCGCTGCGGTGGAGGGAGTCGGTGTTTTGGGGGCGGCGGGGCCTTGCGGTTGTTGATCGGGAGGCGCCGGAGGGCGAGTTTTTTGCTGTAAATATTGCCAACCGATCATGATCAGCAGGCACAACAGCATCGCTTTGAGAAGGTCTCTGATATCAAAATCCATATTATTTTACATCATTCTGCCGGCGGCAAAGGGGGCAAGGCTATTAAACTCGATTTTCACTTTTGAAATACTGCCCTAACGCGTCCCGGACCTTTCGGCCCCGCGGATCACATACCGTTCATTTGGGTTTTTGCACGGCCAAAATGGCCATGATACAATTTATCTATACGAATATATAATTAACACCTCGCTATATCGAGGTGCGGTATTTCATCATGATGAATTTTCCAAGGCCGGTTACAGATTGTCGATTTTAAATCTTTAACTATTAGCTGGACTTTTACAAAACTTTCGTACCATTTTTGGTTTTATATTCCTACCGGCCGTCCAGGAGCCGCTCCCCTTCAAAATTATCCAGGTTCGGATTGGCCATAATCATCTTGGCGGTAGCCTCGACATCGTACTCAACCCGTACAAACTCCACTTGGCTTTCATTTACCAATACATAGCAGGCCCGTACGTCCTGATCGCGCGGCTGGCCCACGCTGCCCACATTGATGATCGCTCGTTCGGCGTCGGAGATGGTATAAACGTTCTCCAATTCATCGACGCCGTAAAAATCCGGATCCTCCAGAAACACGCCCGGCACGTGGGTATGCCCCACGAAACAAAGATGTTTTACCCGTTCAAAGACCGCCCCAATTTTGCCGGTATTAGTATAAATGTCATCGGGAAAAATATACTCATTGACCGGCCGGCGCGGGGAGCCGTGCACCAAAATTATATTTCCCTTTTCCAGGCGCACCGGCAGTCGTCCCAGAAACATCCAGCGGCTATTACGTTTCTGGCGGTCCTTCTCATCCTCCAGGCACTGGCGGGTCCAGTAGCTGGCGCGCTCGGCGCCAATGTTAAAATTGGTCGGTTCATAAAATACGGCGTGATCGTGATTGCCCATGATGCTGACAATCCCTTTCTCGACCAGTAAATCCAAACATTCTTTTGGTTTGGGACCGTAGCCCACAATGTCGCCCAGGCAAAAAGTGTCTTTAACACCCCTTTTTTCGATGTCATCTATGACGGCTTGCAGAGCCGCCAGATTCGAATGAATATCCGAAATCAGTGCAAAAGTCATTGATTGTCACAACCCTTTCCGTCTGGTGCGGCGCCGCCAAAGGTCGTACCTGCTGAAACCCTGCCGGTTTACTCCCTTGGATTTTGTCGCAGATTCCGAGCTACCATTACCCTCAATCGCCTGATTTCCGGGTATTCTTGCCATAATTTATGTTCTTACAAGCACATAATGCTACTTATAATAATCTGACAAGTCAAATCTTTTCACAGGAACGCACCGGATTATTTCGGCAGAAAAACGCTAGTAAGTTTATATTAAATATGAACTTAACGAATATATTACCCGTATTTACCCCCCCTCGTTCTGCCGTTTTTGCCGGCAGGATTAATCCCTCACGATCCACCCCCCCTGACGTAAATCATTTATTGATAACCGCCGGAAATAAACATCAGAGCCGATACCAAGGTTGCCGCCGGGGCCCCACGTTAGGCAAGGGTTTGTCTATTAATCGATAATCCCTTTGTACAAAACAACTTATTGTCTCCAAACCTATACGCCAACTGTGGGTCCCCAAGCCTGACGGGCGACACCGACCGTTTTATTATAATTTTCCGGCAGGAAATGCTTTATTTTCTCTGGCGAGAATCATAAGGAAATACCAAGACGCTGCCCTTTTTATTGATAAATGCTTCGCTTTCTTCAATTTGCGTGGACCATAAGGGTAAAAAGGTGCTGCGTTCCTTGCGGTAGATGGGGAAACCATCTTTGTCAAACCTTTGCTCTTTTTCCCAGGTTGACAGCCAGCAGATGGCATCCCCTCTTTCTTTCTTCCAGCTGGTGCCGTCTTCCGGATTTATCCCCTTCCACCTTTCCACGTCAAGGAAGGGCCAAATGAACATGGTCATGTGAAGGGTTTCGTTCTCCTTCAAAGGCTGTTCGCAGCCGGTGAGTATCGTAAAGCCCAGTCCTATCACAATTAACACCAGTCCGCACCGCATCACTTTAGGTCCTATAATCATAAATACATGTCTTTTCATCCTTAATCCTTTCAATAAATCGCCCTTAACTTTGTTTGGGATATGTTAACCACGTAAAGTTCGTAACTCTTTGTCATTTAACAACATAAATTTTATTAACCGATTCCGCCATCGAATATTGCCAGGGTTAATTCGCGTAAAGATTTTTATATCAATATCTTAACTCCGTCAGCCTGGTGTTTTTCAAACTTATAATGGTCGTTCCCCTTAAAACGTCCTGCAAACGTAAATATAGACCCTTAACAAGCTGCCAAGTTGGGCAAAAACCTCTTTGTCGCTTACAAATTTACCGAGCCTTTCTAAAAAATCAATTACCATTTGAGTATCTCTGGGCTTTTACATTGACAATTAACACACACCTTGTTAAACTTTCCGCCGATAAATCTGTCGATTCACGGCCTTCGCTTCCGGCGAGCAGAGGCTTGTGGTAGTGGTTGACACTTGAAAGCGTGGATTGAAAACGCCTGTATCACGGGCTTTTCTTAGCCCGATTTTGTGTATATGGAAGGACGTCCGACAGCGACGCTCAATAATCCCGTTCAAGCGGCGAAAGGAATATACCAAACGTGGCCGATGTGTTGGCTGACATCTGGGATAAAATTTTGCGCAATCTGCAAAAAAACTACAGTCAACTATGGCGTCATTGGTTTGAGCAGATTGAACCGATAAATCTAGAAAACGGCGTTTTGCGCTTAGGCGTGCCTGAGCACTCCTGGCAGCAATATCTTAAACATACCTGCAACGATAGTTTCACAGAAGCCGCTCAACAGGTTACGGGTTATCTTATCTCCCTCGAATACGTTCGGACCGACCATCAGATGCTCGATCAAAACCAGCAGGAACAGCCTTTTGCTGAGGGGGAGGGTTTATTCTACTTTAGTCCCGATTACACTTTCGACAATTTTGTCGTGGGTCCCTGTAATCGCCTGGCCCACGCCGCCTGTTACGCCGTCAGCGAGGCGCCGGGACAGGCTTATAATCCCCTGTTTATCTACGGATCGGTGGGTCTGGGCAAAACCCATCTGCTGCAGGCCGCCTGTCAGGCCCTGTTGAAACTATGCCGCCGGAGCCGGGTGACTTATTTGACCTGTGAGACCTTTGTCAATCATTTCATCCAGGCCGTGGAGCAGGGCATACTGCACGACTTTCGCTACAAGTACCGCCACGTGGATATGCTGGTTATCGACGATGTCCAGTTTTTCTCCGAGCGCGAACGCTCCCAGGAAGAGTTTTTTCACACCTTCAACACCCTTTACCAGACGCGCAAACAAATAGTGCTCTGTGCCGATTGCCGCCCGGCCGAGATACCGGGGCTCGAAGAACGGCTGGTCAGCCGCTTCAACCAGGGACTGGTGGCCCGCATCGATAAAGCGGATTACGAAACCCGGATCGCCATTCTTCACAAAAAAGCTCAAATGCGCGGCATCGATCCTCCGGAAGAAGTGATTCAACTGATCGCCCGTAAACTCGACACTAATACCCGCGAACTCGAAGGAGCCCTTACCAAGATTCACGGCTTGGCCATGCTGGAGGGCGGCCGGATCAATCTGGAACTGGCCCGCGAAGCCCTCGGGGAAGAACCCCCACAACCCCGCCGGCGGATCACTATCTCGCAGATTATCGACGTCGTTACCCAGCACTTTGACGTACGCCTCTCTGACCTGCAGGGGAAGCGCCGCTCGCGTTCAATCGCCTTTCCCCGCCAGGTT
>LJUC01000032.1 GCA_001303695.1 Phycisphaerae bacterium SM23_30
ATATTCTGTCGGCGGGCTGGTGGGGCATAATTTCGGGTTGGGACAGGAAGCCACGATAATGTCCTGCTACGCTACAGGGGCGGTGAAAGGAAAAGGATATGGATTAGTCGGCGGGCTGGTGGGGTATAACGAGTGGGGTAAAGTTATCCGGAGTTATTCGACGGGCAAGCCGACGGGAGGTTCCAGTATCGGGGGATTATGCGGCGATAAGGTTACGGGGGCGTACTATGAGGATACGGGTAATTTCTGGGATACAGATACCTCGGAAACCACCATCAGCGCGATGGGGATAGGTAAGACGACGGGTGAGATGAAGACCAGGAGCACGTTTACCGCTGCGGATTGGGATTTTGTGAATGTATGGACGATCTGCGCGGGGACGAATTATCCGCGGTTTATATGGCAAGTCCCAATAGGAGATTGGGTTTGTCCGGACGGGGTGGGGGTGGAGGATCTGGCGTTTTTTGCGGTCCGGTGGCTGGAGGGAGAATGTGATGGGGATAATAATTACTGCGAGGGAACGGATATAAATCAGGACGGCAAGGTGGATCTCTTTGACTGGTCGATCGTGGCGGGCAACTGGTTAAAAGGAGGCTTAATCCAGGGCATTGACCCGGGCTAATATATTTTGCCCATTCAGGGCATACGCCCGATGCAGAAGAGGTTTTTTTCGGTGCGGATGAAGAGGCGGCCGTCCGTAAAGGCGGGGGAGCTGGTGACGCGTTCGCCCAGATGGGAGCGGGAGATTTCCTCATATTTTTCGGCGGCGGCGAGGAGGTACATGACGCCATCCTCGCTGAAGAGATAGAGTTTGTCGCCGACGAGGCTGGGGGAAGAGGAGAACATGTCTTTCATATCGTGTTCCCAGAATTTTGAGCCGGTTTTGACATCATAACAGCCCAAAAAGCCGGCGCCATCCAGCAAAAATACGAGTTGATCGTTTCCAACGGGGCTGCTGGTTTCGGGGATGATATCATCGACGGTCCAGGCGATATGGGTTTCGGTGACGTTTCCTGAGCCGTCGGGCCGGAGGGCGTAAAATTGATCGTAGGGTTGAGCGGCAAAGACCAGACCGCCGGCGTAAGTCGGGGAGGGGGCGACGTCACTGCCGAAACATTCGAGGCGCCACAGTTCCTTACCGTGGGCGGGGTCGTAGGCTATGATCCAGGGGCTGGCGTTGGTGATAATCTGGGGGCGCTTTTCGGTATCGATTACAATGGGGGACGTCCAGGAATCATAGACGGGTCTGTCGGTCCGCCACACCAACGCGCCGGTGGCGCCGTCGAAGGCAAAAAGCTTCGATTGAAAATTATCTTGCTCATCGGGTCCCTGGTCGAACTGGACCAAGAGCAGATTCTGATACATGGCCAGCGAAGCGGCGTAGCCATACATACTATCGGGGATGCCGAGATTTTTAGCCCAAATCTGGTTGCCATCAAGATCAAAGGCGACCATGTCTCCATTAGCGAAGATGGCGTAGGCGCGGCGGCCGTCGGCGGCCATGGTGGCGGCGGCAATGCCGGTGTCTTCGTAGATTTCGGGGGATTCGAAATTTGGGGGGCGGGCGACATTAACGTCCTTTTGCCATAAGAGGGCGCCGGTATCGGCGTCGAAGCAGAAGACCTGCTGTATTTTATCCGTGCCGCCGGAGAGGAAGACGCGATTGCCCCAGACGACAGGCGAATTATGACCGAAGCTAGGGACGGGGGATTTCCAGAGGATATTTTCGCCGGTATCGGTATTGAAGGATTGGGGGATATTGTTATAAGCGGCCCTGCCTGAGCCGTCGGGGCCCCGGAAGCCGGGCCATTGGGCCTTGATTTGCTGGGGGGTGGGATAGGGGGGTGCGGTTATTATCTCATCGGAAGGGGCCAAGGCATTTTGGGTAATATCGCCCGTGGAAAAGACCGCCAAGGCCAAAGCGGCGGCGATTAATATCGCGCCCAGGCCGGCCACGGAAAGCCGGGTCCGGGTTAAGGTTGTTTTTTGGGGAGCGGTTTTTGAAGGGGGCAGGGGCAATTTCCGGCGGAGATGGGCCGCTGATTTGAGGGCGGTGAAAAACACCGCCAACCCCCCCAGCAATAACCAGGCGCCCCAGGCGGTAACGGTCCGACGGTGGAAGTATTGGCGGCGCAATTGTAAATCAAGTCCCCGAATTTGCTGCCGGAGTTGGTCATCGGGATTGAGTTTTAGATTTTCCTTCATCCGGATTATTTCGGCGGATTCGAGAGGAGTGGCATCTTCGGGCAAATCGCGGGAAGCGGGCCTCTGGGGGAGATAGTTGGCCACCAGCACCACAGAGACGATCAGGGAAAAGACGCCGGCGACTACGGCGGTGGCCACGGCCGGTTGATACCAAGGGCAGGTCTGGGGGCGGGCAGCTGCATGGTCGTTAATGTCCGATTCTTTTTGGTTCATTTGGCTTTGCCGTTTATTGATTCGATTGGTTTTACTGCTTTATAGTGGTGATAACTTCCTTATCTTTAAGAGTTTGCAGATGGACGGGGCAGGAGGCGAAGCAGCGGCCACAGGCCAAACAATAAGCCCGGTGGGCCTGGTAATCACTTTGTCGGCGAAAGACCGACAATCGGATTAACTTACCGACGACGACCAATCCCAGGAAGGCGCCCAATATCCAACCGCCCCGGATAAATTGATCATGTATGCTTCGGGCCTGCTGGTAAAGCATTTCGGGGGGGTTTCCGGTAGCGCGAAAGGCGTCGCTTTCATCGACGGTATCTTCGACCTGACCGGTTTCTTCCAGGTAGATGCGTTCGGCGAGGCGGACGTCAGCATGCATGCGGGAAAAAGGGGTGCTCAAATGGGAGACAAGGAATCCCCCGAAGAGCATAATTATGGGCAGGAGCATGAGTAAGGCGGCCAGTCGGACGCGGTCGGGAGTCCGGACGGCGTCGGGGGTCTGCGGGGTGGGTATATCAATGGCGCCGAAGGGGCAGGTATCTTCACACAGTCGGCATTGGACGCATTGGCGGGGGGTGATGGTTCCCCGCCATTTGGAGAGGCGGGACATCAATCTCAACAACACGCCATAGGGACACAGGAAACGGCAGTAAGGGCGTCCCACAAAGATACCGATCAGGAGAAGGCTTCCCCCCAGGACCAACATGTTAATACCGCCGCTGAGCCGGAAGAAGGAGACGAAGGGATCGTATTCGCAAATAATAAAGGCACTGCCGGTCGCGGCGAAGAGCACGGCGGCGGCTAAATAGACATAGGCCAGCAGCCCCAGGGCCTGCTGGAGCCAGAGGGGGACGCGGAGGGGATGGAGCAGGACGACATCCTGGATGGCCCCCAAGGGGCAGACGGCGGCGCAGAAACCCCGCCCGAAGAACAAGGTGAAGGCCAAAGGCAAAACAAAGAACGCCAAAGCCACCAAGGGGATGGAGTATGATGAATCAAAGAGGGCCAGGGTAATATTTTGAATGGCCCCGATGGGACAGACGCATCCCTGGCGCCAGAAACCAAAATACACCAGGGAAAATACCATCAAGAGGAAAATATAGTTACGATTTCGGTTTTTCAGGGTAAGGTAGGAAGCAACCACCAGAGCGGTTACCAATACCGCCAGATCAGTTAAGTCATACCATATTGCCTGAGGCGGGGGGGTGGTGGTTTCGGGCATCTGGTAATCGGGTCCGAAATCCGGGGGTGGGAAGCGCTGCTGGGCCACAGCCGCACAAATGAGTCCTGCCAGCAGAACGACTGTTAGAGTAGATTTAGATCGAAGGTGGGTCATCCCGCGTGGTATGCCTCCTTGATGATGTAAGGCTGATCCGCGGGGACCCTTCTGAATGATTGGGAAGGACAAGCGGCGGCAATGGAACACTGATTGCAGTTTAAGCAGCGGTCGTGGCGCACCTGAAGAAAAAGGGAACCGTTGCCAAAGGCGTTGCATCCCTTGACGCATTTTCCACACCCGTTACACAGTTTTTCGTCAATGGTGTACTGATAATAGGGATCTTCGACAAATTCCCGTTTGATGGCGCCGGTCGGACAGAGTTCGTTTTCGGCGCCTTTGTTGATGGCGTCGGGTTCCGGTTCGAGAAAGCCGGTGCAGAGATCGCAGTAGCCGCACATAGCAAAGGCATGGACGCATTTGACGGCTGATTCCTCCATCACACAGTAAGAGGCGCAGTTCCCGCAGGAAATGCAGGTATAGGGATCTATCTGCCAGACGGTGGCCTGGGCCCGGCTGCGGCCGATGAGCAGCCCCGCGGCGCCGCCCACGCCCAACAAGCATAGATTGCGCAGACCCCCTTGCAGCAGGTCCCGCCGAGATATTTCTTTACTGTCGATTTGTTCTTGTGCCATAGTCTGTCTTTTTGTATTACCTGAATAAATCCGGGCGCCATGCAGAGATTATGCTTGTGAAGACACAAGCAAGGCGTGCGCTTATTTTTTTGTCAATGCCTGTTTCAGGGAGAGGGCCTGCGGCAGTCGGCACCGGTTTAAGACGGCACAATTTCGGCAGAGGCAGCGGCGGGTGCATTTTTCTTCGAGGGGCAGATGTTGTTTTTTTGTCGCTGCCGAGATGCCGATCACCGAGATCCCCGCCAGTAATCCACCGCGCGCCAATGATCTGAGCCATTGGCGTCGGCTTTGCCGATTGTCTTTTTGATGGTACATATAATTTTTATGGCATATTAGAGATTTTTAGTCTTGCGGGTGAAAATCCTGATTTCATCGGTTAGGGGATCCAGCACCAGCACACGGTTTTGGGAATCTACGGCTACGTCCAGGCCTCCTTCCAGGTTTCCCTGGCCTTTGCCGCTGAGGATGCGATCATGCTCGGCGAAGGTTTCCGGGCCGGCGACCACACCGACAAATTTGCCGGCGGGATCATAAATCTTAATGCGAGTCAGGCCCTTTTCAGCGGTGACGAATCCCTCATCGTTGGGCAAAAGGGCAAAGTTAACGGGATTGCAGCAGCCGGAGAATCCGTCAATTGAATTGGTGGACGGTTTACCCCACCAGAATTCACGATCGCCATCGAAGGTGTAAGCCTCTATCATAAGATTGCCGGGATTCACCACGCGGAGCAAGCCGTCGGGGGCAATGGCCAAATCAAAGTAAGGGCTGGGCACGTTAAAGCCGGGGATGTTCCGGTCGGGGTCTTTTTTGCCGATAAA
This sequence comes from Phycisphaerae bacterium SM23_30, assembly GCA_001303695.1. Taxonomy (GTDB): domain Bacteria; phylum Planctomycetota; class Phycisphaerae; order Sedimentisphaerales; family SM23-30; genus SM23-30. The sequence continues at coordinate 5,151 of LJUC01000032.1, forward strand.
GGATAGTAACCGACCGGATTTATCATAGCGCACCACGACGCGATTTCCAGCATCGGTGACGAAGACGTCATTTTTACCTACGGCGACGGCGGTCAGGACCGCCTTATCACCCAGGGATTCCCAAGCGGCTAATTTTTTGCCCTGGTCATTATAAACTTCGATATGATCCTGAATACCCAGGTAGATAGTGCCGTCATGGGCAACGGCAAGGCAGCGTGGCTCAGAAGTAAGTTTTATTTTGGGCAGAGGCTTAGCTTGCGAATCAAAAACGCAAATTTCCCGATCACCGGCCACGTATATCCGATCATGAGGACCCACCGCCAAGGCCGTTGGTTTTTGCAGAGCGGTTTTAATCACGGGCGCCGCTTCCCGGTATAATATCAAGGCCGGATCGATTTTTTTTTGTTCGGTCAGATCGTAGCCGAATTCCGGTCCCAGGCGGCTGCCTTTTTTCGCGGTTCTGTCGGTGGTGACCAAGGCAATCACCGCCGCTGCGATTGCCAAAGCTAAGATGATGCCTATAAGTATGTTTGTTCCTGATTTTCCTGTTAGAGGTTTCATTTTATTAACCTATCAAAAAATAATTTACACCCGTTATTTTTCAATTTTAATTAGTTTTAGATGATATACCAGGGCTCACCGGCGGTCAATATTAATAACCGTTCTCGAACATAAAACATTTTCTATTAACAAATTACGTCCCGCAAGGTCCAGTTTGATCTTTGGGTTAACTAATGGGTACTAACATCCAGGCAGACCATCCGCGTCAGATCGCGGAGAAGGAGGCGTCCGGAGACCATGGCCATGGGTCCCCAGGAGTCGTGACCTGCTAAGACCTGGGCCTGGGCCAGTTGACGATAGCCTTGAGGGGTGGCTTCCAGCAGCGTCAACAGGCCCGTATCGTTCATAATGTAAATCAATCCATTAGCAATTATCAGGGGGCCCAGTTGGAACTTGTTGGTACTGCCGCTGGACCAGACAATGTTGCCGTCCGGGTCCATACATGCCAGTTGTTCATCCGGTTTTGGTCTGACGGCGAATAAATAACCGTTATATAATATCGGGGTTTGCTGATCGGAAGAAAATACCTCGGCGGTCAAACGGAAGACAACTTCCGGTACGATTTTGTCGTCGTGTTCTTTTAATTGCATCATCACGCTGCCGGCATTGTAGCCGCCGGTAAAGAAAATGCGACCGTTGCCGACGACTACCGGGGAAGGGACGGTGGCGCTGCGTATTTTCCATTCGGAGGTTTCCCATAATATCGAGCCATCCTCGGCGGACACCCCGACCACGCCGCCGCTGGCGCAATAAACATACATTTTTTTGCCGGCGAACTCCAGAGGTATGATCGACGAATGGGTCATCTGCCAGTTATGTTCGTTAGGGGTTTGCCAGATGATTTCACCGGTGGGGCAATCGATGGCCATCATCAGCGGTTCGCCGGCGGGGGCTATAATAGCGCGTTCGGCGTCGATGAGGGGGCACTGGCCGGCATACCAGAGGGGCACCTTGGTTTTGAAATCCCGCACCAGATCCAACATCCAAAACATCTTACCGGAATTAGGATCCAGACAGGCCACGTGGCATTTGGGACCGAGAGAAACGACGTATTTATCCGTAACGGCCGGGACGGTGCGGCTCATACCGTGATTGCGTTTGACCACGATTGGATAAGTGAAGCGCCATATTTCTTTACCGTCGGCCAATGACAAGCAGCGCAAGGCGTCTTTTTGTTGGTCCCGGTCGTAATCCAAGACGAATACGCGCCCGTTGCGGACGGCGGGGCCGGCATAACCCTCTCCCATTTCGAGCGACCAGAGGACCGGAGGGCCCGATTCCGGCCATTGAGGGGCAAGAGGCACCTCTTGATTAAGATAAATATTGTCAAAGTTGGCGCCGCGGAACCGGGGCCAGGCGCCGGGGATGTCGGCGGGAACCCCGTCCGCGACGATAAGTTCGGCCAAATTGCCGATCGGTTCGGTGTTTTTGGTATTGGCCAGGGTAATATCCGAGGTATCCGGTATGCGCATCTCGATTTGCAAAGGGGTATCAGCCTGGGCCCATAACGCCAGTATGATAATGCCGAGGGCGGCGGCAGCAACAGGAATAATCAATCTAATAACCATAATATTTTTATTCATGGCGGAGGGCGTCGAGCAGGGGGCCCTGCGTGGCCAAGCGGGCGGCCAGCCAGACCCAGAGGATGCCGCTTATGAGCATAGCCGCCAAGATCAACGCCAAAGAGGCAAACGGTATTTCGCCGCCTGCCGAACGGACAGCCGGCATGACCGCCACGAGGGCGGCAACCACGCCGGCGGCCAGTCCTAATATCACCAGCCACCAATGCTCGTAAAGCAGCAGCCGCGTCAATGATCCTTTATTAAAACCTACGGCGCGTAACATGGCCAACTCGCCGCGCCGCTCCATCACATTGCGTAACACCACCAGGGCCAAACCGGCAATACCGAGCATCATACCCAGTCCCCCCAGCAGTTGAAACATGGTTAAGTAGGTGCTTTGCATTTCGTAAAGCGCCGCCAGTCGATCCTGGGTTTTCGTTACCCTTAATCCGATGTCCCGATTGGTGCCCTGTAAACGCAAAAAGGCCTGCGTCACCGCCTCGGTCTTTGGGGGGGGTACATCTATTAAAAAGACCCGATATCCCTGTTCCGAGGGATATTGCTGCATCAAGGCCTCTTCGCTGATAACGAGGCTGCCCTGCAAAATCGAGTTTTTCAAAGCACCCACCAGGCGCACGTTAAAGGTGCGGCCCCTTTCATTAATATATGATAGCGTATCACCCAGGCGTTTGTCCAGGGCCCATTCAATGGTGGTATCATCGGCGAAGGCCGGCACAGCATGGTCAGTTTGGGGTTGTTTTAGTAATAACCAGGGATTCAGGTCGGGTTTACCTTCGATGGTTTTGACAAAATCAAAAGCTTCGCGGGCGGCGAGTTCCTGCGGCTGGACGCCCAGCAGGCGGGGCGTCTGGGGACGGTTTAGATTCAGGCAGCTGGCATCGTCTCCCTGGCGGAGGCGCATTTGAACCACCTTAATGAGGGCGAGGTCGGGGGATATTAAACCCATTTTCCGGCGACCTTCCTCAAGGTTTAAGTCATGCAAGACGGGCAGGGTAGATTCCGCGAGCAGGGTGAAACCCCCGGTGCCGGAACGGCGCTGTTGGGCATGGGCCAGGGGGTTTCTTCGATTGGCGCCCACGGCAAAGACCAGGAAGCTACCGCAGGCCAACAAGGCGATAACCGCCAGGCTGCGGCCCCGGCGTCGGCCGGCATTACGAAAGGCAAAATTTGCCAGCGAGACTAATAAATTATCTGTTGTGCCGGCGGATTGAGATAATATCCCATGAGAGAGTGCCATCGCGGCAATTAACAACAGGGCGCCGGCGCCGAAGAAGGCCGCAGCGGTGTGCTGTTTATTACCCAAGCCCGTAAAAATTAATAGTAATAACGCCGCGGCCGCGGTTGCGGCCGCCAGGACGTATCCGGCCCTGGCTTTTCCGGGGGTTCGCCGTCCGGAAAGTGATAATAATTCCGCTGTACCTTCCAGTAATTGCCTGACCTGTTGTCGCCCCTGACGGCGGAGGGTAATCCACATAGCCGATACGGCTACACATAGGCCCGCCGCCACTCCGATTATAAAGCTTATATTGTCGGCGTGGTAGTTAATCCTGGCGCCGCTTATGGCACCTTGCCAGGCGGTCGATAAACAATAAATCATCAGCCGGGTATAAATTATGCTGCCGGCGATGCCCAGCAGGGCGCCCAAACCTGCCAGAATAATCCCTTCCAACAAAAACAATTGCCGTACTTTTTGCCGGGTGAAGCCCATCGCCAAGAGGGCGCCAATCTCTTTGTGGCGCTGTTCGATGCCAAAGACGAATAATAATCCCATCAGGCCCAGGGCGGCGGCGATGATAAAGAAGCTCAGTCCCAGAAAAATCCATTCCATATCCTGGGCCTGTCGGCTGGCCGTCAGGGCCCTTTGGCGGACCGGTTGAAAGAATAAACCCACCGCCGCCGGGTTCAGGTTGGTTTTAAGGGCCTGTTCAATTCTATCTTTTATCCCGTCGGTCAATGAATAACGCACGGCCGTTAAATTGCCGAACCGATTGGCCCACATTTTTTGAGCGGTCCGGAGGCTGATAAAGGCCTTGGGAGTGCCGCGATAAAGGTCCCAGTAATCTTCGTCTTTGGGGCGAATACGTCCGATGTCAATATCTATTCCCGGTTTCCAGTCGCGGCAATTTTCCACCTGGGCCAGACCGGGGAAGTCGGGCATCAGTTCCCGATCGGCGGCCGCTTGGGTGAGGGGAATGATGGCCCGGATGCGAAAGCGACTGGTCTGCTCCTGCAGGCGGCGCATGGGTCCAAATACGAAATATGTTAAATCAACCGAATCCCCAACCCGTCCCTGGAGGTCATCGGCGAGCCATTGGTTGACGATGATTTCATCATCCCTCATATCCGAGGGGACGATCTGATTGAATGTTGATGCCGGCGCGGTCGCGGTCGTCGCGTCAGGCGGGGTTGGCGGCCGTCTCAATGACGATACAATCGAATAGGGTGTGGCGCGCTCGCCCAGCCGTATTTCGTTGACAAAATAAGTCAACACCTCCAAAGCGGAGGGATCGGCCTTGACGGCGGCCTCAACTATGGGCTCTTCCAAAAAGATACGCCCGGAACGCAGCTCCAATATTTTCTGCTGCTTTAGTTGGCGGAGTTCCAGGCTGGCATCGGCTAACTGCCAACATTGTTGCAAGGCTGTTTGGGCTGCCTCCAGGGGGATGTTTTTTAATTCTTCCCCGCCGACCAACAACATATTTGCCTTTTCTTTAAGTTCCACTCTTTCCGCGAGCCAAGGCAAAGATACCCAGGCATTCATGGGCATTACCTGATCGGCCTGCAGACCAAAACGGCCAAACTGTTCCTCCGATACAATGGTCTTTATGGTGAGGCGCTGTTCTATCGATATATCGCGATCGAGCGATAAGGGCGCATCCCGCGAGAGCAGCTCCGGCCGGGCGACCCGCAGGCGGACCTGATCGCCTGCTTCAACTTTGAGCTGCGCCGCCAGCGGTTCGTTCAAAATCACCTGGTCGTTATCGATGGTTATGGGTTTGCCGTCGGCCAATTCCCAGAAGCGTTTATCAACCCCCAGCACCTGTACTTGATTGCTGCGGGCGGTTTTTTCTGTATCACGGTTGATGAGCAGGCCGTTCAATTGCAAAACCGGGGCGACGGCGGTCTGCAATTTGTCGGCCAACTCCCCGGCCAGTTTTGATCGGAAAAAGCGGTCCTGACCCACCAAAGCTAACTGCGTTTCTCCCAGCCGCGCCAGGGCCTGCCGGTTTAGGCTGTAACTTACCGAATCGCCTATCAAAAGGGCGCCGGTCAGGATGGCGGTGCTGAGAGCCGCCCCCAGCATCACGCCCAGGTGCGTCCGCCAATAGTAGCGGAGGTTTTGAAAAATCAACTTACCGAAGGTCATGGCTGATTTCTTGAGGTATTATAAAATTTTGCTAAAGATTTTTAAAAGGGCCGCCTTTATCAAGGGCTGACATTGCCGAATCCGCACCCACAAGCAAAGCTTGGGGGCGTCAGGCGGAGATTTTTCCTTGTTAAACGTGCCTATGCTATGCGAAGGCGTGCCATGCAATTTTTAATGAGCTATGCAAAAATAACCAGTTTCCCGTCGCGCAATTCCAGCACTCGATTCATACATCGGGCCACCTTTAGGGCGTGTGTTACGACGATCAAGGTTACATTTTCTTCAAGGTTCAATTCCACTAAAAGTAGGGTGAGGTTTTCCGAGGCCGCCGCGTCCAGCGAACCGGTGGGCTCATCGGCCAATAACAATTTGGGTTTATTTATCAAAGCCCGGACCACGGCCACCCGCTGTCGCTCCCCGCCGCTGAGTTGGCCCGGCCGATAGGAAAGGCGCTTTTCCAAACCCACCCGGGCCAGCAACCGCCGACCGCGCTGCTCTAATTGTTTGCGGGCATCGGCATCCTGGTTCAGAAGGGTAGGCACCAGGACATTTTCCAGGACGGTGCATTGACCCAGCAAATGATGCAGTTGAAAAATAAAACCTATCTGCTCGTTGCGGATTTGCGACAGTTGTTTATCGTCAAGCCGGGCCAAATCCTTGCCGTCCAGGTGCACGCGGCCGCGGCTGGGATGGTCCAGGGCGCCGATGATATTCAGCAGGGTGCTTTTGCCGGAGCCCGAGGCGCCTACTACCGCGAGTGACTCGCCGGCACCAACATGCAAGGTTATATCCTTTAATACCTCAGGGGTTTCGGTCCCGTCAGGCGAATCATAACGCTTAAAGACATTTACCAATTCCAAGAGTTTTTGGGCTTCAGCCATGGCTACCCATATGAAAGTTTTGTTTTACCTGCTCAAAGACCTGTGTCATTTGTTTGGCGGTGTTTTCGATGTTAAACCTTTCGATTATAGCTTTTCGAGCTTTTTGGCCCAGTTGGCGGGCCTTATCGCCATCTAATAACAGCGGCACCAAGGCGGCGGCCAGGTTGCCGGCATCTATGGGTTCCGGTAATAATATAGCCCCTTTGGTCAATTCCGCCAACTCCGGGAATACGCCTTTGGCCGGCTGGACTATGGGCACGCCACAGGCCATCGCCTCCAGGGCATACCTCCCGCAGGCCTCACCGCGTCGGGCGGGCACCGACAAGACCGAAAGGGTGCGTAAAAATTCCTGCCGCCGCCGGCGCTCAAAACCGGGTAGGAATTCGACATCTTTGATGACTCCCGCCGCGGCTAATCGCCTCTTAACCTCTTCTACAAAAGCCTCATCACTAACCGTTTTACCTCCGGAAATACGGAGCCGGGCGTGACGCAGTCGGTCAATTTGCTTGAGGATTATGAAGGCATCTGCTAATAGATCCAGTCCTTTTTTCGGATACATCCGCGAGAGGAATCCGATGGTAGGCGTCGGCGGGGGGGTATCGGCCGGTTGGAATCCTTCCAATAATAAACCGTTATACACCACTTTTACACGATCCTGATCCAATTGCAGCCGCTGCAGCATCTGACGGGCAAAATAATTACTCGCCGCCACAAACTGGTCTATTTCCGCCGCCCGGCGGATCAGTTCATCCCAACATTGACTTTGCTGTGGTTGGGGCAGGTCATCAAGGAACTCGTCTTCATCTTGCAGCAGGCAAACAACCGGCGTTTTGATTTCACGACGGATTCGGCGGGCCACCCCCATTAACAGGGCATTGCTCAAACACACCACATCCGGACGATTTTCCGATGCCAGCCAACTTATCAGTTTATCCAATTCTTTGACCTGACGGCCCTGTTCGCCTTTGAGCATTGATAAGGCGGTTTTGGCCAGGGAGCGGCTGTTGGTCATTCCGGCCCGGCGGGCGGCCCAGCCTAGAAGTCGAGGCGAATCCAGCCAACGATCGAGCCAGCGGTGACTTTTGCGGAAAAACCCGAACTTTTGCTGCAGGTAAACATTAATCCCCCCGAAGAAAATCGGAGCGTTGTGATCCCGGCCGGTCTCCTCCATCTGGGGGGGCAGATACATCGGAACGATTAGGGCATCGTGGCCCTGCCGGCGCAGGGCCTGGACTATGGCGTGGTCGCGCAGGCAGTTCTCACAGTAAAAATTATCGCCGCTGCCGGGGGTTAAGTGAATAATTTTCATGATCTTCAAAACTTTTCGCGGGGCGGGCCGAAGGCGTAGAGGTAACCATCCTCGGCGCCTACTACGATCATACCCCCGGCCACGGCGCAAGAGGCGCTGATGGGTGCGCCGATTTCGTAATTCCATAATTCTTCCCCGTCCGCCAGGTTTAAGATGTAGAGGCGGCCATCCACCGAACCGAACACGACCTTGCCGTCACAGATAACGGGGCTGCTGTCAATTATATCCTGGGTGGGAAAGGACCAGATCACATTGTTGCCGAAGCGCTCAAAACAGTATAGACGATAATCGTGACAGCCAATTACCGCTTTATCCTTATATACGGCCGGCGAAGAGTAGAATTGATCGTCTCCTTCATAGCTCCATAATATTTTTCCTGACTCGATATCGGCACAAACGAAGAGGGCGTCCATGGTGCCGATATAGGCGTATTTGCCGTCAAAAGCGGGGGAAGCGGCGATATAAGAATCGGTTTCAATGCGGGCGAGGGCCTGGCCATCCATAGTTGATACTACGTGAATTATTCGATCACATCCTCCAAAAACCGCCCTTTGGCGGGCCACCGCCGGCGCTCCGTTGATATAGTTGTCGGTTTGATAAGTCCAAATTCCCTCACCGGTGGCGGCATCGACGCAGTGCAGGTAATTATCGTAGCTGCCCACCAGTATCCGGGTCTTTCCGTTCTGGTCGTGCTGGAAATTCGGGGCGCCCAGTATCTGTCCTTCAGTTTGATATTTCCACTGCAACAGACCGGATTGGGCGTCCAGGGCGTACAGAAGACCATCACTGGCGCCGACCACCACCAGACCGTCCACCACACAGGGCGGGCTTTCGACCGCGTCTTCGGGTGTATAACTCCAGATATAATCTCCGGTTTTTAAGTCGAGTGCCAGGATATTGGGATCATCGGAGCCGATAAAGATTCGGCCGTTACTGATGGCGGGGGAAGATTTTAGCATCATACCGATACGGCGGCGCCAAAGCCTTTGGGGTCGGTCGGGTAAGGTTCCCGCCGCCACTCCCATCAATTGAGGACCGCCGCGAAACATGGGCCACTCCGACGCCGCCAGGTCGGGCGGTATCTCAGTGATTTCAATGCGGGTTTGCGGGATTTCAGTATCGGTTTTTTGGGGGTTACGGTCGGGTTGTTGAAGGTGGCTGCCGTGCGGCGCTGCTTTCCGATCGGATGGTTGCTTCTGCTCGGTGTCAATAGCTTTCGAGGAGGGCTCTTTGAGCTGGAACCAGAGGCCTATAAGGATGCCGCCGGTAATAAAAATAAGTGCAGTCGCTTTAAGCAGTGTTTTCATAGCTCCATGCCGATTTTTGGTTATGCCAGGGTTTTTATTGATTATTTCATAATCAGACAACAAATTCAAGTTTGCTTTTGTTTTCTGTTGACATCGCGTTTAGCGGCCATATAATATAAAAAAGATTGGAATTAGCGGGCTTGGATTCAGGATAAAGAACCAAAAAGTGGATTTAACGGGGGCAGGAGAATGTACATATGAGATACCATGTCGGCAAGGGGGCATTATTTTTAGTATTACTGGTATTCTCTATATGTTTGGGCCATGATTGGCCCCAGTTTCGAGGGCCTAACCGTGACGGCAAATCAGCGGAAACGGGCCTCTTGAAAGAATGGCCTGAGGGCGGCCCCCGGCTGCTCTGGACGGCCCAGGCGGACCTGGGCATTGGTTTTTCCCATCCGGTCATAGCCAAGGGTATGATTTACACCACCGGTGTTATCGGAAAGGAGGGGGTGCTTTTTGCTTTGGATCTGGAGGGGGATTTGAAATGGAAAGTGATCTACGGCCCGGAATGGTATCGGCCCACCCGCCCCGGCACGCGCTCTATCCCTACGGTGGAGGGTGATCGGGTATATTTTTTTAGCGGATTGGGTGCTTTATATTGTTATGATGCGATAACCGGCGCTAAGAAATGGTCTCTTGACGCCGCTGCCAAATACCAGGGTGTTAGACCTTTATGGGCCTGGGCGGAATCTCCATTGGTTGTCGATGATAAGGTGATCTGCACACCGGGGGGCAAATTAGCCACCATGGCGGCTTTGGATAAAATAACCGGCGAGGTAATCTGGGTCACCAAAGACCTGACCGATAAGAGCGCTTATTGTTCCCCTATTCTCGTCGAACGGGGCGGCAAAAAGATCATTGTCACCATGACCGCCAAAGCCGTGGTCGGCGTCGAGGCCGCTAACGGAAAAATTCTCTGGCAGGATATGTTCGCCGAGTACCAGGGCCCCAGAATCAGCGACACAAATCCCATCAGTCCAATTTATCACGAGGATTTTATTTATACCACCAGCGGATATGACGACGGGGGCGCTTTGCTGGAGCTTTCGGCCGACGGAACCAGCGTTAGGCGTAAATGGACGGATAAGACTTTGGATTGTCATCACGGCAACGTGGTGCTAGTGGACGGCTATATTTACGGCTCCAATTTTCTCTCCAACGAAAAAGGCAACTGGGTCTGTCTTGATTTTGAGACCGGAAAAGTCATGTACGAAACGACGTGGCACAACAAAGGCTCCGTCATTTACGCCGACGGGATGCTCTACTGCTACGAGGATGATGAAGGTTATTTCGCGCTGGTGAAACCTACACCGGCCGGATTTGAGGTGGTAAGTTCCTTCAAAATCACCCACGGTAGCGGTCAACACTGGACCCATCCGGCGATCTCGGACGGTCGTCTTTATATCCGACACGGCAGCGCCATGATGGCCTATGATATTAAAGCCAAATAGAAGACCGGACGGGATGCAAATTACTCAGCCTATCAAGCGTAATAATGGCGAATAATAGAGACAAGAAGAACGGATTCAAGAGACGGATTTTCTTAAATACTATATGCCTAAGTTCCATTTTAAGGAGTCATATAAACAAGAACTGGGGGACAGGAGAATTTTTCGATGAAAAAACGCGTCGGTACAATGGTTTTCGTATTGGTGTTATGGGCGGCAACGATGAGTGGGGCCGATGATTGGCCGCAGTTTCGGGGTCCCAACCGTGACGGTAAATCCGCGGAAACGGGCCTATTGAAAGAATGGCCCATGGGCGGGCCCGAACTGCTCTGGTCGGTGCAGGAAGACCTGGGCCAAGGTTATTCGTCCCTGGCCATAGCCGACGGCATGGTCTATACCGCCGGCAGGTTCGGTAAGGAAGGGGTAGTATTCGCTTTTGACCTCGACGGTGAGCTCAAATGGAAACAAAACTACGGACCGGAATGGACAGGGGACCATCCCGGCACCCGCACCACACCCACCATTGAAGAAGATCGGCTTTACCTTATCAGCGGTATGGGAGCGGTACATTGCTATGAATCAAAAACCGGCAAAAAGATATGGACTACCGACGCCGTCAAGGAATTGCAGGGCCAAATGGCCAGTTGGGGTTGGGCGGAGTCGCCTCTGATTATTGATGATAAGGTGATCTGCACTCCCGGGGGCAGGCTGGGCACTATGGCGGGCCTGGACAAGATGACCGGCGAAGTCGTCTGGAGCACCAAAGGGCTGAGCGAGCTGGGATCATACTGTTCGCCGATTTGCGCCGAAAGAAACGGAAAGAAAATCATTGTCACCCAGACGGCGGTCTCCGTCATCGGCGTCGATGCTGCGACCGGTAAAGTTCTCTGGCAAGACAAATTTACCGATTACCAGGGCCGCAGACCGCAAGACATCAATCCTGTCAGCCCCCTCTATCATGACGGGGGGATCTTCGTCACCAGCGGGTACAACGATGGAGGGGCTATGCTGGTGCTTTCCGCGGATGGGAACGCTATAACGCGCAAATGGACTAATCAGACGCTGGACAATCATCACGGCAACGTGGTGCTGGTCGATGGTTATATCTACGGCTCCAACTGGCTCTCCAACACCCGCGGCAACTGGGTCTGTCTCGACTGGAGAACGGGAAAGGTGATGTACGAATATAGCTGGAACAGGAATAAAGGCGCGATTATTTACGCGGACGGTATGTTGTATTGCTATAATGAGAACACCGGCGAGTTGGCTTTGGTTAAAGCCGATCCCAAGGAATTCAAGATTATCAGTTCATTTAATATTCCCCGGAGCAGCGAGAAGATTTGGTGGGCGCATCCGGCCATTGCCGACGGCCGGCTTTATGTCCGCCAGGAAAAAGACCTCTTCTGCTATGACATCAAGGAAATCTAAAAAACGATTTTCTTAAATAATAAATGCCTAACCTCAATTTTGTAAAAGTCCAGTTTTTAAGAAGAAATAACGATTCAGGTCGTCATGACTCAGGAGAGGAGGCGGCAGAGATGGCCGGCGGCGATGGCGCCGTAAGTGCCGATGGCATAACCGATCAGGGCCATCAGGATGCTGACGGGGACCAGTTTTTCATTATGATAGGCGGCCACGATGGGGGCGCTGGCGGCGCCGCCGATATTGGCGGCGCTGGAGATGGCGGTCGAGTGAATGTCGATGCGGAAGAGCTTAGCGCCCAGGACGCAGAAAAAGCCGTGCAGGAAAATCCAGATAAAAGCCCCCAGCAAAAACCAGGGCGCCTCCTCGGCGAGTCTTTCCAGGCTGGTTTTGGCCCCCATATTGGCGACGTAGATAAAGACCAAAGCCATAGCCAAGGGGTGACTTCCGGGTATCTTGCGGGCGGGCGTCATCGACAGCAGAATGCCAAAGGTCGTGATGAAAAGGATAATAACGGTATCTTCGCTAAATATTGCTCCCAAAGGCTCACCTTTGGCGGGCAGGGGAATTAAATCAGTCACCTGCACCGCCAGCCAACTGAAGAACAAACCTAAAAATAAAAGGTAAAGAAGGTGCCGCATCTCGACTTTACCCTTGTCGGCAGGTAATTCTGAGGAGAGCCGCTCCAGCATCCCGATGCGTTTGGGATCGACTCTGGTGAACTTATTAAACCAGCCGGCTATTCTTTTGGAGCCGAGCATAATGGGCAGCCAGAAGATATACACGAAGTTATCGGCCAGCACCGCCAGACCAAACTCCGGTGAACCTTTGGCGACATTGAAAGCTCTTTCGGCGGCGGCCATATTGCCGGTGCCGCCGATCCAGCTGCCCGATAAAATGGCAAACGCCTTCCAGCCATCCGGCCCCAGATGACCTTTAATTATTGAATAGGCTATCGGCGCCCCTAGAACCACTCCCGCAGTGCCGAACAGCATCACAAAGACTCCCTTGCCCATAATCCGAAAGGCCGCCGCCACGTCCACTTCCAGCATTAAAATGATCAGAAACAGAGGCAATATCACATCTCTCATCCAGTCAAATAGCGGCGAATCATGGGCGATAATAGCCGGACAGCCTTTCCAGATAACGCCCGGATTGGCCAGTATCACCGGCGTCAGGTAAATCCATATCAAAGGCGGAAGATAATTAAACAGCTTCCAGCCGGTCTGCTTTTCTAAAAAGAAAAAAAACGCGCATATCCCCACCAAAACGGCCAAGATGCCGGCAGGGCTGGTGATCAACGTATCAGGCATAATCTAATTTCCATATAATATGACCATGTTAAAGATTCGCAAAACCAAGAGCTCCTAATAAGAAAAAAGATACATAGGAGAAATTTTATGCAGAAATTTCTTTACTAATGTATGCCAAAAGCCAATTTTGCAAAAGTCCAGCATTAATAATATCATATTTGCGTGGGTATTACCACGACTTTAACCGAGCGTTTTGTTCCAATGCCGCTACCGTAAATATGATCGGGTAAAGCTTCTCATAATACCATAATTCGGCGAAGTACAGTCCGATGGGGACAGGATTAAATTCTGTCCCTTCTTTGGTATGTACCATCAACCAATTAATGCCGGCATCAATCGCCTCTTTTACTTTCGTTGAAGGCACACCGGTCGGTTGGCCCTCAATATGGTTACAAACGGAATAATATTTTTGTAAAGCTTGTACCGCCACGGCTGTCTCTTCGATACTCGAAACTACATTTTGAGCGCCGCCCCAACCACCGTCATCATTTTTTATTTTAATCAACCATTGGAGGGCCTTTTCCAGACTCAGCCATGCCTGGGGGACAGATCGAATTAAGGGCTCAACCACCGCTGACACCACCCGGGCGGTCCCGTAAGTTGGATTTTCCCGTCCCGGCGCCGCTTGATTTGCGAACCATAAGGGAATCCATGATCCTTCCGGTCGTTGGACTCGCAACAGGTAATGGATGGCTTTATATATTGCTTTTTGGGTTCGTTTTTGTAATTGTTTCGGCAGAATGTCAAACCACTCGTCCCAGGCTGCTACTGCATGAGCGGTCAGATCGGCGCCGCTGCGGTCGAAAGGCAATTTACCCCAGCCGCGGCAAAAGGTGGGGATACCGCCGTCGCGATTCTGCAATTTTAAGAGCCATTGGACACCAGCCTTTACGGCGGGCAGGATTCGCTCATGCGGCTCGGCTAATTTCCGCAGGGCCAAAAGGGCCCCGGCGGTATCATCGGCGTCCGGCACGCCGCCGGAAAGATCGGTCCAGGCCCAGCCGCCGGGCGCCGCCTGCGTATATGGGTGTTCGGTACGGTGCTGCTGCATTAAGAGCCAATCGACAATCTTTTGCCGTTCTTTGGAGTCAAGGTGTTTATTTAAGCCGGAACCGCCGGCCAGGGCCTTTACCGACAAAGTTGTCACCCAGGTGGCCAGGTTGGTATCGATGGGCCAGCTGCCGTCCTCCCGCATTGACGCCGTGATAAATTCTACCCCTTTCTTTACCACCGTATGATCTTTCAATCCCATCTCCGCCAGGCTCATTACCACAAAGCTGGTTATGGGGATTGCTTCGAGAAAACCGCCGCTGTCCGGTTGTATTTTTTGTAGTACGGATAGAGTTTTGTTGCGGGCCAAATGTCGTATCAGCAGGGCCAGGGGATTTCGGGGTTTGAGAAAATGGTAACGCACCTGACCAATAGCAATGAGGGCGGGCAGGGCATAGCTGACCACCGGCAGCCGCAGCCATTTGAGCCAGCGATGACTAATCACTCCCCATTCAAAGGGCAATGGTTTCACATATTGCCATGCCTGATTTGACGAGCCCCATCTCCCGCTCAAGGCGGACATGGTCAAAATCGGGGCGGAAAAGGTGCGGTCATGGCCGTACCGCCGCGTAAGTGCCTGGGCTATATTTTTGGACCGGGTATTGCCCGCTTGCTCAGTAAGCCAATCCGTCGCGCGCTCAACCACTTTTTGATATTGGGGATCATCTTTGGTCGGGGTAAATGCCGCCCAGCAAAGCACCGTGGTACTGATATTACTGTCGCTGACTATCGTATCACCCCAGCCGCCGTCGGAATTGACGTTCTCTGCCAGCCAGAGAAGCCCTTTTTCAATGAGCCGGCTATACTTTTCCTGGTTCACTACTGCCAGAGCGAAAAGTGCCGTCGCCGTCGCCAGGGCACTGCCGGACAGCGCCCCCCGCCAATAACCGTCGGCCAGACGGGCATCGAGCAATATCTTAACGGAATTAGTCTGCGTTCTTGCCCACGACGAGGCTTTGTTATCACCATAATTTGTTTTGAAATTGCTTTTGGTCGTCACTTTCCGCTATCCAGATGCCCCAGAGCCAGCAACCCATAAAAGGTATATTCACAGTCAATGGTATCGTCGAAGGCATGACCGCAAAACCCTCCCTGGCTGCTCCAAAGACTGTCTAAAAAATCAAGACAGGGTCGTCTGATATTGTCGAGAGGCGTCTTCAGGGCCGCCAGGGCGTGTAAGGCCGTCGCCGTGGAGAGCAGATCGGGCGTCGGCGCCGCCGCCATAGCCAGAAAGCCTCCCTGTGGATGCTGCTGTCGAAGTAACCATTGAGCCATACTTTTATCAACCGGTTCTCCCATTTGTTTTAGAATAATCACTGCCGCGGCGGTAGCGGGTGTCGAACCTGCACTTTTACCTCGCTGGTTAACGTATCCTCCATCATCGGTCCTTAGAGCCTTAAGAGAATGAATTATTCCCGCCGGTTGGGGTGCTTTCAAACCTAAATCCTGATACGCCCCCAGGGCCATAAAACAGGCATAAGCGCTGCCGCATTCACTTTTGATATCGGAGGCAAAACCACCGTCTGTGCTGCGATAACTTCCCAATCGGGTCAATATGCTATCACGAACTTCGGTTGCTAAAATTGTACAGGATAAATCCGCCCAGCAACGTATCAGACAGGCCAAATGCACCAGGTCCAGGGATTCGCCGGCGCCCCAATTTTTTAGATATTCGGCGATGTTTTCGACCGGCAGATCCGCCCCCAGGGCCAAGAGGCTTTCTATGCCAAAGACCGTGTAATAAAGATCGCTGTTGTCGCTGCGCCCTTTAAAGCCCCCGTCTTCGCGGAGCTGCCGCCTGATAAAGGCAACGACCAGGTCGCGGGAATCACTGAGCAGATTTTGGGCCCGTCGGGCCGCTTGGAGCATTTCCCGCCTGATAGTCATTGCAACAACTCATTACTTCTACGTCATAAAATATCTTGCTGATTACCCGCCGCAGCATGCTCTTGAGATCGGTATTGTTCAGACCGCTCAGCACGCAGAGGGCCCGGTTTTTGTACGACTCCAGCAAATCTCTGGTTACTGCCTCGACGTTCAAGCACTTCCACAAGTCATCAAGCCTGGTAGCTATCATATCAGAGCATTGGCCCCTTTGCCAGAATGCTTTCAATATAGTCTTATCGTCACCCCGGGCCCGCTCATAAGCCACCGCCGTTAAGATGGAAGGCTGCTTGCGGCAAAGCCAGGCCCCGGCATTTTGCGGTTCCGTCTCGGCGTCATCCAGATCGTCTCGAATCTGATAGGCGATACCTAAAGCCTCGCTGTATTGGCGCAGTATCTCTTCCGTTTCAGGGGCGGCGCCGGCGTATATGGCGCCAAAACGCAGCGCCACTTCAAAAGCCGGGGCGGTCTTTTGCCGGAATATCTCCAGAACCTCTTTGACCGAGAGGAGCTGTTGATGGCTGAGCCACCACAATTCGGCGCCCTGACCCAAGCATAGATTCCTATGTCCTTCGGCGGCAACCTGCAGAATCTTTTCCTTACGTTCAGCGGCCATGTCCAGCGCGCCGATGAGACGATAACCTTCTCCTAAGAGGAAATCTCCGACATTAAGAGCTATCGGCATCCCGTACCGCTTGTGCAAGGTCTTTTCGCCGTAGCGCTGCTCGTCATGATCTTCGATATCGTCATGAATCAGCGAGGCCTTATGAAAACACTCCACCGCCATCGTCAGTCGGCGCAAGGTATCCGGTAAAGGACCTTTCTTGTTCTTTTGGAGGGTGCGCCAGAGGCCGGCGGTCAGGAAAGGACGCCAGCGTTTGCCGGACTTGGCCAGCCAGCGGCGGGCAATTGTTTCCGTTTCACTTTGTACCAGTCCTAAGGATGCCTCCAACGCTGCCTCGGTAAACCACGAATTGACTTCTGTGCGCAGCTCTTGCAAATCCGGCAGGCTGGT
>LJUC01000033.1 GCA_001303695.1 Phycisphaerae bacterium SM23_30
TGACCATGCGGATCGGCATCAGCACCGGCGAGGTGGTGGTGGGTGATTGCGGCTCCCATCGCCGTTTCGACTATACCGCCATCGGCGACACCGTCAACCTCGCCGCCCGCCTGGAAAGCGCCAACAAGGCCTTCGGCAGTCAAATCATGATCTGCCAGACCACCCGCCGACAAGCCGGCGAAGGGATCGAAACCCGCTATCTGGGCAAGGTCCGCGTCGTGGGTAAAGAACAGGGCGTCGGCGTTTATCACTTGCTCGGTGCGGCAGATAGCCTCTCCCCCGAAGAAAAACCCTACAAAGAGCTTTTTGAAAACGCCGTGCAGTGTTTCCAGGATGGAAAATTCGATCAGGCGTCCAATAAATTCCGGCAATGTTTAGAAAAGCGTCCTGAGGATAAGGCGGCAATGTTATATTTAAGTACCGCCCGGCAACTCTCCCTCGCCGCCCCCCCGGATTTCACCGGCTGCCTCGAATTAACGGAAAAATAATTTTTGGGTAAAATTTATTCCCGCTGAAATGTTAGTATATGCGTTTCTATTCCTCTCCGCGTAGAACATAAAGATCGGTTGGTTCAGGATGATTTTCAGCAAAATAATGAATCATTTAAAAACTCTTACAAAAAAAAGAAAAACTATATATACGGGGGCGGTGATTGGGGCCCTAATCGGTTATATTTACGGAACTGCTGTTATACCGGAAATTTTTGATTTTGGTGATTTCATGGAATTTATTCCGGATACTTTAAGTATTCTTCATATTCCAAGTTATATCACTTCTTTAATATTTTATGCTTGGGGCTATTCCCGCCCGCCCTATTACCTCAACGGGCTTTTCTGGGCCCCTTTTGATGCGTTAATAGGAGCCGGCGTCGCATACATGGTTTACAGAAAAAAGTATCTGAAAAAAAACGCAAAGTAGGACGGGCTCCGCCCCTGCCGAATCAAAACTCATCCCCTGGTGCGCCCATCCGGCTATATAATCAAAAATCAGGAAAATCTGTGTTAACCGGATAAAAAAATCTTGTTAATCCCGTTATCTGTCAAAAAATTCTTCGCGCCTGGGCGTGAAAATCTATTTATTGGTTGCGGCCTAAGGCAGGTTAGGTCTTCTTGATAATAATAGCGGTCAGGTCGTCGGTCTGGCGGGTGTCGGCAAAGGCTTCCACTGAAGTTCTAATGGCTTCGAGAATCTCATTGGCGCTGTTTTGGCGGTGTTTCTGCATGATTTCCATGACCCGCTCGATGCCGAACATCTCGCCGCTGGTGCGGGCCCATTCGTGGAAGCCGTCGGTCAACAAAGCAAAGACGTCGCCCTGCCGAAGCGTGATTTTTTGGGGATTCATGTCCGGAATATCAGGGATGATCCCCATTGGTATGCCGTCCGCTCCCAGCGTCTCAATCTCATCGTTCTCTGCGTGCAGCCAAAACATGGGCCCTTGGCCGGCGCTGCAGTAGCTCAATTCACCTTTAGCGCTGTTCAATACTCCCAGAAAGGCGGTGACAAAGCGATTATCCGGCAGGTCCATCTCCATTAAGCGGTTTACCTTCTTCATCACCTGTTCGATGTTGTCATCGACGCTGCTCAGGGCCCGCAGCATGGCCCGGGTGGCGCAGGAAATCAACGCCGGGCCCACCCCATGACCGCTGACGTCGCCCAGCGACAGCATCAAACGCTTCTCGTCCACCGGTAAAAAATCACAGTAATCGCCCCCCGTCGCGTCGCAGGGCCGATGCCAGCAGGCGATATCAAAACCATCCCACGTCGGCGCCCCGGCGGGCAGTAATTTCTCCTGGATCTCGTGGGCGATACGCAAGGTGTCTTCCAGGCGTTGCTTTTCCAGGAATTGATCTATCAATCGAGCCCGCTGCAGGGCCACCCCCGCCTGGGCCGACAAGGCCTCGGCTAATTTTATATCATCCTGGTCGAAAGGTCCCTGCCGTTTATTCAGTATCTGCAGCACCCCCACCAGTTGACCGTCATAATCGATCAAAGGACACGCCAGAATGCTGCGCGTCCGATAACCGCTTCTTTCGTCTAAAGTCCGGTTGAAACGCTCATCCTGATAGGCATCCGGGATATTTATCACCTTCAAGGTGCGGGCCGCCGCCCCCGCCAGACCGGTAGCGATCGAAATCCGGAATTCATCCATCCCTTCGGCGATCCGGGTAAAAAGCTCCTGACGCTCCTTATCATAGAGATACAGCGTGGCCCGCTCGGCGTCCAATAGCTCCATCGAATAGTCCACCACCATCTTCAGCAGATTATCCAGATCGCAGGTCACCCCCAGCGCCCGCACCATCCCTAACAACGCCTGCATGTCCTTTTCCTTATCCCGCTGACTCATTGCTGACCTCGCCGATTATCAGTCCGATGATGACACAAAACACCTGCCATAATTACAACCTAATTTTATCGCCCAGGCAACGTTATTCCCAACTCTTACCTTTCCGGCAGGATGGGCTTCGCCCCTGTTGATTTTTATTATTTAAAACTTTTTATCTTGTTTATTTGCTGATCGGCGAGGGTGTTTCTTTCCCAGAAGACACCGCCGGAGTAGCCCTGGATGGCGGGATTGTCGTCGGCCAGGGTCAGCCGTTTTTCGGCCAGGCAGCAGTAGGTTTGGTCGATTTCGATGCCGATGTAACGGCGGCCTAATTTTCGGGCCGCGACCGAGGTGGTGCCGGAACCTAAAAACGGATCCAGCACCACGTCGCCCTCATGGGAGCCGGCCAGGATGATGCGGGCCAGTAGTTTTTCCGGTTTTTGGGTGGGGTGATCGGTATTTTCCGGCATGGACCAGAACGGCACCGTCAGATCCGTCCACAGATTCGAAGGATGGGTCAGGCGAAATCGTCCCTCGGTATCGTCCCGCCAATCCTTGGGGTGTTTATTCTCATCGGTATAGGGCGCCAGGACCTTTCGCTTCAACTTGACCTGATCCAGGTTGAAAACATACTTATCGCTTACGGTGCAGAACCAGATATCTTCGCAGGCGTTTTTCCAGTTGGTCTTGGCCCCTCTGCCTTTCTCCCGCTCCCAGGTGATGCGATTTCGCACGATAAACAACTTCTCCGCCACCCTCTGAATAGCTGTGGAAGAGCGCCAATCGCCGCAGATATACACCGACGCCGTCGGCTTCAGCACCCTCTTTAACTTGCCTAACCACCCCTCCAGCCAATTCTCATAATCAGCCAACGAGCGTTCGGAAAATTTCCGGCCGTTAAATTCCTTGGAAATATTATAAGGCGGATCAATAAATAAAAGGTCAACCACCCCTGCCGGCAGCCAGTCTATTATCTCAAAAAGATCCTGCCAAATCGTGCGGTTGATAATATCCGACAAAGACGCCGGTCCCCTTAAACGCACCAGCCGCGAACGGAAATCTTTACGCTCCTTCTCCGTCAACGCCACCGACCGGTTCCGCGGCGCCCTCTTCTTTTTCTTATCAATTGTAGGATGGGCTGTGCCCATGCTGTTGCTCTCATCATCGGGTGGCAGCCTCAAGCGCCGCTTGGGGATGGTTATTTGCCTTCGCTCCATCCCCAAATCCTACGGATTTGAGGCCGCCACCCACTATATAGCTGCTGCTCTTTGTAGGGTGGGGCTTCGCCCCACGCTTTTTATCAGCGATTTTTGCGAAAGACCGCCACCACGTGTTCGAGATCGACCACGAACAGGCGGTTATCGCCCTCGAAATCGACCGGAATCGCGCTTTTGGGATTAAACAGCACCTTGTCGTATTTTTTCAGCGGCACCAGCGGGTCCTGCTCGACCTGGGCCGAGACCGCCACGATGCGGCCGGTAATAGTGGGGATTTCAATATTATCCGGCAGCCGAATGCCCCCTTTGGTCTCTTTTTTGTCGCGGTCTTTGCGAATCAGCACCCGCTTACCCACCGGCTCAACCGTCTCTAAAATCTCCGCCGGCAGATCCAGATTATTTTCCGATTTCTTACTCATATACTCATCCGCTCATTTACTCACCTATTTATCCAACATTCCCGCAATGGGCGGCAGCCTCAAGCGCCGCCTGGAGATGGCTTGTGTCCATATATCTATTCCTTCCCGGGCTCGCCCATCTTTTTCCATTTCGGATCCAGCCGCGCCAGAGCGTCGTAGCCCCGCGCCATATACAACCCATCCAGTATCGCAATCCGCACCATCGCTTCAGCCACCGGGTAAATCCGCGGACAGATGGTAATATCCCGCCGCGTAATCGCCGCCAGCTTCACCTCTTTCATCTGGGCCATGTTGATCGAGTCCTGCTCCTTGCTGAGGGTGGGTGTGGGTTTGACCGCCACCCGCATCCGCAGCTCCTCGCCGTTGCTCATCCCGCCCAGAAACCCGCCGCAGCGGTTGGTGCGAAACCGTACATGACCTTGATCATCTAAATAAGGTTGATCGTTCCACTGGGAGCCTTTCACCCGGGCCGCCTCGAATCCGTCGCCGAACTCCAGGCCCGTCGTCGCCCCGATCCCCATCAATCCCGAGGCGATAGTCGCTTTGAGCTTATCGAAAACCGGCTCGCCCAGCCCGGCCGGCACCCCCCGGACCAGGATCTCTATCACCCCGCCGGCCGTATCGCCTTCTGCGCGAATCTTCAATAGATCAGCGATCATCTCCTCGGCCGCCTCCAGGTCGCAGCAGTTTAAATCATTCCGGCGATAGTTGGCCTTTACCTCGTCAAAAGTTAGCCGCCGACCCTTGATGCCGTGACTTTCCACCACGTGCCCGATCACCTCGATGCCTTCCCGCTCCAGAACAAACTTGGCCACCGCCCCGCCGGCCACCCGCCCCACCGTCTCCCGCCCGCTGGCCCGCCCCGCCCCGCACCAGTCGGCATATGCGCCGTATTTCACGAAAAAGTTATACTCGGCGTGGCCCGGCCGAATCAAATCCTTAACCTCACGATACTGATCCACGTGTATCTTCTGCCGATCTACATTATACACGATCATCCCCACCGGCGCCCCCGTGGTGATCCCTTCCAAAAGTCCCGCCACTATCTCGACCTGATCGGTCTCCTTACGCGGCGAATCCAGCTGACTCTGGCCCGGCCGACGCTTGTCCAGCTCCGCCTGCACATACTCCTTGGTCAACTTCAAGCCCGGCGGCACCCCGTCCACCACCGCCATCAGCGCCCCCCCGTAACTCTCCCCGCAGGTCGTCACCCGAAAGAATCTGCCAAACGTATTGCCTATCAAAGTAATGTCCTCCAGCAGGGTGGGCCCTTAGCCCACCACGTTTGTAACGCCGGCGTCTCGCCGACATCTGTCTTATCATTTCAACCCTCAAATAATCTTATCTTACCTCCCACTGCCTGCATCAGCTTCACGTACTCCGGAAACGTCACGTTTACCGCTTCGGCGGTATCGATAACACTTTCGCCTTCCACTGCCATCGCCGCCAAACTCAGCGCCATCACCACCCGATGGTCATGATGGCCGGAAACCTCCGCCGCGTGTAACCTTGCGGGCCTGATGATAAGTCCGTCAGGCCGCTCTTCAATCTCGGCCCCCATCTTTGAAAGTTCCGCCGCCATCACCGCAATCCGATCGGTCTCTTTCAACCGGGCCTGGGCCACATTATACAGCCGCATCGGACCCTTTGCAAAGCACCCCGCCGCCGCCAGCGCCGGCAGGGCGTCGGGAATCGCATTCATATCAACCTCAACGCCTCGAAGTTCCCCGCCCCGAACCGCTACCTCATTACCCTCTACCCTGATATCCGCTCCCATTTGTTTGAGAATATCGACCACCGCCTTGTCGCCCTGGGTGTCGGTAAAATCCAGTCCCTCCAGAACAAGCTCTCCCTCCAGTATCGCCCCGGCGCAAAAGAAAAAGGTCGCCGAGGAAAAATCCGCCGGCATCCGCTTGCTGAAGGAATGATAACTTTGACCGCCTCTTACCAAAAAACGATCAAAATCCCGGTTCTCATATTCAACTCCATGCTCATCGAGATACCTCAGCGTCATCTCAATATAGGGTTTTTCATTCAACTTGATAACGTTGATAATGGTATCGCCTTCGGACAAAGGCGTATTAATCAAAAGCGCGCTTAAGTATTGGCTGGTGACCGCTTCGATAGAGGTCTCCCCGCCGATAAGCCTGCCTTTAACGACCACCGGCGCCTTACCGTCGCCGCCCTTACTGAAACATTCCGCTCCCAGATCGTTTAAACTATCGAGCAAAGGCCCCACCGGCCGGTTGCGAATCTGTTCGTCCCCGGTAAAAACCGCCGACCCTTCCCTCAGCAGCGCCGCGCTTCCCAAACCAAAGCGCAGCGTCGTCCCCGAATTGGCCACGTCGATAATATCAGCCGGCGCCTGTAACCTTCCGCCCACGCCCTTAACGCGCCAGACGCAGCTATCATCGGTGTCGATCTCGGCCCCTAAAAGTCGATAGCAGTTGACCGCGGCCCGCGTATCCGCGGAATCCAAAGGGGCGATGATTTCACTGGCGCCGCCCGCCAGCGACGCCAGCGCCACCGCCCGGATGGTATGCGATTTCGAACCGGGTATCGCCGCCCGCCCCCCCAACACCGATTTTGTTGCGGTAAGTTTCATGATTAATGCGTCATTTCTCTTTGATCTCACCCTCGACTTGCAGCACTACTACGCTGTCAATGGCATCTGGAGCCTCTTGCGGTAAAGCGACGATCACCCTGTCGGCCTCCTGGACAACCTTCAGGGCCGATCGTTCTTCGTCGGCCAGCAGGTAGGCGGTTTTCACTTTATTTTTCAGACCCTCCACCACCAGTTTATTGTCGCCGGGCCAGTCGAAAACATGGGCATAAAGGATGTCTTTCTTCTTGGTATATCGGCCCCACGCAGGCCTCTCGAAAGGACTGGCGCCGGTGCCGTAAATGCTCTCGCCGTTGACTTTCACCCAGCGGCCCATCGCCTGTAACCTTTCCACGCTGGCCGCCGGGATTAATCCTTCCGCCGTGGGCCCCACGTTCAAGAGAAAATTTCCCCCCTTGCTGGCGATGTCCACTAATTTGTGCAGCAGGTCCTCGGTTGATTTCCAGTTGTCATCGTAGCTCTTATAGCCCCAGGTGTTATTCATGGTCATACAGGTCTCCCAATCCATCCCGGCAACGCCGGTGGCGGGTATCTCCTGTTCGGGGGTGCCGAAATCGCCCCGAAAACCACCTTCCTTGGTCAGGCCCGCCATGCCCCGTCGGCCCTTATCAACCCGATTGTTGATAATAATATCAGGGCGAATATTTCGCACGTAGTCATAGAGGTCTTTACCGTGCTCGTGCGTCCAGGTGTCTTCCCATTCCCCGTCGAACCACATCACCCCGATCGGCCCGAAACTGGTTAAAAGCTCGCTCACCTGGCCTTTCAGATACCGGATATACCGATCAAAATCGGCCCCCGCGGCCGGGCGCTTCTCCCAGGGCCGCCGGGGCAGGTAATCCGGATGATGCCAATCCATAATCGAGTGGTACCAGCACATCTTGATACCTTCCTTATGACAGGCATCGGAAAGCTCTTTAAGAATGCTGCGCTTAAAGGGCGTGGCGTCCACCACGTCGTACTCGGTCAGCTTCGAATCCCACAGGCAAAATCCGTCGTGGTGCTTGGAGGTGATTACGATATACTTCATGCCGGCGTCTTTGGCCAGCTTCACCCATTCATCCGCGTTAAACTTGACCGGGTTGAATTGCTTGGTCAGCGGTTCATATTCTTCCACCGGAATCTGCCCGTAGTGCATAATCCATTCCCCGATCCCCCGCACCCGTCGGCCCTGCCACTCCCCTGCCGGCAGCGCATACAAACCCCAGTGGATGAACATCCCGAACCGCGCCTCCCGCCACCACGCCATCCGCTGATCTCGCTGCTCTTTGGTCTCGACCGGTATCTTAATCTGCTGCCGTTCCCCCGCTCTCAGCCCTTGATTCCACGAACCCTTTAACAGCCAAATCGTTCCCACGCAAATAATGACCGCACCTATGATCGCTCTTTTTTCTAACATCGCCTCACCTGCTTTCTCCATCGAATCCCTATAAAATTTTGCCCTAACCCTCAAATTCTAACCTGTCCCTCCAGACGTATTTTTCCGCTTGTCTTGATCGCTAAAATGACTGTGCATTGTACATCAACTATTGGTAATTTGTCAACGTATAATAACCATGACCCGTCGGTTAAGCCGTATGCAATAAAAATGTTGTAATTTCCTTGGCGGCTTCTTTTTAACTTCCCTGTTGCTTTTAAATTTCAAATCCTTTACCTTTCCCAAAAGCACCTGACAGAACAGGTAATTGTCATCCTTCGAAGTGCTTAAAAGTAGATATCATAATTAAGCCGTTATGACCGCCCCCGATACCGATATTAATATCTTACCCTTTCTAACCGCCAAAACCGCCGGTATTGGCGGCCTCATCAAAACCCGCCCGGATGACTATATCGTCGAGGAATTGCCTGCCTATGAATTCGCCGGCGCCGGCGACCACGATTATTGAAACGCAGAAATCAATTAATTGGTATGAGCTATCACCTCTGTATCTGTAATTGGACGGGGATATTGTGTCTGCCGCGGGTGGTGACCTGCGGGTTGACGTCCAGTTGCAACATTTCATCCTTGTTGCCGATATCGCAGCAAACGAGATAAGTCAGTTGGGTGACTTTGAGCATCTTTTCGAAATCAACGCGGTCGATGGTGTCGGTGGGCTGATGATAGTCCTCGGTGGTGCCGCAGAAGAGCCAGACGGCCGGCACGCCGAAGAGGTTGAAAGGGTAATGGTCGCTGCGGCGATAGAAGCGGTCGGGGTGGTTGGGATCTTCGTACTCGTAATCGAAATTCAAATGAATGTATTTGTCGTTCATATCATGGATAGAAGCATCAAGTTCCGTGCTGAGCAGCTTGGAGGCCACCAGATAAAGATGGTCGGGATCGTTGCGGCAGATCATATCCAGATTGAGCATGGCGCTGATTTTCTCCACCGGCACCGGGCAATTATTCGCAAAAATATGCGAACCCATCAGCCCCTTTTCCTCGCCGGTAAACCAGGTCAAAATAACCGAACGTTTGGGGCTTTCGATCAAAAGGGCCTGGGCGATCTCCAGCATGGCGACGACGCCGGAGACATTGTCGTCGGCGCCGTTCATGACCTGGCCGTTGCGCACACCCAGATGATCAGGGTGAGAACCTATCACCACATACTCGTCCTTCAACTCAGGATCGCTGCCTTCGACATAAGCAATCACATTCTGGGTATTAACAGTTCGTTTGGCCGGTTGCAGGATTAATTCCACATTTCTCTCCCCCAGTTCGCGGCGCGGAACCTGTTCTCCGCGGCTGAGGGCAGCAAACATGTAATTCAGTTGGTCCCGGGAAACACCGAGAATCGCCGCCGCGGGATCATGGCGAATTTCCGCTTGCAGAAAGGTCCGAGCTTGCGCGGCGGGGATGGTTTGCCTGCCGGAGGCTTGGCCGTAATCGTGGCGGTAGCGCCCCATGCTCTCAATATTACTGAAGGAAGTATCGGTCTGCGTGAATTTATTTTCCCGCTCCGGATTGATGATCGTCAGGACAGCGGCGGCGCCCTTACGCCGGGCGGCGGTGGCGCGGTTGCGGAGGAACCTGCCGAACTTGGCGCTCATTTCTTCGGGCAGTCTCCCCTCGAGCATCACAACGATTTTGCCGGCTAGGTCAAGATCGCCGTAGTCGTCCCAGCCCTGGTCAGCGGCCTCCAGGCCGTAACCGACGAAAACCACCGAACCCGAAACCCTGCCCTCGGTCGTCGAACGACCGCCGGTACCAAAATCATAGGGAAATCGAAACACCTCTTTGTAAGGGCCGACGGTTAACTTAAGCTGTGTTTTAACTTCAGAAACCTTAGACACCTCCACGGGAATCACCTGATAATAGGAGCCGTCGGGCATCAGGGGTTTCAGGCCGTAGCATTCGGCAAGATTGGCCAGATACCGGCAGGTGATCTTGAGCTCCTGCGAAGGAGTGTCGCGGCCCAGGGTTTCATCCGACGCGATAAAGTTCATGTGCATGCGCAACTCATCGATAGTGATAGAATCGACAGCCTCTTTTTGAGCATTAACGGCACAACCACCATAAATTAATAAAGCCGACAACAACCAAAGGAAATTTGATCTACGAACCATCATGTAAACCTCCATTCTACAAATCAGTAATTTTTAAACGGGCTGGAACTTGCCTTACATATAAGTAATGCTTTAAACAAATGTTTTTAACCGTAATATACAGGTTTTGGCGCAGAGATCAAGATGATTACCGGCAGATCCCGGACCCCCTCCCTCAGGCGGCATATTATTTCATTGAATCGGTGTTAATTAGTTGTATATTATAACTGGACTTTAGCAAAATCGAGGTTAGGCATATTATAAGGTGAAATGTATTAGTTTCGTTAACAGTCATTATAATCTGGCAGGCACTGAGGGCGGACCGATGAGAAAAAAGGTAAAAGGTCGGGCTTGGGCTTGTTTCTTTCTTCTGTTTATGCTTACAGGGTCGATCTTGGCAGGTTCCGGCTGTCGGCAAGTAAGCCCCCGGCAGCTCCACTGGCGGATGGAGGAGGTGCTGGTACAAGCCCTTCAGAGTGACGACGCCCAATTACGTTGCCATGGGCTGGAATCTCTGGCCGAGCTCGGCGGCCCGCAAGCGGCAACATTGATCCAAAAAGAATTGAGTGATCCGACACCGGCGGTGCGTTTTGCCGCCGCCGTGGCGGCCGGTGATACTCAAGACCATACCCAGAGAGAACTTTTGGAAAATCTCCTGTATGACGAAAATGATTCGGTCAAACTGGCCGCCGCCTACGCCCTGGAAAAACTGGGTGATCAACGTTTCAAAAACTGGTACGACAGCGCCTTGATCGGCGACAACCCTCAATTGGCGGCCCACAGCTGTATCTTGCTGAGTAAGTTGGGCAATACCGCTTTACGCTCCGACAGCAAAGAAAATTTATGGCGGGTCCTGAATAAACCCTCTCAACTGCCGGCCGTTAAACTACAGGCCGCCGAAGCCCTGGCCCATCTGCAAGATGAAAAAATTCTCCGCAATTTATTGGCCTACGCCGCCAGCGGGTACGCCGACGACCGACTGATCGCCATCTCCGGACTCGAAAAACTTGCCGCCGAAGATGCCTATTCCATGCTGGTGGTGCTGGTGGATGATCCTCAACTGGAAGTGCAATTGGCGGCGGTCCGGGCTCTGGGCACCCGCGCCAAGGAAGAAGACATCGATCTGGCCCGCCGGGCCATTCGCTACCTGGATGAAATCGGCGACCCGGTGGCCACCGCCAGGGTAAGAGGCCTGGCGGCTCTGGCCCTGGGACGCGCTGGTAACGATCAGGACACAACCCTTCTATATCAGGCCCTGGCAGACCAGTCCATGTACGTCCGGGTGGCTGCGGCCCGGGCGACAATCGACTTTCTCCGCCGCCGATACCAACTGTAGATAGCGCAAAATATGACGGTATTGATTTTATATTTATCGCTGGCGCTGGGGGTTTCATTTTTATGCTCGCTGCTGGAAGCAACGATCCTCAGCGTCACCCACGGATACGTCAGGGCGTTGTGTCAAAAGCATCGTAAGAGCGGACGAATGTTGCAGGACCTAAAGGATCGGATCGATCGTCCTTTGGTCGCCATTTTAACCCTGAATACGGTGGCCAACACGGTGGGAGCGGCGGGAGTGGGGGCACAGGTCTTAAAACTATATACCGAACGTTATGGCGCCGCCGGTCACGCCGGCCAGGCGGTGGCGGTGGCCTCGGGGACGTTAACTTTTCTTATCTTGGTGTTTTCGGAGATAATCCCCAAAACCCTGGGGGCCGTTTACTGGAAACAACTAGCACCGGCGGCGGGATATATGACAAAAGGTCTGATTATTATAATATACCCTCTGGTGGTGATGTTTGAGGCATTATCAAAGTTAATCTCACGCAAACGCTATCAGCTCAAAGTTTCACGCGAAGAAATGGCGGCAGTGGCGGAGATCGGCAAGGCCGAAGGAACCCTGCTGACCCAAGAGACGCGCGTAATTCAGAATCTGCTGCGGCTGAACAAGATTCGTGCCAAGGATGTACTCACACCCCGCAGCGTCCTGTTGACCTTCCAAAAAGATAAAACCGTCCAGGAAGTGGTGAACAAACACAGCCCCATTCGCTTCAGCCGCATCCCCGTCTATGGAAAAGACCTGGACGATATCACCGGCATCGTCCATCGATACAAATTGCTGCGGGCTTACGCCGAAGAAAAGGGACGGATAACCCTGGATAAACTCAGCGTCCCCATCCACGCGGTGCCGGATACCAAATCGGTGGCGAGCATACTGGACGAGTTGCTCCGCCGACAGGAACAGGTATTTCTGGTCGTGGATGAGTATGGCGGCACCGCCGGGATTATCACCCTCGAAGATACCATCGAAACCCTCCTGGGTGTGGAGATCGTTGATGAGTTCGATACCGTCGAAGATATGCGAAAATTAGCCGCCCAGATCGGCCAAAGAAGAAAATTTAGAAAACAGGGATTATAGACGGCTGGATAAAAATCCCAAAAAAGAATTATAAAACCGTTAAATCGGAATCACTGCTTGCTGATATATGGATAAATTTTTATAAGAGAATGTGGTGAAAATTTTATTCCAATCATTAAATTTGTGAGGCAATTTTTTATAAGTGATTTAATTTCAGTGCTTTATATTACAAAAGCCCGATGGAAATTGAAAGGGCCGCAAAGGTCGGCCCAGCAAAACCCTCGCCTCGAGGCCTCAAACGGTAGAAAATACTTGACTTATCGGCAAAGTGCTTTAAAATTGATTTACTAGGCTGCTAGGGCAGGGAGGCGCTACCGGCCTGCCAGAGCGGTAAGTGGGTTATTAAAAAGGCACACCGGAACGAGGACGAGTTCTAGCGGAAAGCTACCAAAATGAGTGGTTTCCGTCGGAATGTCCGCCTGCCGTTGAAGTATCCTTCATAAAAAAGGAGCAGACAGTTGAGCCCTCTAACGAAAGTATTAGCATTATTGGTTTCCGTATTGGCAATCTTCCTTTGTGGGGTGGTGGTCGTATATGTGACCAACACGGAGAATTTTAAGCAAAAGTACGAAGATCAGAGGTCATTGACCACGGCCGCTCAGGAAGGCGAAAAACTGGCCCAGAACAGAGCCCAGGGGGCCAAGCTGCGTTACGAGGAGGTCATCAATCGGCAAAACGAGATAATAAAAAATATCGGACAGCTGAACGATGATTGGGCCCGCCAATTGCAAACGGAAAATCGGGAAAAATTAGACGCCCTCCGGGAAAAGCAGACGGCCATGGACTTGAGCGATTCCCTCAGTAAAATGCTCGAACAAATGCGCGCCACCAATGAGTTTATTCAGGAAAAACTGGAACTGGCCCAACGAAGTCAATTACGTGCCGAAGCCAAAGTAGCAACCCTGGAGCAGCAGCAGAACCAGTTGTTGGCCGAGGCGGAGGAGCTTAAAACCATCAATCGGCAAAACCTGGAGTATATTCAGCAGTTGGAGAACGAAAACAAACAGTTGCGGCAGCAATTACAACAGGGCGGAGGCCTCATCTCCAAACCCCTGCGACCTGGTTCTGATCGCGTCTCCGACCTGCCCGTGGGCCAGACCCGCCAGCCCCTTCGAGGAGAAATATTAGAGGTCAAAGAAGATCTGGCGTCGATCTCCATTGGCGCCTCCTCCGGCGTGGCCAAGGGCCAGGAATTCAACGTCCTCCGCTTGATGAGC
Organism: Phycisphaerae bacterium SM23_30; assembly: GCA_001303695.1. Classification (GTDB taxonomy): domain Bacteria; phylum Planctomycetota; class Phycisphaerae; order Sedimentisphaerales; family SM23-30; genus SM23-30. The sequence continues at coordinate 13,738 of LJUC01000033.1, forward strand.
GATGGCCAGATAAAATATATGGGTAAGCTTACCATAAACTATGTCGAACCGGAAGAAGCGGTGGGACGCCTCTCAGGCTTAACCGGAGGCGTAATCCTCAAGGGAGACCGGGTAAGTACGGATTTTCGTTAATATAACAGGAAATCATGGTGTGTTAAGCGTTCTTAAATACCCCCCCCTCGGCAAAAGGCCGAGCGGGATATACAACAGCCTAAAGGTGAAAGATGAGTCCGGCAGTAGAAGCAAAAAGTAGCAAAAAAGCCCTCGGGGGCGAGGCCATGGATATATATACCGCCCTATTAGGCCTGGCCTTATTGGCGATGGCAGCTACCGTGGCGGTGGTCTGTATCTACGGACAGCAAAGGTTTGGGTCCTTCTTCTCCGTAGTAGTATAGGAAAAAAAGAGGACATTCTTTTTCTAATAAAAATAGGGGATATTTCAATTTTTACAGATTTGCTTTCACTATTGATGTTTATAAAAGGCCGACAAGTATGCCACAGCCGTCGCGACCGTGCCATTTTATACCGTTTCTAATCGCTCGCCGGCACTTATCTGCGATAGCCATATAAGTCCTTCAAATCCCCAAACAAAGACGAGAAAAAAACCGGCCCCCCGACCAAGTAGCACTTGCCAAGGGGTGACTTTGGCGTTAGAATTCACGGTGAACTTATATAAAGCCCCTGACGGAACGGCCGCGGGAATCCCACGGAGGCGTGGGGGTTGAGCGCTGGCGGTTTTGTCGGGCAGGTAAGGATGGTCCTCTCCGTGATGAGTCTGTCTGAAATGCAAGGAAGCAGATCATGTTGGTAGATACGGTACTAGGCTGGTTTTCTCTGGACATGGGTATCGATCTGGGCACCTGCAACACCCTGGTCTGTGTGCGGGGCGATGGGATCGTTTTGAATGAGCCTTCCGTAGTCGCGGTCCGCAAAGGCACTAATCGGGTGCTGCAGAACGGCAACGCCGTCGGACTGGTGGCCAAGGAAATGCTCGGCAAGACCCCCGGTTCCATCAGCGCCATTCGGCCCTTAAAAGACGGCGTAATCAGTGATTTTGAGATCACCGAGGCCATGCTGAGCTATTTTATCCGCAAGGTCCACGGCCGGCGGGGCCTGATCCGGCCGCGAATCGTGGTCTCCGTCCCCTCCGGCATCACCGCCGTCGAAAAAAGGGCCGTCCTCGACTCCGCCGAAAGGGCCGGTGGCCGGCGGGTCTATCTCGTCCAAGAACCCATGGCCGCCGGAATCGGCGCCGGACTGCCCATCACCGAACCCACCGCCTCCATGATCGTCGATATCGGCGGCGGCACCACCGAAGTGGCCATCATGAGCCTGGCCGACATCAGCGTCCGGGAATCGGTCCGGGTCGCCGGCGATGACATGGACGAAGCCATCATCGGTCATCTCAAACGCACCTACAACCTGTTGATCGGTGAGGCCCGGGCGGAAAAAATCAAGATTCAAATAGGTTCGGCCGCACCCCTCGAAAAGGAAATGACCATGGAGGTCTCCGGCCGGGACACCATCTCAGGCCTGCCTCGCAAGATCGTCATCACCAGCGAAGAAGTACGTGAATGCCTCAAAGAGCCCATTTCGGCAATTATTGACGTGGTCACTCGCACTCTCGAGCGGGCCGAACCCGAACTGGCGGCTGATCTCATCGATAACGGCATCAATCTGGCCGGCGGCGGGGCCCTGCTGCGGCGGATCGACATGGTAATCGCCAACGCCACCGGATTGGAAGTAACCGTCGCCGACGATCCGTTAACCTGTGTGGCCCGCGGCACCAGCGTCTATCTCGAAAACCTCGAACTCTGGAAGGATACCCTCGAAACCGACGAATCAATGTTTTAATGGACACAAAGGCCTTTCAAGAGTATTATCCGGATGATCTGAGTCATTGCTACGGCTGCGGTCGGCTCAATAAGCATGGTCTGCATATCAAGAGTTATTGGCAGGGACAAGAATCCATCTGCACCTTCACTCCCAAACCCTATCATATAGCCATTCCCGGCTACGTTTATGGCGGCCTGATCGCCTCCTTGGTCGATTGTCACGGCACCGGCACCGCCGCCGCCGCCGCCTATCGGGCCCAGGGCCGCGAAATGGACACCGAACCGCCCCTGCGATTCGTAACCGCCGCCCTGCATGTCGATTACCTGCAGCCCACCCCCTTGGGGACGCCTCTGGAGCTGCGGGGCGCCGTTAAGCAGATCAAAGACCGCAAGGTCATAGTTGCGGTCACCCTTTCCACCCAAGGAAAAATATGCGCCCGCGGGGAAGTCATAGCCGTCCAGATGCCCGAAAATATTGAGCCCGACAAAGCAAAAAGCTGATCGCCTGCTGTTGGCATAATGCGTTATGAACACCCTTCGACCGCACTTTCACCCTCGGACGCGTATCTATTAGACATTCCTGTTTTCTTTTTGGTATAATCTTTTCAGCGTTTTATGGTTTCTGGAATATCCTTGCCCTGAAAGGGCGAAATAAGGCTTCTATATAAAGATAACGGCGTAATTATCATGGCCTGGCATCAGGGACGAGATATATCGAGCAAAACGAGTTTCAAACTGTTGATGTTGTTTTGCGTGGTGCTTTTATTGCTGCCTTTTCCCAAGTGGTTTACCGATCTTCCGGCTCGGGGGCTGTGGCTGCTGTTAGAACCCATCAGCAGCGGCGGCCGATACTTCGCCCAAAGAATCGGCAATGATTCAACATCTTTGGCTTCCGAGACTGTGTCTGCCCAACGCCATCGGCAGGCGGAAATTGAAATTTATAATCTCCGGCAGCAACTCCGCCACGCCCGGGATCTGAACGCGCAGCTCTCGGACCTGGATCAACAGTTCGGGCTTGCTCCCGTACGCCTGATCCCCGCTCAGGTCGCCGGCAGCGACTCCGCCAGCTGGCGCGACATCTTACTCTTAAATCGAAGCGGTCTCCAACCGGGCCAAATCGCCCTCAGCGGAACCGGTTTAACCGGCCCCCAAAACCCCCGCACTGACAACTGGAACGAAAGTCTCTATCAAATGTGCGTAGTGGGCCATATCAAAGACGACCGTACCGATACATTTAAATTACAACTTTTAACCGATGCGGATTTCAGCCTGCCCGTCTTTATTGAACCGCGCTGGGATCGAGCCGAAAATTGGCGCGCCAACGGCCATCTAAACGGACAGGGAATGGGCCAAATTGAAGTTATCCTGGTTAAAACCGATTTTCCCGTGCGGATCGGCGACGCCGTGTTGGCCTGTTCCGATTCGGAAAAACTCCCCGTCGAAATACTGATCGGGTTCGTCAAAAGCTGCCGCCGTCATCCGAATAATCCCATATTTTGGCAGATAACCGCCGAACCCGCCCTCCCTCTGGAGTCGCTCCGCCATGTGATAATACTTGACACGCAGTGGAAATCATCCGTTAGAAATTGATAATAAAAATTAAAATTAGAAATGAATCAACCATTGGGAACGGACCTGCATGCGATGGTTTAATTTTGGAATCCTGACTTCGGTAGCCCTGATCGTGCAGGTGAGTATCTGCCGACCGTTGGGGCTGGGCCCTCAGCAGGTCATGCCGGATTTACTGCTGCTGTTCGCCGTGGTGCTGGCCTTTTGGCCCGCCGGGGATAATGATGTCTTGATAGCTTGCTGGGTGCTGGGTTTGGCCAAGGATCTTACCAGCGTCGCTCCTCTGGGCAGTTATGCTTTAAGTTTCGGCCTGCTGGCCCTGGCGATCAGACGCTTGCGCGAACTGCTTTACGGCGAACGACTGCTGCCCATGATGGCGATAACTATCTTGGGCAGCTTTCTGGTGGAGCAACTGGTTTTTCTATGGACGCTTTGGAAAGGAGAGCAACTCACCGGCCGCTACGCCGCTCTCTCGACAGGGATGATTTTTTCCGCCATCTTCACCGGCGCTCTAACCCCCTACGCCTACTGGCTGGTGCGAAGACTGCATCGAATACTGGGGCTCCCGCGCGGACGTACCTACGGCCGATAAGTTTAAATCGTTAGCCGCGACCGATAATCCATACCCCCAGAATTGACTCTATCCTACCAGAAAAGAAAGATGCCTTTGACGGTTATCTTAATTCGGGGGGGGCGGCGCCGCCGCCGCCGTTAAATCCATGAAATCCAATTCCAGCAGTTGATCGATATATTCCTGTAACTGCTGTTCGTTAAACTGCGAAAGAAATTCCACGGAGGCCGAGGAGTTCAATTCGCGAACGGCATCAATTAGCTCGGCTTTATTCATGGGGGGCTCCTTTTATTCTGCTTGCAGCCCTTGGCGACGAACCATTTATCGACCGCCCGGAAGCAATTTCTTTAACGCTTTTGTAATGACCATATTGTTGAGTAAACATGTCCGATAAAAAGCAAAACTACAAGGTATTAGTTATGATAACACTTGATTTTTAGTGCCCCTTAACCACCGGGGCGGTGCTGCTTTATCGGACGACTAAATTACAAAATATCTACTGCTTATCCACCCATCTCCCCCATACGCTCATTTACCATTTTCTCTATCACCCGCACCACAGGATTTTTTATAAAGGATTCCTTTTTCGTACCTGAAAGTCGCCTTTTATGCTAGCATGGTATAATAATAAAACGACCCGCGGCTAAGAAATTGAAACCCGCTTATGGTTCGAGCTGATGTTGCGCCTGGAAGATAACGTCTATAATCGCCGGTGTCGCCAGGATGAACCCAAATTCAAACTCTGGAAATCCGCCGGCTTGATGCTGAGCTACCGCTGCCCCAGTCGATGCGCCTGTTGCTATGTCTTTTCCGGACCGGACGTCGCCGAACCGGCCACGGAAATGACGGTGGAAATGGCCCTGGACTGTTGGACCGCCGTCCGGAGAATGGCCGGCGCCTCCGGACGGGTCCACCTCACCGGCGGAGAACCGTTTTTAGATTATGACAGACTGGAGCAAATCATGCAGGCGGCCCAAAAAGCCGGACTCGAAGGTCTGGAAAAGATCGAGACCAACGCCTACTGGTGCACCGATGCACAACTGGTCCGACAACGATTATCCCGGCTAAAAAAACTGGGCCTGACCAGGCTCCAGATTAGCACCGACGTCTATCATCAGCAATTCGTACCCTTCGAACGCGTCCGCCTGGCCGCGCGAATCGCTCTTGATCTCTTAGGTCCTCAGCGCGTTCAAATACGCTGGCGCGATTTCTTTGCCAATCCTATTATGGTGGGCCCAATGAAAGAGAATCAGAGAAATAAAGCCTTTCTCAACGCTATGGCTAAAAGGCCGGAAAGACTGTTGGGGCGGGCCGCTGAAAAATTGGCTAACCTTTTTCCCTTAAGGACTTACGAAGAATTTACCGACATTAACTGCAAGCAGAACCTGCTCGGCGCCAGGCACGTACATATTGACGGCAGTGGCAACGTCTTTCCCGGAACCTGCATCGGAATTGTCGTTGGTAAGGTCATCTCGGACTCCAAACACACCCTGGACAGGCTCTGGCAGCAGTTCGATTACCGCCAACATCCGATAATGTCGGTTCTTATTGAAAAAGGACCAACAGGACTGATAAACCTCGCCCAACAAAAGAGTTATCAACCAAAACCCGGTTACGCCCATAAGTGTCATCTTTGTTATGACATCAGGCGCTTTCTTTATCAAAAAAACGCATACTCCGGTTATCTGGGGCCCGCCGTCTGTTATGGATTGGCCCCCTCGAAAAACACTCCCCCTGCGACGCATTAGTTAATAACCTTCCCGAAATACTCATCCGCCGGTTTATGGAGTGGATTTTGCCCTTGACGTAAATCTAAAAAGATAATAGCATTGAATTGTTCGTACGGTTTTTTTCCGAGTCTTTCGGTCATAGGAGTAGAAAGCCTTTTCGAGTTAATCTATGAACGGCTGATAAAACTTGATCTGCCATCCCCGCTGCTGCGGTGGGATGCGGATGATGGCACCCGCATTGCGGCGATCTATTCCATCTTGGATTGTTGGTTGTTCTAATTGTATGTGATTGTATGGCTGAGGAACCAAAAAACTCTCATTCATCCAAAGAAACCAGCCTCGATTCCATCCTGGGGCGGCTGGTGGTCTCCAAACACCTCTGCACCGAGTCGGAAATCCATGAATGCCATGACGTGATGAAAAACCTGGCCCGACAGGGAAAACCACATAGCCTCGCCGACGCTCTCCTCCTGCAGGGCTATGTCACCGAAAGCCAGTTGGATCGCATCAGAGCCAAGATCGAAGAGGCCCGGCCCACCCACCGAATCCCGGGTTATCAAATCCTCGAAAAACTAGGCGCCGGCGCCATGGCCACCGTCTTCAAAGCCCGACAATTATCCCTGGACCGGGTCGTGGCCATCAAGGTCCTGCCTAAACGGTTAAGCGAAAATCCTGAATACGTCGAGCGCTTTTATAAAGAAGGACAGGCCGCCGCCCGCCTCAACCACCCTAATATCGTCCAGGCCATCGACGTGGGCTCCGCCAGCGGATACCACTATTTCGTCATGGAATACGTCGAAGGAAAAACCGTATATGACGACCTCAGTAAAAACCAGGTTTATTCCGAACCCGAAGCCCTTAACATCATCGTCCAGATGGCTGAGGCCTTACAGCACGCTCACGAACGCGGCCTGATCCACCGCGACGTCAAACCGAAAAACATCATGATCACCGACTCCGGTATGGCCAAACTGGCCGATATGGGCCTGGCGCGCGAGGCCGAAGATGTCGCCGCCGCCAAAATGGAGGCCGGCAGGGCTTATGGTACCCCTTATTACATATCCCCCGAACAAATTCGCGGAGAACTAAACATCGACTTCCGTGCCGATATCTATTCCCTGGGCGCCACCTTTTATCACATGGTCACCGGACGCGTGCCCTTCGATGCGTCCACCCCCTCGGCGGTTATGCACAAACACCTCAAGGAAACCCTCGTGCCCCCCGATCATATCAATACCTCCCTCAGCGTCGGGGTCGCCGAAACCATCGAGTTCATGATGGCCAAAAACCGCGACGATCGCTACCCCAGCGTCAAAGTCCTCCTCGAAGACCTCCGGGCCATCGAGGCCGGCAACCCCCCCCTCCAGGCCCGGGAAAAATTCGACGACCAGGTCCTGGCCGGGCTCGGAAAAGGCAGCACCAGAAAAGAAAAAGAACCCGAAAATATCGTGCAGCCGCCTGAGCAAATGGGCTTGAAAATGACCGCCATCATCCTCGCCGGCGCCCTCTTGATCGCCATCCTCATCATTATCATCCTTCTGCAAAGAACCGTCGAATAAATCCTCAAATACCCTCAATAATCTACCCTCTTGTTCCGAATCCCCCCTTGAGCTCCGCTCGCGCCGCTTGTCATTTCCTGCGCCCCTTTTGTCATTACCTGCGCCCCTACTGTCATTCCGAACGCCGACGATAGATCTAATCCCCGAATACCTTATGTCTTTTATCCTCTTTATTCGTTATTCAAAATTCAAATTGTAGCTTAGTCGGCAAAATGCTCTTCGATTTTACCGGCTAAATCCTCCGCCCGCAAATTTTCATCCGCCGGCAAATATAAACCCCTGGCGCCGCTCTTTCTATAAAGAAAATTGGCGGCCCATCCCAGTATCGACTCTTCCGGCGGCGAACTTTGCATCTGCTTTAAGTGGAGATGATCGAGCGTGGATTGCACGCCCGACCCGGCCTCGCTCAGCGGAAACGGCTCGATTTGGCTGATCCGGCCGGCGGTGATAATAAAGGGACTAATCGTCGGCGCCAGCCCTCGGCGGCCGGCAACTTTCACCCGCGGACCCCCCTGAAATACCAGCACGTAAAACCTTGCCAAAGGAACCACCCAGCTAAAAGCATCAGCGGAGAGTTTCTGCACCAGAGCGATTTTATTTTTTAAAAGCTGGGCCTTTTCAAATTGTAAATCAGCCGCCGATGCCTTCATGTGTCGCTCCCAGGCGCCCCGGCTCTCTTCCATTGGTCGATTCAAAAAGTCAATGGCTTCGTTGATTATCCTGCGATATCGCTCCGTTGAAACGGTGCCGTTGCAAACCGCCGCACAGCGGCCCATCTGGGCGTAAGAACACCCTGACGCGCAAGGGGCCTGGGCCAAAAACTGCGGACAGCGACACAAGTCAAACAAATCTTGCAGGATTTCCAAAAACTCACCCGCGGATTTTTTCGTAGCGAACGGACCCCAATATAAATTTTTCCCTGAGCCAACTTGCACCTCATCATCAGATTTTTGCCGCACCGGTATATTCAACTGATTCGTTTTATCAAAATAGGGATATTCCGCCTCCGGGTCCAACCTGATAAACCACGCGCCCAGACGCGGAAAAAATTCCCCCAACCTCTCCGGATAAACCGCCCGGACGATGTCAAAATATGCCCACTGGGTTTCAAAGGCTGAATAAGCCCGCCGAAACCAGATCCGCTCCACCACCGGTCGCAGACGCACCCGACGCGTCCTTTCCCCCCCGGGATCGTCCTGCAGACGCCGCCGTACCTGACT
>LJUC01000034.1 GCA_001303695.1 Phycisphaerae bacterium SM23_30
ATACCGCCGAGCCTGCAACGGCTCAAACATCATAAATAAGTTCACCTTCCTTATCGGTAAAAGAGACCCTAACTCTTCATTTACCCTGTTACAGACTACTAGAGAGTTCAAAAGGAAAAAAACAGGGGTTTTCATGGAAGCAAAACAGCGACGGGATTCCGGCAGGGGTAATCAGATGTCAAAGATCACCCTCAGTTATAAGTTCGTTCAGGCTTTCTATTTCGTTGATCATACGTCTTCTAATCATAGCAAATCTTGGATCCGCCGGCTCCTCAGGCGTATCCGAGGATTTTTTATCGGCACTGGTGGTTTTTTCTGTCTCTTTAGGCTCGGTAGTTTCCGGGGAAGGTCTTTCGTTGGGTTTTGTTGTTTGCGGTTCTTGCTGCTCGAAATATTGATTAAGTAGATCTTGATATTCCTGTAATTCTTTTTCCGCTGCATTTAGCTTGGCAATTTCCCGCTGGAGATTCTCATTGGTTTGCGCCAGTTCTGCATACTGCTGCTGGAAATTCTTTTCTGCCTTTGTGTGTTCGGCAATTTTCTGTTGAAGTTTTTCATTGGATTCGGCCAGTTTGTTATTCTGCTGCCGCAGACTCTTCTCCACCTGCTCGCGGTCCGTGATTTCCGCGTGAAGTTTTTTACTAACGTCGGCTAATTCACGGGCCCGCCGCGCAGCCGATTTCTGCGTCCGGCCGCAGACCAAGAGAAGCCCGACAGTAATGGTTGACGCAATGAAGCACTGGAGAAACAACCGGGGATATTGTATTTTTTTGACGGTTTTGGAAAAAAACGGCTGATAACGAATCACTTGAACAATAGAGATGCTGGAAGAATCGCCGGAAGACTCGGCAACGATATTGGGAGGGATAATCATCATTATCAAAATGGCGGCCAGCCCTGTACATAATACTAATTTTTGCAAAAGAGTCATTTTGAAGGAACCAGTTTTTATAATATATTATCGGACCCAAAAACCTTGAAATAAGGTTTATAAGTCAGTTATCTGATACCCGTATATACATTTCCGGACAATATAAATATCGACGCGTATAAAGGTTGACTTAAAGGAAAGGGCCTGGGGGCGAGGGAAAGGTTATTTTCTCCCCTGAAATCTTGATCGTTCGCAAGCCAATACACATATAACTCCAGATATGAAAAATGCTTATTACCCCTTTTTTTCCCTTGTAAGCGGGTGGTGGTCGGTTTGATTTGGACCGCTGGCTTTTATCCGTCTCGCTTTGACTTAAACGTAGCTATGTTTTTTCGAATTTTCTCCACCAGGGTTTTGTTCCCGGCCTTTAGGGCCAATTGCAGGCTTTTTTCCGCGGTGGTTATTGCTTCGGCAATATTGTTGTTGGCAAAATAAGCAATGCTCAAGGTTTCCAGAATTACGGGATTTTCAAACCGGGTCAGTTCGGCAGCCCGCAGCGCTAATTGGAGGGCCTCGGCGGGTTGGCGCAGTTCTTGCTCTGCGGCGGTGGCAAGAACCACCGCCAAATTATTCGCCGCCTCCGGCCAATCGGGCTTGTATTGCAAGGCCAGGCGCCAATGTTTTATGGCCATCTCATTCTTGCCTGTTTGGTAATAGGCGTGAGCCAGTTGGTCGTGCAGGGCGGGATCATCAGGTTTACGCCGCAGCATTTCCGTATATTGGGCTATGGATTGATCTAACTGTTTGATCTTTTGAACGGCAACGATATTATTGCGAACGCCAGGCAGGCTAGGATTGATTTGTAAAGCTTTGGTCCAACTATCGACGGCCTGATTGTATTCACCCAACTGGTAATATGCCTGGCCCATACTAACATATACCTCGGGTAAATCGTGCTTAAGCTGCAGCGTCTTCGTCCAAAGAGCAAAGGCCTGCTGTTGCCGGCCCAGCTTAAAATAGGCCGTCGCCAGGACATTCATTACCTGGGGATTGTCGGGGCTGAGCTTCAAATGTTGGTTGCAGTATTCGGCCACCAGATCATACTTTCCCAGTTCATAGGCAGACCGTGACATCATATCGTAAGTTTTAATAAATGAACCTTCGAGGATGGTTTTATCGGTAAGATTATCGGCCTGGATCTCTTGGGTTTTCCGAACCAAATACTGGCGACCATATTCAATTACTTCAGCCGGATTTTTGGTTTGAAATGCTATCTCCGTCATTAAGAGATATGAAGCGGCCATCTCCGGCCAGCGGGCCAGCATCTTGACGCATATAGATCGTGCCTGGTCATATTCTTTTTTGCCGAACAATACCCCTGCTTTCACTCTATGTTCGTAATACTCTTGCATATCTCGGGGATCTTTTTTAGACGGGTCAATAACTGAAGTATCATCTATGGCGGCATCACCCACATACCCTATACTCTCCAAGCGCCTCCGACTTTCGGCATCAAGTTCGATCTGGTTATCTAGGGATTTGGCGCCGGGTAGTTGAGCCACCATCTCTTCTAAATGACTGTTCATCAACCGGACTCTCTGATTTAGCTCCTGCGCCAGGTTGTTCAGCTCCAAGGGGTCTTGCTGCAGATCGTACAATTCCGAATGGTTGGTATGAATATAACTCCATCGATTGCTCACTACGCCCAGCAGGGGATTACACCCATATTTAGTGGGCATTAATGATTCGGTGTAAACTTCTCTGTCTGAATCAGCAGAATTCTGAACCTGTAAATAATTGGAGAGATCCACTCCCTGGATATGTTCCGGTATAGGTATGTCAAGATAGCCCAGAATTGTAGGCACCACATCAACCAGACTGACTGTTTGATCAACTTTTCGCGGTTTGGTCATACCCGGCGTGCGAATGATGAAAGGAACGTGGATAGTGCTTTGGTAGATATAATAGCCGTGCGTCGATTCTTCGTGTTCTCCCAGGGCCTCGCCGTGATCGCCTACGATGACAAGCAACGTGGAATCAAATAATCCCAGGTTCTTAAGATGATCGATCACCTTGCCGATATTCTGATCGGTATATGCGATCTCGCCGGAGTAAAGATCGTCGGCATAACGGGTAGCGAACGGTTCGGGTGGTTCATAGTCGTCGTGGGGATCGAAATAATGTAGAAACAAAAAAAACGGCTGCTTTTGATGTTTTGTGAGAAATTCACGCGCCATTTGGCTGGCCTGTTCGGCTTTGCGCTCCAAGGGAGAGTCGGGATCTGTAAGATGACCAAATTGGTCCTGGTAATTGTTAAACCCTTGGTTTGTGCCAAACTTTTTATCAAGTACATAAGCACTAATGATTGCACCGGTGGTGAATCCTTTTTCCCGCAGGATCTCGGCTAGGGTAACATGGGATTCGTTCAGCTTACTATCAAAATTACTACGCACCTGGTGATAGGGGGGAAAGGTTCCCGTCAGCATCGAACAGTGGGCCGGAAGGGTCAAGGGAACCGGGGTGCGCGCCCTTTTAAATAGGATGCCTTGGGCGGCGATCTCGTCTATCACGGGGGTGGTGGGGCGATGAAAGCCATAGCAGCCCAGGTGATCCGCCCGACAGGTATCGATGCTAATCAATATAACATTGCGAATGCGACCCGGCTTTTTTGACAGATACCAACATATACTCCCAATTATCAACAAACCTGATAATGGTATAAGGATTAATGGAATTTTTTTATTTTTTTTTGCTTTCATATGGTATAATTGTTAACGAATATTATTTTTCATTTGGAATAATTTCAGGTTTTGGCGGAGGGACTCCGCCAGTTTTTCATTTCCCTCCGAGACGGCTAAGGGCAGGGCTTTTTCCGCGAAGTTTATCGCCTCGGTGTAATTTCCGGCTGCAGCATGAGCAATGCTCAAAGTATTCAGAATATCGGGGCGTTCAAATTGGGTTAATTCTGCGGCTTTCTGCGCCAATCGAAGGGCCTCGGCGGGTTGACGCAGCTTGACTTCCGGCACCGTAGCCAGCACCATGGCCAATCCCATACATGCTTCGGGCCAATCGGGTTTATAATGTAAAGCTTGGCGCCAATGTTGAATGGCCATGTCAAATCTTCCTCTTTGATAATATGTAAGGGCTAATTGGACATGAAGGGTGGGATCGTCCGGTTGGCTCTGTAACGCCTTTAGCAACTGAACCACAGTTTGATCAATCTTTTTTATCATCCTCTGAACAACATCGATATTGTTACGCACCTCCGCCCATTGAGGGCTTATTTGCAAAGCCTGGGACCAGTCTTGAGCCGCCCGATCTAGATCACCCAACTGATAATAGGCCTGGCCTCTGTTGTTATACGCCACCGCCAGATTGGGGTTAAGCTGCAATATCTTCGACCACAGGTCAAAAGCCTGCTCATGATGGCCCAGTTGAAAATAAGCCGTTGCCAAAACACTCATTACCTGGGTATTCTTGGGGCTGAGTTGTAATTGTTTGGTGCCGAATTCCATGACCAGGTCGAACTTTCCCAGTTGAAAAGCGGACCGCACCATCATGTCGTAAGCTTTTATAAGCGAATTAACCGGGAAGGCTTCCTCGCTTATATTAAGAGCCTTGATCTCTTCGGACTCCCGGATTAAGTACTGTCGGCCATGCTCAATTACCTCGGCCGGTTTTTGGGTTAGATAAGCAATATCCATCAACAACATGTATGTCGGGGCAACCTCCGGCCACTTGGCCGCCATCTTGTCGCACATAGACCGTGCCCGGTCGAACTCTTTCTGGCCGATCAATCTGCCGGTCTCTAATCTTTGTTCGTAATACTCAAGCATACGTCGAGCGTCTCTTTTAGACGGATCGATATCTAAAGTATCAGTATCGTCCACGGTCGCCCCCCCCACATACCCCAGGCCCTCCAAACGCCTTCGACTTTCCGCGTCGAGCTCTATCCGGGAGTACGGGGACTTAGCTTTAGAATATTGTGCCATCATTTCTCGTAAACGGCTGTTCATTAACCGCACCCGCTGTGTTTGTTTGCCCGCTAAATTTTTTAGTTCCCCGTGGTCCTGATACAGATCGTATAACTCAGATTGGTTAGAATAGATATAGCTCCATTGATCGCCTACTACGCCCCGCAGAGGATTACACTTTAATTTGGTGGGTATTAAGGTTTCGGTGTAAACTTCCCTTTCTGAACCGCCCGGCTTCTGCGAATAATCGGAAAGATCCTCTCCCTGGATGTGCTCCGGTAAGGGTAATTCAAGGTAGCCCAGGATGGTGGGCATAACGTCCACCAGGCTGACCGTTTGATTAACCTCTTGCGATTGGGTCATACCCGGTGTGCGGACGATGAAGGGAACGTGAATGGTGCTTTGGTAGATGTAATAGCCGTGGGTTGATTCGCCATGTTCGCCCAGGGCCTCGCCGTGATCGCCCACGATGACAAATAACGTGGAATCATATAATCCCAGTTCTTTGAGTTGATCGATCACCTGACCGATACAATGATCCGTATAGGCGATTTCCCCGGTGTAAGGCTCGTCAGCAAAGCGGGAGGCAAATGGTTCCGGCGGAATGTAATCGTAATGGGGATCAAAGTAATGTAAAAACAAAAAAAAGGATTGATTTTTGTATTTTCTAAGAAATTCTTCCGCCAATCGACTCGCCTCCTCGGCTTTACGCTCAACGGGCGGATCCGGATCCGAAGAATCGCCGAACTGATCATAATATTCGTCAAAACCTTGTGCGGTTCCATGCTTTCTTTGCAGTACAAAAGAACTGATAACCGCACCGGTGGTGAATCCATTTTCCTGCAGTATTTCGGCCAGAGCAACGTGGGACTCATCCAGCTTACCCTCAAAATTGTCACGTACCCGGTGATAGGGTGGAAAGGTGCCGGTCAGTATGGAGCAGTGGGCCGGAAGCGTCAGAGGAACCGGAGAGCGCGCCTTTTTGTAAAGTATCCCTTGTGCGGCGATCTCGTCTATACGCGGGGTGGACGGCCGATCAAAACCGTAGCAGCTCAGGCGATCCGCCCGGCAGGTGTCGATGCTGATCAGAATAACGTTGCGAATACGGCTTGGCTTTTTATTTAAATACCATATCAAGCCCCCCACTATCATCAACGCCGATAATAATGATATAAGAAGTATTTTTCTAAAATTTCCTGTTTTAATTTTTGGCAAGATCTTATCTTCCAAACACTTTCCCTTTACTGTATATATATTCAATTATATACCAATGATATAATATATACAAGTACTTTTCAGCGTTTGTTTTTCCGTTGCTGTGGCTTTGAGATGCTTAAAGTAGTGGTCGTCCGGCGGCTCGGGCTTCGTCTCTGATGGTTCGTATTTGCTCAAGGGTTGTTTCGCCGCGCATCCAGCGACATTGCTCGCTGCCCGCCTCAAACAACCGGCAAATATTAGGGCGGGTTTCATAGATCATACACTCTCTGGTCCGTTCGTCTAAAAAGGGGCAGCCGCCGATATGAGTCATACTGTAGCCCCAGTTTTTGCCATCAGGTTTGCCGGTAAACGGATTTACTAAAGGTCGGCAATAATCAGCCAATAACGGCTCACGATCAATGTCCACCTGATTAATATTAACGATCATACGCAGGCAGCATTCGCCGCATTTTCGGCATTCCATGATATGTCCCTTACTATAACACTCACATACTCGCCTGCTGGTCCGAAACGAAATACAAGTATCTAAAACTTGTTGATCTTAGTAAGTTGAAACTGGATTATTCCGGGCGTTAACAATGAATCAGAACGGGGAACAACGCATTCTGCTTCCAGTTAAAAATGATGTATAGAATTATTTACTTATTATAACATAATTTACTCTTTCCCGTCAATAGAGAAAACACGTTTTTTAAATGCGTTTTTTCCGGAGATTTTAAGACAAACATGTCCGGAATCGGTTTGGCGTTGATTTCCCATTTGACGGAGAAGCGGTTTATAAGTGTTGATGTGTCAATGAATTAGCCCAAGCGGGGATATTACCTGTAAAGGCTTTGGTTTCGCTTGGGCAAGAGATATTTTACTGGTGGCTGTATTGCTGTTGCGCTTTCTCCACCAGCGTCCGCCGGCGCGTTTGACTGCTGTATGTTTATATATCTTTTTATATAACAATAACATACGCGAGTTTTTGGGGCCAGGTTAAGTGATAATTTTCCCTTGAATTAATGGTGTTTTTTTCATATATTTAAAGGTAGTACCATTGGGTAAAGTAGAATAAATTGCTATTCGAGATGCGATTAGGTTATTAATCAATCTCCTATTGATTTATGGAGAAATGAGAAGATATCTATCATATATCGATCGAATTTCAAGGTCAAAAAGGAGAACAGTGATGCGAGTTGGAAAATTATTAGTTTTATATTGCGTGACGGGGCTTATAGTTTGGAGCTGCGATAAGCAGCCCGCTGAGACGCCGAAGCCTTTGGAAACGACTGCGCCTGTTGAGGCGTCCGAACCGGTGGCAACGACCGGGCCGCCTGAAACATTGGAACCGGTCAAGACGCCGGAAACTCAGGAAAAACCGCGAGAACCGGCAAGTAAGGTCGCAACGGAAATAATGATGGATCCCAATAAAACGGTAACCTTACAATTTCTTGGTCATGCCAGTTTTAAGATTTCTCACCGGGACGTCAACATATACATTGATCCCCGGAATCTGGAAGAATCACCCCACGATGCCACGGTGGTATTAGTCAGCCATAGTCACCGTGATCACTGTTCGTTGCCGGATATAGCCAAAGTTTCCAGTATTAGAACGAAGTTAATCACAACTGATGAAGTTGTTAAAGAAGCGCAAAAAGGCCAGGTAATCAAGCCCGGCGAGACCTATGAAAGGCCCGGGTTTAAGATTGTCGGGGTACCGGCCTATAATCTTGATAAGGAGTTTCATCCTCAGGATAAGCTATGGCTCGGCTTTATCATTGAGATGGGCGGCCGGCGGATATATTACGCCGGTGACACCGATGTAATCGACGAGATGAAATCTCTGGGGCGGATTGATGTGGCCTTATTGCCGGTCGGCGGAACCTACACTATGGACGCCGTGGAAGCGGCCCAAGCAGCCGAAATTATCAAACCCCGATTAGCCGTTCCCTATCATTTTGGCGACATCGTCGGCAGCCTGGAAGACGCGGTGCAATTTTCCCAAAATGCCGAATGTATGGTCCGGGTGATGGAGCGAAAAGAAAAAATATTTCTGGAGGCATTTTAGTTACCAACTCGTTAAAACGTCTTCAATGCGTTCGAGAGCCCAGTCGGTTTCTGCTTGCGTGATAATTAGAGGCGGGGCGAAGCGGATGACGTTTTCGTGGGTTTCCTTACAGAGCAGGTTTTTATCTTTTAACTTATTACAGAAGCGTCGGGCCCCGCCGGCGTCGGCTTTCAATTCCACCCCGATCATCAAACCTTTACCGCGTACCTCTTTGACATAGGGACTGTTAATGCGTTTTAATTGCTCTAGGAAATAGGCGCCCATCTGGGCCGAGTTTTCGATCATTTTTTCTTCAATCAGCACCTTTAGGGCCGTCCGGGCCACGGCGCAGGCCAGGGGATTGCCGCCGTAAGTGCTGCCGTGATCGCCCGGCTGAAAAACGCCCAGCACCTCCTTATTGGAAAGCACCGCCGATATGGGGTAAAGTCCGCCGGAAAGTGCTTTGCCGATTAAGGTCAGATCCGCTTCGATGCCGTCATATTCTTCCGCCAACAATTTCCCCGTTCGACCCAGCCCCGTCTGGATCTCGTCGGTGATCATAACGATCCCTTTGTCGTTACAGATTTGCCGCACCTGGCGGAGGTAACCTTCCGGCGGAATGATAATGCCGCCCTCGCCCTGGATGGGTTCGAGAAGGATAGCCACGGTGTTGGGAGTGATGGACTCTTCAAAGGCGGCGGCATCGCCGAAGGGTATGATCTTAAAACCGCCCGTAAAGGGAGCATACCCGTCGCGGTATTGCGCTTCGGTGCTGAAGCCCACGATGGCGATCGTTCGTCCATGAAAATTGTTTTCGCAGACGATGATTTCCGCTTTGCCTTCCGGGACGCCTTTAACTTTATAGCCCCATTTGCGCACCGCTTTGATGCATGATTCCACTGCCTCGGCCCCGCTGTTCATGGGCAGCACCATATGGGAGTTGGTCAGTTCACAGAGTTCTTTATACAAGGGACCCAACTGATCGTGGCGAAAAGCCCGAGATACCAGGGTAAGCTTCTGTGCCTGCTCGATCAAGGTCGCCACGATCTTAGGGTGACAGTGGCCCTGATTGACCGCCGAGTAGGAAGAAAGAAAATCCAGGTATTTTACCCCTTCCACGTCCCAGACCCATATTCCTTCTCCGCGTGTCAAAACCACGTTCAGCGGATGGTAATTATGAGCGCCGTATTCTTCTTCGAGGGCAATAAAATCTTGGGTTTTCATTTCTATTTGCGTTTTCATCAGCTACCCTTTCTGTAAAATATGTAAATGCGCATTATCGTGTGATTATGGTGCCGGCCCGACCGGCCACGGCCTCTTCAATGGTTATCGTGGAGGTGATAATGCTGCGCCCTCCGCCGCCGCGTAAAAAACGAAGCCCCGCCTCGATCTTGGGGCCCATCGAGCCGGGCGGAAAATGTCCTTCTTTTTGATATTGTTCTATTTCGGATAACTTCACCTGGTGCAGTATTTGCTGAGTGTTCTTTCCGTAGTTGATGGCGGCCCCTTCAACATTGGTGGCCATCAAAAGAATATCGACTCCGACTTCTTCAGCCAGTTTAGCGCTGGCCAGGTCTTTATCGATCACAGCGTTCATACCGTAAAATCTCCGCCCTCCCCGGGTCACGGGGATACCCCCGCCGCCGCCGCAAATAACAATATAGTCCATATCGACCAAAGATTTGATTTCGTGCTTTTCCACAATCGTTTTTGGCTGCGGAGAGGCCACTACGCGGCGATAGCCTTTGGCGGTCATACGAACCGGATGATTAAGCCGACCGATCTGTTCTTTTGTATAAATCGGTCCGATAGGTTTACTGGGCTGAAAAAAGGCCGGATCATTTTCATCCACCACCACATAGGTAATCAGACATACAATCTGTTTGTCAATGATTCCTAATCTCATCAGTTCACTGTCGAGGGTTGATTCGATCATGTAACCAATTTGTCCCTGGGTTTGTGCGACTAAAATCTCCAACGGCAGTCTGGGCACTTGGTCGCAACTTTCCTGTTGCAGCAACAAATTACCCACCTGAGGGCCGTTGCCGTGCGTGATAATAAGTTTATAGTCGCGGCTGAGCCGGGCCAGTTGCAGTATCGGCACTTTTAAGTTTTCAAATTGCTGAGCAATCGTTCCTTCTTGTTCTTTGTCGATCAGGGCGTTACCGCCCAAAGCCACCAGCAGCCTGGGTTTATCGGGATTGATAATCGTGTTGGGCTTCTCGGAGGTTGAAAAAAGAAAATCCCTTGCTTCTTCGTTCATCTGTTGTCTGGCCTCAGTTTAAGTTGTTGTATTTATGGAGCTTATGGCTTGCGTTGGCGCAATGCCGAAAGCAGCACCTCTTCCAGGTAAGGTTCACAGTGGTCCTGGTATTGATAGCGTACCCGTATAGCCGGTTTATTGATATTTACGATTCGTGGCAAGTCAATGGGAGTAGCAAAAAGAACCATATCGCACTGAGCGTTATTGATGGTGCATTCCAGATCACGAATCTGGGCGGGACTATACCCCATCGCCGGCAGAATCGTCTTCATATGGGGATATTTATTATAGGTTTCGATTATGGAGCCGCAGGCATAGGGTTTGGGCTCCACCAGTTCAGCCGCCTGGTTGCGTTGGGCCGCTACGACTCCGGCCCCAAACGTCATTCCTCCGTGGGTTAGCGTTGGGCCGTCTTCCACCACCAGCAAACGCTTGTCTTTGATTTGTTCGGGATTATCAATCTGCAGTTGTGATTCCGCTAATATTATAGCAGCCTGAGGTGAGTGTATTTTGATATTTCGGCGCACGGCTTGCACCTGCTCGTCGTCGGCCGAATCCACTTTATTGATAACGGCAATGTCGGCTAACCTCATGTTGGTTTCCCCCGGGTAATATAACAGTTCGTGTCCGGCCCGATGCGGATCAAAAACTGTTATCTGAACGTTGGGCTTATAGAAAGAAGTATCGTTGTTGCCGCCGTCCCAGACGATGACGTCTGCTTCTTGCTCTGCTTGTTCAAGAATGGCGCCGTAATCCACTCCGGCATAGACCACGATGCCTTGATCCACCAGCGGCTCATATTCTTCCATCTCTTCAATGGTGCATTTATGTTTGGCGAAATCTTCATAACAGCCGAAGCGCTGCACCGCCTGGGTCTCCAGATCACCATAGGGCATAGGATGGCGGATGGCTACCACCTTCTTACCTTGATTTGTCATAATGCGACATACTTTGCGGGTCGTCTGCGATTTGCCGCAGCCGGTGCGGATAGCGCAGACTGATATAATTGGCTTTTGTGAAGGCAGCATCGTATTAGTGGCGCTGAGTAAGGTGAAACGGGCCCCCGCTGCATTAACCACCGCCGCTTTATGCATAACTTCTGTGTAAGGAACGTCACTATAAGAAAACACCACCAAATCTATCCGGTGTTTACTAATCAATTCCACTAACTGATCCGCCGGGTGAATGGGTATGCCTTGCGGATATAA
Source organism: Phycisphaerae bacterium SM23_30 (assembly GCA_001303695.1). Taxonomy (GTDB): domain Bacteria; phylum Planctomycetota; class Phycisphaerae; order Sedimentisphaerales; family SM23-30; genus SM23-30. The sequence goes on from LJUC01000034.1 coordinate 11,564, forward strand.
ATTTCCCGAAAGTTTGGCCGGGTATCGACGGTCGTCAATCCCCGGTATCTGAGTGGCAGTAAAAGCCACCACTTCATAACGTGGATTGTCTTTGAAACAAACATTAAAGTTGTGAAAATCGCGTCCCGCCGCTCCCATAATGACGACTTTTTCCGACATTTTTTCCTTAATAATATATTGTTTGCTGTTTCAAATTAAAAATATTGCCCCTTGATACCGAATTATCACCGCTTCGGCATGTATCTTGACTTGTTTATGGAAAAAAACTTAAGTGTACGCTGAAGGCCTCAGAACAATATGGGCCAACCGCTGACGCCAACCCCATAGACTCCCCCGGTCGCGGCTCTGCTGGATCAAAGCCATTTCTTCGGCTTTAATAGTGTGATGTTTTATCAGGTCCATGTGCCTTGCCGGCTTTTCATTTTCCTTTATCAAAAGTAATACTTATATATATTCAAAACATTAATTCTCTCAAACGTTGTCAATCATGTCAAGTTATTTTTTGATTAGAACTCAAAGTATCACATTTAACAAAGGCATTACAATTGTATATTTATAAAGTCTTAGTTTATGTTTATTCATAAATCCATAATAATATGATCCAGTTTACGTTTGGGTACATGATGCACCGCCTGTTCGTCGCGCCAGTATTTAATGCTGCCGTCGGGTCCCACCTCCTCCAGCACCACTTTTTCCACCGGTTTTCCCAAGGCCACAATCAGCACAATGCTAAACTCTGCAGGAATGGCTAATTTTCGTTGTAATTCTTCTCGGTCAATTGAGCCGAACATACACCCGCCTAGCCCCCGCTCGGTCGCCCCCAGCAGCATGCTCTGGCAGGCGATCCCTGCATCGAAATTTACAAATTTGTTACCGGCTTCGGCTAAAATAATGATGTAACCGGTGGGTCGTTCATTCTCTACGGGACCGTCCCAGTCTTCCAAGTACCCCGCCCATCTGAGATGTTGAAAAATTAAGGCGTTTCTTTTTGCCTGCCAACTGAGTATATATCGCAAAGGCTGCATATTCGCCGCCGACCCCGACTGCCGGGCCAAATCCACCAGTTCCCGCAGCGTCTGTTCCTCCAGGGCCGCCCTTGCGTCAAAACGCCGATAACTCCGATTCTTTAATATTAAATCCTTTATCATCACAGTCTCCTCAAAATGTGCACTTTATAAACGAAACATGTCGCCACATCCGCTGATGCACTACCGATTTATCCAGCATCAACCCGGAAAAGGTCATCTCCGCCCCGAACTGCCGTGCCAGCTCGCGCATTGCTCGATCACTGTATCCGCTGATCGCCGCTTGAATAATCGGCGCCTCCAGCTTAATTTTCCCTATCTCCAACATAATCCTAATTCTATGAGCAATTCCCCAATTTTACTACCCCTCAATTCTCTCTAATTTTTTTATTCACAGTCAGAGACAACTTATAAAAACGTGCTGCGGCCATTTTGATCGTGCAGGCGGGGCGGCGGGGCAACCCCCACCCTGCTAAATCTTAATCCGTGCAAATCCGCGTAATCCGTGGATAATATCTCCTGATTCGCTCATCCACTCATTTACTCATCCAGCTTTTCCAGTTTGGCGTATTTAAGTTCGATGGTCTTTTGACCGCCCGCGTTAAAGCGCACCACTACCCGGGGGTGATCGCGACTGGCGATCGCCTCTTGAATCCGTCCAAGGCCAAATTTACTGTGTCGAACCAATTGGCCCCGAATGAAACTCAGTGGTTCGTTACCGGTTAGCCCTGTTTCCAAGTCATCAGCGACGTTTAAATTATGATCTGGTTCATATTCGATTTCCCGGCGAAAAACCAAGCCTTCAAGGCCGCGTAGAAATGTTGAGCGTATGGTAGCCTGACGAGTTCCTCGAAACGTGCGATTAGATGCGTAGCTCAGGCAAAGTTTTTTCTGGGCCCGCGTTATTCCTACGAATAGTAATCGTCGTTCTTCTTCGATTTCCTTTTCGTTTTCTGCGCTCCGCGCATGGGGGATCAAACCTTCTTCCACTCCCACGATTAGAACCACCGGGAACTCCAGCCCCTTGGCCGTGTGCAAGGTCATCAGAGAAACCGCGCCCGCCTGCTCATCATAGGCATCGGCGTCGCTGACCAGGGCGATCTGCTGCAGATAATCGTCCAGCGCGGGTTTTTCGATTCTGCTGTCATAATCCACTGCTGAGTTTATCAGCTCTTGCACGTTGGCCGCCGGATCCTCACTTTTTTCCGCCGCCAGCATCGCCTTGAGCCCGCTTTGTTCATACACCATTTTCATAATCTCGACCACCGGCTTATCAGTATTAACCTGCCAGGAGTGGATCATCTGGACTAATTTTTTTACGTTGGTTTTTGCCGCTGCCCCGATGGTCTCCAGCCGGTCGGCTTCGGCCAGCACCTGCCAGATATCTTTGCCGGCGTTCTCGCTGTAGTCAAACAGGCGTTTTACCGTTGCGTTGCCGATCCCCCGGGCCGGCGTGTTTATAATTCGTTTCAGTGATACTCGATCCGACGGATTTACTAAAACCCGTAGATAAGCTAAAACGTCCTTGATCTCCCGCCGCTGGTAAAATTCCACTCCCCGCACCATTTGATAGGGAATGCGTTCCCGCCGCAAAGCCTCTTCCAGGACCCTGCTCAGGGAATTGACTCGATAAAACAAGGCCATCTGTCGATATTCAAAGCCCTCATGTCGCTTTTCCTTGATATATTGCGCCGCTCCATGTGCTTCCGCTCGTTCGTCCTCATATTCTGCCAGTTCCGGCATCGCCCCGGATAATTTGGATGTGAATAGTTGCTTTTCCTTGCGCTGCACGTTGTGGCGGATCAAGCTGTCAGCCAGATTTAATACTTCCGGCGTGCTGCGGAAATTTTCCTCCAGATGCACCCCCGCCGCTTCGGGATTGTCCTCTTCGAACGCAAGTATATTACCAATGTCCGCCCCCCGCCAGCCGTAGATGGACTGATCCGGATCACCCGTCACGCATAAATTGTTATGATTTAACGTCAAACCCCGGGCTATCTGATATTGGCAGTGATTGGTGTCCTGATACTCGTCCACCAGTACGTACTGATAACGTTCGTTGAGTCGATCCCGCAGTTCTGTATCGTCACGCAAAAGCAGCGCCAATCGCATTAACAGATCGTCGAAATCCAAGGCATTGTTTTTTTCGAGCTGCTTTTGATAGGCCCGGTATATTTCCACCAGCTTGCCGCCGACAAAATCCTGAGGCAGCTGCGCTAATTGTTCCGGAGTCACCAAATCGTTCTTATAGTTGCTGATATGGGTCAGCATTTTGCCGGAGGGGAAGTTTTTACTGTCAAGCTCCAGGGCTTTTAAGGCATCGCGCATGGCGATGAGTTGATCGGCTTCATCGTAAATAGTGAAGTTTTTTGAGAGATCCGCCCGCTCGGCATACTCCCGCAGCAGCCTGGCCGCCAAACGGTGAAAGGTGCAGATCGTGCTGCCCCGCGGCAAATGCATAGCCTCCAAACGCCGGCGCATCTCTTCCGCCGCCTTGTTGGTGAAGGTGATAGCCAATATGCGGTTGGGGGGGATACCCTTTGCAATCAAATAGGCCACTCGATAGGTGATCACGCGGGTCTTGCCGCTGCCGGGACCGGCCAATACCAATAGAGGACCATCAATATGGGTTACCGCCCGACGTTGAGCGTCGGTGAGCTTTTCCAGTATCTCTTCCATGAGTTACGCTTTCCTTCTCTAGTGCGGTTGACTGCAAAAGGTGTTAACTAGTTTTGTCATTCCTGCGTTGGGGCTTGTTGCCAAACTATGCACCACCCTCTGTCATTGCCGCGCAGGCGGGAATCCAAACTGTCAATTTATATGAAGCTTTCTTTGTTTATCTCGTATCTCAGTTAATACAACACATTTATTATACCTGCATAATCAATTCGTTTCAAGTAAAGACAGGAAAAGATTGTTCATGATTATATGATTAAATTTAAACTGGGATGTTCCAATGTTGATTTTAAATTCTGTAATGAGCATTGGTGGTTGGCAAGATTGGTAATGAAAATGCACTTAGGTTGGTTGATTTAATATAAGTGAGCGCCGAGTCGAGTCGGGAAATTGGCGAAAACGCTATTTTTTTCGTTTGCTTAATTCAAAGAGCGATTGCGTTTTCAAAATGGTGTGCTGATCGGGGAAGGCGTGGTAGGTATGCAGTTGCAGCTCTTTGTGTCGGGCTTCGTAATCGAGATAACTAAACGGGATCAAAGGGCCCCGAGCCCACTGCGGAAACGAAACAAACATGCCCCGCTTTCTGCCCGCGGCGGTCAGGTCGTTATAATACTGACGGAAGAGATTGATGCTCATGGTTTCAATTTGAAAGTTCGTGAAATACCGGTAACCTTTCGCCCAGTGGCACTGATGGCTCTTTTCTCCCCGAAAGGTGAATTGCTCCAGTAATCCCCGCTTAGGCAGCATTTGATCCGCCGGGCAGATCAACTCGGTCAGGCTCTCTCGGCCGCTGAACACGCTCACCACATGTCCGCAGCCGGTTATCCAGATAATAGCTTCATAGTCGCCTTGAAAAAATTGTCGCGAACTATAGATATTGAACAGCTCCGGATGCATGGGGCGATTGTAGATAAAAAAGGTCAATTCTTTTACGGATTGATCGGTGCGTGAGATATCCATGTGTCTAACCTAATTAACAACTTCTTTTGTTCTGCCCTGGGTCATCCGTGACGCCGTTCTACGTACCACCATTATAACTCACAGCAATTAAGTTTGGCAAGCATATTCGCCTTTTATAGCACTAATAATTTAATTTGTAGTTATCGGCCCTTCATGGTTAATTAAGAGCAATTTTACAAAACCTCCTTTGCTGGGCCGCGGCGGTGTCGGCCGCGCTGGTTATATATAGGTCAAAATAGTGTGAAACGCCCGCATGATCCGGGGCAGTTTGACAATAAACCCTTGCTATTATTATAGATGTCGCACTAAAGAAATGGTCAAGCTTCCAATTCATCCGGCGCAGGGGCCGGTACCCCGTCAAAACTGCAGATCCAAATCTTTCTGGAACCGGGCGGCAACGCCGTAACGGGAGAATTTCAGACCGTCTTTATTTGGCTGATCTTCGATAATGCTGCGACGCACAACCTCGCCCACCGTAACTATTTTTCCCTGCAGGGGAAAACGGGCGTCACCCGAGGGTATCTCCACTTCTAGAGCTATCCTGTCACCAACCTCGATGTCTTCGGCGGTAGTTTCAAAATAAGCCCCGCCGGTGCTGACGTTGATCGTCATATTACGAAAGATATTGGACCTACCAATTCCCTCTTTATTGAACTTTAAAGGCAGACGGATATTCAGACGTCGGTGGGCCCTTCTTTCTATAAATCCCTTGTTGTTCATACCTTATCAGTTTACTTACTCATGGGCGTTAAAAGACAGATTCATTCTGCTCCGCCGGATGAAAGCTCATTAAATTAAAAAAGCAAAGCCGATGCCAAAGGTTCTGTAATAACAAGGTTTTTCATCGATGGTTGTAACTTACTGATTCCGTACGACCTATGCCAGCTTAAAGCCGAAAAAGGTAGAAGTATTGGGGGCATTTGTATTTGAACTCGTTGCTATTTTTCAACGCCGAAGAAGACATAATATCTATAAATATTTGTATTATAATGAATTACAATCAAATCCCCCTTGTTGTAAAAAATAAATAAGGTAAAAAATCATCACCTTAAATTTTACCTAAAACTCCTAATCCATACATATGGAATAATTGGTATATAACAAATTCCCCGTGAAAGATAACAAATTTTGTGATTGTTGTGTGGCTTCTTATCACGTATCTTATTAAATTATTGTAAATAAAAGGTTTACAGCTTGGTATAATAAAATCTAGCCGGACCGGATAAATTTTTGACATTGTCATTAAGCTCCGGTATCATCAATCCGCAGTAATTGGCCCAATTTTTAAGGTTAAAATCTGCAAATAATAGGTGTTGCTTTGGGCAATATAGTGATAATTCCCGCCCGGTACGCATCTACTCGGTTCCCCGGCAAACTTCTCGCTAATCAGACAGGGAAATACCTTATCCAGCATGTTTATGAGCAGGTGAGCCGGGCCCCTCTGGTGGATGCGGTTTTAGTCGCCACGGATGATGAGCGGATCGGACAGGCCTGTGATCGTTTCGGCGCCCCCTGGCAGATGACCCGCTCGGATCATCTCAGCGGCACCGACCGCATAGCCGAAGTGGCTGCTGGTCTTCAGGCTGAGATTATTGTCAATGTTCAAGGCGACGAACCGGAGATCGACCCCGCTAACGTAGATCGCTTGATCGAACTGCTGCAAACCGACCCCCGGGCAGATACGGCCACATTGGCCGCTCCTTTTGAACCTGGTGATGATGTCAATAATCCAAATATTGTTAAGGTGGTGTTGGATCGGCAGGGCCATGCCTTGTATTTTTCCCGTTGGCCTATACCCTATCAGCGCGATAGAGATTACACTGCTGCGCCCGATATTTATCGCAAACATATAGGAATATACGCCTATCGTCGGCAGGTATTAATGCGGTTGAGCCGGATGCCCCCTACGCCCTTAGAGCAGGCCGAAAAACTTGAGCAACTGCGGATCCTGGAAAACGGCCTGGTCATCGCCGTCGCCGAAGTCAAACACGATTCCGTGGGCATCGACACCCCCCAACAATACGCCGAATTCGTCCGACGCTTTAAGCAAAAAGCAACCGTAGAAGGGATGTAGATAGAACCTAGAGTAGGGTGGGCTCTTAGCCCGCCATTGCTCTGAAATGCCATATAGAATAATAACGTTTGCTATATTCGGATAGCGGAGGTAACTTTTTGCCCGCACGGTGAACGGATGGGTAGTAAAAAGTTGAAAACCAGACGAATAATTGTTAATTGTAATAATTGCTGGGATGAAAAAAAGGAATAAAAAAGCATAAGGGAATATGTTTTGAACAGCGATGATCTTTTAGCCAGTGTGAGTGATGTGTCCGATGAATCCGAGTTTTATACCCCCATGCCCGACGGCTATATCCGCGGTCGGTGTCGCTATGTAGTTATAGTCGGCACCGTCATCAGTGGGTTGGGTAAAGGCATCTTTTCCTCCAGCCTGGCTAAACTCCTGCAGGATAAGGGACTCAAAGTCGCCCCCATCAAATTAGAGGGTTATTTGAATATCGATTCGGGGACGCTGAATCCCTTTCGGCACGGCGAGGTGTTTGTCCTCGACGACGGCATGGAATGCGATATGGACCTCGGCACCTATGAGCGGATGCTGGATCTTAATCTTACCCGCGATAATTTCGCCACCAGCGGTCAGGTTTTCACTCGTGTTTTGGAGAAGGAACGCCACGGCGAATATCTCGGCCGTGACGTCCAGATGATCCCTCATGTCACCGGCGAGGTCAAAATGCGCCTGCGGGAATTGGCCGTCAAAAGCAATGCCGACGTGGTATTCGTCGAGATCGGCGGCACCGTGGGCGACGTCGAAAACGCCTACTACATCGAAGCCCTACGCGAACTGGCCTACGAAGAAGGCCCCAATTCCGTTTGTTTTGTGGCCTTGACGTATGTCTTGGAACCGTCCACCTTGGGCGAACAAAAATCAAAAGCCGCCCAATTGGGCATTAAACGCCTGATGGAAATGGGCGTTCAGCCTCACATTATCGCTTGCCGTTCCGCCCGCGCCGTCACCGAAAAGGTCCGGCAAAAAATCGCACAATATACCAATGTCCCCCTCGCAAGAGTCTTTAGTATGCACGACTGCGACAGCATCTACATCATACCCAGTATGTTACGGGAAGCCGGTTATGATTTTGAGGTAATTCGCCTGTTAAAACTCGAGCAGCGGATCAATTTACGTAAAGAACGCAAAGCCTGGCTCAAATGGTGCGATTTCCTCGACCGCCTCGAAGCCCTAAAGTACAAGGTGACCATCGGCGTCACCGGCAAATACACCACCGTCCGCGACAGTTACGCCAGTATTATTCACGCCCTCGATCACGCCGGCGTCCATCTGAATTCCGATGTTGATATCCGCTGGATTGACACTACCGACATCAACGACGACAACGTCGCCGAAAAACTCGCCGGCTTACACGGTATGCTTGTTCCGGGCGGCTTCGGCGTGCGCGGCGCCGAAGGGAAAATCGCCTGCATCGGATACGCGCGCGAAAATAACGTCCCCTTTCTGGGAATCTGCTTCGGATTTCAAATGGCGGTCATCGAATTCGCTCGTAATGTATGCGGTTTGAAAAAAGCCAACAGCACCGAGATCGAACCCGACACCGATGAACCGGTCATCAGTGTTCTCCCGGAACAGAAAAAAATCGAAGGCCTGGGCGGCAACATGCGCCTTGGAGGAAAAGACATCGACTTGACTGTCGATACCGTGGCCTGGCGGCTCTTCGGCCAAAAACCAAAAACCCATATGCGCTTCCGCCATCGTCTTGAGGTCGATCCGCAATACATCGATACCCTGAGTAAAAATGGCATGATATTTTCCGGCAAAGCCCCGAATCAACCTATCATGCAGATTTTGGAATTGCCTGATCATCCTTATTTTATCGGCACCCAGGCCCATCCCTGTATGACCTCCCGGCCCTTAAATCCTCAGCCGATGTTTGTCGGTCTCGTCGCCGCCGCCAAAAAATTGGCCTATCCCCAACTTCAACTGCCCGACCCGGCCGCCGCTGCCGAGTTGATTTTACAGCAAACCAGACAACTGCAGTTAACCACGGAGAATTCCTCATGACCGATGATCAAAACAAAGAACCAAAAATCGTTTCTGATGAAGACTGGAAAGCCCAGGCCAAACGCGAGAAAGAAAAATTCCGCGAGGACGAAAAGCAAAAAACCGCCCCCGAATCTGCCGATCAAGCACCCCCGAGCGGCCCTTTACCCCCTGCTGATTTCACTACCTTGGTTAATTCCCTCTTGGTTCAGATATACTTTTGTCTCGGCCGGTTTGGCGATCCCCAGGGCAAAAAACCGGAAGTTAATCTCGACCTGGCCAAGCATCATATCGATATGCTGGAGGTCCTGGAGGAAAAAACTAAAGGCAACTTATCCGATGACGAAAGTAAAAAACTGGCCCTGGCCCTCCATGAAGCCCGCATGCAGTACGTCCAAACCGCCGGAGTTTAGAAATAATGTATTTTGCAGGGTGGGACTTTGCCCTCCCAGCCTGTCGTTCCCGCGCAGGCGGGAGTCCGGATATATGATTACCAGATCTTAAATTTATGTGAAAAGGTAGAGCGCAAATTATGAATAATGATCATGGCTTAACCATAGTTTTATTGTTTCTATCGTTGGCAATTATATCAGGCTGCGGCGGCAACGCCCTCTTGATAAGACCGGTATCGGATAAACAGCAACTCGAGGAAACGCAAATTTCTCGCGATGAAGGTCTGTTTGTCTTCGATAAAATCGCCGTCATCGATGTGGACGGGATCATGGCCAATAAAAGCAGCGCCGGTCTGCTGCAAGCCGGGGAAAATCCTGTCAGTTTATTTATCGAAAAGCTCGACAGAGCCGCCGCGGACAAAGACGTCAAAGCCGTGGTGCTCCGGATCAACTCGCCGGGCGGCACCGTCGTCGCCAGCGATTTGATGCATCATGCCCTGCTGACTTTTAAGAAAAACGCCGCCAAACCCGTCATCGCCTGCGTCCTGGACGTGGGCGCCAGCGGCGCATACTATCTCGCCTGCGCCTGTGATACCATTTACGCCGCCCCCAGCAGCGTCCTCGGCAGTATCGGCACCATCATGCAGACCGTCAGTTTCGCCGGTACCATGAGATTGCTCGGCATCACCGCCGAGGCCATCAAATCCGGCGAATTGAAAGACATGGGCTCGCCCCTGCGCAATCTTACCGACCAGGAACGTAAGGTACTCACCGAAGTAATCATGCATCACTACGACAGCTTTATAGATGTCGTACTCACCGGCCGCCGCGACCGGGGCCTAAACCGCCGGCGTCTGCTCGAATTAGCCGACGGCCGGGTCTTTACCGCCGCCCAGGCTTTGGAGAATAAACTCATTGACAAAATCGGCTATCCTGCTGATGCCCTCGCCGACGCCAAACAACGCGCCGGCGTCACTAAAGCCAAGGTCGTCATCTACCATCGCCCCCTTGGTTACAAACCCAACTTTTATGCCTCCGCCGACCAATTAAATCCTCCCTCCGCTCTAATCAACCTCGACCTTCCCTACGGGCTCCGCGCCCAAGGACCCCAATTTCTCTACCTCTGGCAGATAGGTGAATTTAACTGAATAGATGTTTCTTTGTAATGAAACAGAAATTACTTAAGAAACCCAGGTATCCCGCTTGTAAGTCCGAAGATGTCAGACTTAAAATAACATTCGGCAATATTCTTAGAATAATAATTGCTTTTTTACTTGCCTTATGTTTGGGTTTAGATGTTGTTGCAATCAAGTGGAATTGCCAGGATTGTAAATCAGGTTTTTCGTGTTTTGATCGTGGGGTAAAATAATATTGGTCAACACAAGATAGCCGACGGGTGGCAGCCTCAAGCGCAGCTTGGGGATGGCGGCGCATTAACGATAGATTCGTAAAGCATAATTGTATGTTTGGCAATTTGATCCCACGTTAATACTT
>LJUC01000222.1 GCA_001303695.1 Phycisphaerae bacterium SM23_30
AATTTGAATTTAGAATAACCAATAAAAATGATAGGAGGCAGCCATCCCCAAGCTGCGCTTGAGGCTGCCACCCGTCCTTAGGGTTGGGGTGGATTGATAGGGGGTTAACGGTTCAGGGTAATCGGTCAATTGGGTCCCCGCCTGCGCGGGGATGACAGGGGTTTGAGGCGGCCGCCCGTTTTTGGATGACCAATTTAAGACGGGAAAGAGGCTGAGGTTATTATTAAATAAAAGCCCCCCGGAAGAGCCACGGCGTAGGAAACCGCTCCTGGAGCTATGGTTTAAAAGCCGGCGTTTAAAACCCGCGCCCCCGACCGTTTTATTCAATATTTTTGGAGACTGTTTTTTGTTTTTTTTGGGGCGGCCGTTCGTCGGGGGCCAAGACCTCATAATGCATATTGTTTTTGCCTTTGTTTTTGACCGAGTACATTTGATGGTCGGCCAATTCCAGGACCCGGGTGCTGTTTCCCGGTCTGGCCCCTGATTCGCAGAAGAGCATACCCACGCTGCAGGAGAAAGAGATTTCGCCCTGTCCGTCGGCGGATCTGACCATAAGCTTCAGTTCTCGGATTTTTTCGGTCAGTTCACCGGCCGCTTTTACGGCTTGCTTGAGGTCCAGGCCCATCATTGCGGCCACGAATTCATCTCCGCCGTAGCGGCAGACACAGCCCTGCTCCCCGAACATATCCTGCAGCAGATTGGCCAGCAGGCGGAGCAAGCGGTCGCCGGCGGCGTGGGTGTGATTGTCGTTGATGTCTTTAAAGTCGTCCACGTCCAGGAAGATGACCGCCAGGGTGGTTTCGTTATTTCGTACTTTCCAGCAGGCGTTGTCCAGATACCTTTCCAGGGGTCCCCGCATGGACAGACCGGTGAGGTTATCAGTTTCGGCCTCCTGCTGGTATTCATTCATGGAGCTGGTGAGGCTCTCACATTTGGCGTGCAGGCGGCTCACGGCCTTTTCCAGTTCAAAGACTTCGCAACTGGAGACAACGGCATCCATGCTCAGCAAGGTATTGACCTGCATGAGAAGGTTGGAAATGTCCACCGGTCCCTGAAGTATCTCGCTGAACAACTGGGCTATGTTGGTGAATTCCTGTTTTGATTGCTTTAATAACTGCTGCAAATTTTCCTGATCCAGGCCGAACACCTCCCGGCTGAATTCCACCAGCGTTAAGTCCTCTTCGGTCAGGCATGCCGGTTTATTCAGAGACAACATGCCCACGAAATAAGCTATTTGACATAGTTGGATCTGTTCGACGGCGCTGGGTTTGGCCTGGGGGCGATGGTGATGTCTGCGAAGGGGCCGGGCGAGCAGTTCCGGCAGGGACCATTGTTGGGCGAGGGCGTCGGCCGCGGCCAGATGATCGACTTCAAAGACTTGGCGTTCCAGCCTAAACAGGGCCGCCTGGGAATCCTGACTTTCCCGCCACAACAGGGCATATTTTTCTCCCAGGGCTTCAACGAGAAACGGTATTCCGCAATCCTGCAGCAGTCCCACGAGGAAGGCTTCTTCGCGACGTCCGGGGCAGTAACTTTGGGCTATCTGCTGTGCGATGACGGCCCGGAGCAGATTTTGCCGCCAGTACGATCTCATGTCAAAACCATCTGCTCCCATTCTGCTAAGGGTGGTGGCCAGATGAAAACCCAAGGAGATGGTCTTGACGTACTTGAGGCCCAGGATGCTGATGGCGCGTTCCAGGGTGGTTACTTTATGCCGGAGCCCATAATACGCCGAGTTGGACACTTGCAGCAAGCGGCTGGCCAGACCGGAATCCGTCCCTATCACTTGAGCAAAATGAGCAAAGGAGGCATTTTCGTTTTTACAAAGCTCCACCAATTTTTGGGCCACCAAGGGCAGGGTGGGCACCTTGGCTTTTTTTAAGAGCTTGTTTAATATTTCTTGGCCCCTGCTTTGATCCGGCTTTTTGTTGCTGTGAATCATGAACTTATCCCTGACCATTTGCCCATATCTAATGGGATTGACCTCATTTTGTAAACCGACCTTTACGAAGCCCGGGGGCTTGTTATCTCTTACCCCCCTAATCATCAATATAATCGGTCTTATCAATAGTGGAAATTAACGGCGAATCGTCAGTCGGCGATAAATTCTTTTCTGATAGTTTACATCCAGGCGGATGTACCATCTGTAAGGCTGCTTTTATTTAGAGGGGCTAATTATCGGTCGTAAGTGGCGGCCTAGCACGGGGAGGAAGGGAATTTATTTTCGCTGCGATAAAACAGGGCCGCCGATTCGGGGGAGACGGTATTGATATAAATATCGGTGGCCAATTCGAAGCCGCCGGGCGTATTAAGGCGGGGATAAAGCTGAACATACCAGCGAAATTGGGGATAATCTTTGCCGTCGGCGGGGGCGGAGTGAAAGACCAGATTGTAGTCGGGATGATTTAATCCTTCGTTCCAACGATTGATAATTTGCCGGAGCAATCGAAGGAAAGGATCGAGCATTTCATCGGTGATCATTCCGAAATGATTTTGGTTCTGCCGGGGCAGCAGGTAAACCTCGAAAGGGACCTCCGAAGCGAACGGGCAAAGGACGACAAAATGATCTTGCGAGGCTATTACCCTGGATCCGTCGGCGAGTTCGGCCTCGATGAGGGCCTCGAAGGGGCGCCTGCCGTGCTGATGGTAATAACGCCGGTGATGTTCCAGTTGAGCGGTGAGCCGCGGCGGAATCATGCTTTGAGCGATAAGTTGAAAATGGGGATGCGCCAAAGAGGCGCCGGCGGCGCTGCCGTGATTATAAAAGATACTGATCAAACGAAGGTGAGGGTTCTGTTGGTGGATTCGATACCGGTCCCGCAGGGTTCGGCCGATGAGCAGGGCCTGCTGGGTCTCATGCTCATTGAAGGAGCAATTATGCCGCGGGGATTCAATAATGACTTCATGCAGGCCGTGACCGGGTCGGCTCTCTAAACCGCCGATTGCCGAGGGGGTATCGGGGGGGATGCTGAGGGCCGGGTATTTATTAGCCACTACCCGAACCGACCAACCGGGACTATCTGCTTTGGTGTCGGCCGGGCGAACGGCGAAGGCTTCGGGAGGCGTCTTTTGTTCATGGCCGGGACAAAAAGGACAATCTTCATCATAATCCGGCAGAGAAGGTTTCGGACGCCGGGCGAAGTCAAAGGGCCGCCCGCCCCGCCCGGCGGCAAGGATGATCCATCGGTTGGTTATAAGATTATAACGATATTCAGACATGAGGAGATTATAATTTATAGCTGAAGTTTTGCAAAATCGAAAATGGCATCGGCTTAAGGCGGCATAGAGGATTCTGAAGCAAAGGCATGCTGATGAGCCGACCTTATTTTTAACCTTGGTCCGCATCAGCAGGTTTCAGGCGGTTTGTCGGGCCCGGTAGTTGTGGTAGGCTCGGTCGAGGGCGGGAAGGAAATATTTTTGGCAAACGACATTCCAGTTCATGCGCCCGGCGAGGGCGGCGCCTTTTTGAATGAGGGCTTCGGTGCGGGCATCAGTTTGGGGGAGGTTTTGAAGGATGGTCCGGGCGGTCTGAGCGGCAACCCGGTGCTCAATGATATCGCGTCGGGGGCGATCAATTTCCAGCAGGCTTTTCAAATCGGGGTTTCGGAACGTACCGTCCAGATGGGTGTAATCGGCAACGATGACATTGGCCGGCAGGGCCGAGCCTGTCAGGGACCGGACGAATCCCAGGCATCCGCAAACACTGCTTACCACGCATAACCCGCCCCATTCTAAAGGCTCCAGCTGGGAGATGCCGAACGGTTCATAAATGCTCTGTCCAAATTCCACATCCGTCCCCCGGCGGAGGTCGGCAAATTCCATGTCGGAAGGCATTCGCACGCCGCAGGATTGGCGGTCCCAGCCGAACTGGTTAACCAGAACGGCTTTTATGTTGCGGGTGCGGATATTAAAGGCCTGAATGACGGCATAGAAAGCGGCTTCGGCGCCCGAAAGATCGGGTAAGCCTTCACGGTGGGCGACAGGCCAATCCCAATTTTGCTCCATTTGATAAATGGTAGTTCGACGGCGGCGGGGGGCGTCGGTGCTGAGCAAAAAGAAAACGGCGGTGCGCCCATCCTGCTGAAAGCGCCGATCAAGATGTTCCAGAACGCGCAGGTCGCGCCATAAACCCTTGCTGATCGTCAGGCGACAGATGTGTGTGAAAATAAGGTCCGGGGTAAAACCCAGCAATTTTTGAGCATATCGCCGGAGTTTGTCTTTACTGGACTTTTTCTGAGGGAGGGTTGTTTCTTCTTTTTCCAGTCCGTTATAGACCAGGTCTATGGGGAGGCTTTCAAATTCCGGGCTCCTCCAGCGCAGTTCCCGGACGACGTTGTCGCCCACGGCGATGATGTTGTCGCAGTAGCGGGCGGCGCTAACCAGGGCATATTTAAAAAAGTGTTTCTGGGCGCCGAAGATTTCCGGCAGGTAATATTTTTGCCGCCAGGCCAGATTCATAATGTTGTAAAACATGGTGTCGTGACCGGGATGATCTTCCACGAGGCGGCGCGCGGTGGGCACTTCGTGGGCGTAATAGATAGTTTTAAATCGCCCCAGGGGATCGAGGACGGCTGCCAGGATGGTAGGCAGGCCCATGTATTCATGACCGATAAGAATGGAAGGATGCTCGCAGTCCGAAGCACCGACGGCATGCAGGGTCGCCAAAGCCGCCGGCGCCAATTTAACATATTGCTGGTAATCGGCATCATGCTCATAACGATCACTTTCGATACCGAACTCTTCGTACATCCAGGCCTTCAGGGCATTAACGGGATTAAGATCGGCATGGGTGACATCGATGAGTATCACCTCGGTATGAGTTTTAATCCGGGTATCTCGATTATAGAAAGTGCGGCGGCCGTAAACGACGGAGACACGGAATTTCCGCTCGACCTCGGCTAAAGCCGCGGCATAGGGATGTTCGGTGAGGCCGTCCCGGGAGGAATAAAGCACCTTGCCGTCTGATCCCAATCTTTCGGGGGTGGAATCATCGGCGCCGAACAAAGGCCCGATAATTATCGAGCGCTCCACCGCCGCCTGATATGAGCGGCAAGTTAATAATCCCCGCAGAACCGCACCGATACCTCCTATCTGGCGCGTTGCTTCGTGCGTAACGTGAACCAGGGTTTTTCTGGGACGCAAGTTGAGGCTCCATGAAATATATATCAATCGGTTTATCGTCTAATGAAATATAGCCTTAAAATGAGCCGTAAGCAAAATTTAGAAAAAAAATATCGTAAAAAATTAAAGTAATCGGCCTTGTCTTTTTCTTTAGCCGGGTCCGATTTAGGTTATCCGGTTTTGAAAAACAGTTATCTGACGTTGATGTCGAGGAAAATAGTAATAGTTGCTTCCCGGAAAACGATAAGGTAAAATTAATCATAATTAGGTAGTACCGATAATTTATTATGAGTAAAAAGAAGAACAAAGCGGCTCTGTCACCGGGTAAATTTAGCCCCACCATTGCCAACAAAAAGGCGCGCTATAATTATCATCTGCGGGAAAAGCTGGAGGCGGGCATCGCCCTTTGGGGCACGGAAGTCAAAAGTTTACGGCAGGGCAAGGCGTCGCTGGAAGAGGCCTATTGCCGGATTCGCGCCGGGGAACTGTACCTGGTGGGATGCACCATTGCGGCCTATGAGCACGGCAATCGGGCCAATCACGAGCCGACGCGCCTGCGGAAACTGCTGGTGCATAAACGGGAATTATTAAAAATGGAAACCAAGCTCACCCAGAAGGGACTGACCCTGATCCCCGTGCGGATATATTTTAAGCGTGGGTTAGCCAAGGTGGAAATCGCATTGGCCCAGGGCAAAACCCACCAGGACAAACGCGACAAGCTCCGCGACCGTCAGGCCCAGCGGGAAATACGCCAGGCCCTCAACCGCCGAAAGTGAAAGAACCATTACTTAACGAGTACGCCTGTCAAAACCTATCTGATTGTTAGCCTGATTCCTTCGCTTTGTTCGAGGGCGGGTCTCGCCAAGTTAGGCTATTTTATCGACTGTTTGTCGCTCAGCTCGTACCTGTTCCTTCGAGCCAATACCGGTGGTCTATGAGTTTTCTTTGGTTTTTAGGCATTATACTATAAGAAGTATCATTACGGGCCGAGGCGTTGGAGAGAGTGGGCAGCCAGGATAGACAGATCCAGCAGGTTCACCACACCGTCGCCGTCAAGATCGCCAGGGACATAACCATTTTATTGAGAGCGGCCTTTCCAAGGGAAGATACTATTATCGCGACCAGACCTTCAATGCCGAGGCGGTTTGCGATTATTCAAGTACCGCAGGAGTGAATATAAAGTAAAGTTCCCCGGCCGGTTATGATTTTTAATCAAATTACATCGATTTTCAGTAATGCCCGCGTCCGGCTAACCTTGGAGTGCGGGCATATTTTTATCCCTGGACCGTTGAAAAGGCTATCGTTACCTTAAAACAACTCATAACTCCAAACCGCTGCGCTTTTATCTGCTGATTTTGGAAAAATGATATGTCATTGCAATTTAAGAACTTGTGATCTTAACAAAAATAAATTCGGAAAAAACCGAAATAAAGCCAAAATCAAACCCATTATTGCGGAAATTATTGCAACTTCGGCTCGGATTGACCTGATTTATTTTAACCAGGATTTCCCAGAAACCGACTTGTAAGAGAGCGCAATTTTGATAACATAGGCACCATTGGCAGTGTGGAAGTTCT
>LJUC01000223.1 GCA_001303695.1 Phycisphaerae bacterium SM23_30
CATCGTAGTCCAGTATCCAGTTTTGGGCGCGCCAGTGATTTTTGTTACCCGGTGTTTGCTTCCAGCCGCGCAAATCAAGCCCGTTATACAGGCAACGGAATCCCTGGTCCTGGGCGGCGATGAGTTCTGCCGGAGGATTGGTGCCGGGCAATTCCTGTATGCGGATATTACGAAAATGGATTTCGCTGCCTTCCGATTCCAGGCAGATGTATCCTTTTCGGGGATTTAAGTGGAATCCGCGCGTGACGATTTTACCGTTAACCGCCAGGGTAAGGGTGCCGCGGCGGCTTTCGATGCGATAATGATTCCACTGTCCGGCAGGATTCATTCTTTTTTCTTTTGGGTACGAGCGCATCTGGCTTCTGGCGGGCTTAGGGTTATCCGGCGTCATAGTGGCACCATGGATGGCAAACATGTCTCCTTCATTGCCGTCCATAATCTGGCATTCGATGGAACGGGTGAAGGGCTGGCCTGGCGCGGTGAGGGCATCGGAATGGATAAACAAACCGGCGTTGCCGCCTTTATTCAGATGGCGCCATTCCAGTTCCAGGATATAATTTTCGTATTGTTTGGTTGTTCGCAGCACTCCTGTCGGTATCCCGCTACATACTATCATCTGCTCCCGGACCGTCCAGGTTTCCGGCGCGCAATTGACATTCACCCAACCGTCGAGATTTTTCCCGTTGAACAAGGGTACGAATTCATCATCGGCAGGGCGACCCGCAACAGCGAAGCCGGCAATCAGAGCAAACCCCATGATTCCGGCTAAAAGAGGAAAAACGCAGCTTTTCATTGTTAACATCCTTTCGCTTAAGTGAATATTCTCACATTCCTTCCTTTAATAAACGGCCGGATGTTAAGCGGTGTAAAGTATCAGGTTATACCGATTAAGTTTTGTACGTCTTTCACCGCTTTCTCCGGCTCACTTGCCTTGATGCCTACAAATTTTATAGGTATTTTATTTTTTTCCAGCTCGCGATGCAAGGCTTCAATAAATACACCTTCTCTTAAGTATGCCACGCCTGACTTTCCGTAAACGAAATCTGAGTTGCAAGAGATGCTATTTTTTATGCCCGACGACGCTGATATAAGCCGATCTTAATGGAAACAATGCAAGGTCAAGCCGAGCCGTCGAAATGGCAGTATTTTGGTAAATTTTGGGGTATTTTTGGCCTATTTTCTTTAAGTTACATTTTAACCAAAATCCTAAGTTCTTGTATATCAAGGATTTATCATTTTCTCAAAATCAGCAGGGGAAAACGCGTCGGTTCGAAGTTTTGAGTTGTTTTTTTGCCAATCTCGCCGGATTAGAGACATAATTTTTTATTTTAGTGTTGTTTTGTATTTTACGATAAATATAATGTGATATTGTAGCTGGTTTGTTGAACGAGCGATTTTGGTATGCGACAGTTCAGTTTCTGCCCAGACCTAAGTTTCTCTTTTCTCTCATCCCTCCTACTTTATAGGCTGAAACGTTGGCCTCTTTCAATTAACCCGGAAAGTAAAATGTGGGTTAAAGCCCGAAAACAGGAGATTGTTATGGGTAAGAAACTTTATGTAGGAAACATGAGCTACGATATAGATAGCTCGAGCCTGGAACAACTATTTTCCGCCCACGGCACGGTGGAGAGTGTTCAAGTCATCAGTGATCGCCGCACCGGTCGGAGCAAAGGCTTCGGTTTCGTGGAGATGAGCAGTGATGAAGAGGCCCAGGCGGCCATTACGGCCCTGGACGGCCACGACCATGGCGGCCGTTCAATCAAGGTAAACCTTGCCAAGCCCCGGACAGACCGCCCTAGAGGTAGTGGCGGTTATGGCGGCGATCGTGGAGGTCGCTACTAATTTGGCAAATCAATGACAGGGAAGGAGGTCAAAGCATCTTGGCCTCCTTTTTTGTTTATGAATCGGCAAACTCGACAGCATAAGGAAGAAAAAATGGCGCAGGCAAAAGAAGGCGATACGGTTAAAGTTCACTGTTTGGGTAAACTGGACAATGGCAAGACATTTTTTACCTCTGCCGAACAGGATCCACTGCAATTCACTATCGGCGAAGGGCAAACAATTCCCGGTTTTGAACAGGCGGTGGTGGGGATGAACTCGGGCGAATCGAAAACCATTACCGTTGAGGCGGATGATGCCTATGGCCCTCACCGTGAAGATATGGTGCTGGAGGTGAATCGCAGTGAAATGCCGCCGGATCTGAAGCCGAAGCTTGGCGATAAGCTGAAAATTCGCCAGGAAAACGGTCAAGCCATCCCCGTAAGAGTGACGGATGTGTCCGAGTCGAGTGTAACCCTGGACGCCAACCATCCTTTGGCGGGAGAAGATCTGACTTTTGAAATTCAACTCGTTGAGATCGTTTAATTGATTTGATTATTAAAGATATTTAGCGTCCCAGCCTAATATGAAGATATAGCATAGGCAGCATGAAACATATTAGGGCAGGAAATATACCGTTAAGCCGAGTCGACGAGGGGCAGTTATAGCGTCTATTTCGCTGCCTGTTGCCAAAGGTTTTACTAAAAATGAATATATTACTAGTATATCCTAAATACCCCGACACTTTCTGGAGTTTCAAGCACGTTTTGAGATTTATCTCCAAGAAGGCGGCATTTCCCCCGCTGGGATTGTTGACGGTGGCTTCATTACTTCCCCAAGGATGGGATAAAAAGCTGGTGGATGTCAATATCGCCAAATTGCATGATGAAGAAATTGCCTGGGCGGATATGGTCTTTATCAGCGCCATGATTATACAAATGGACAGCGCCCGGGAAATTATCCAGCGCTGCAAGGCGCAGGGCAAGATAGTGGTCGCCGGCGGACCTGCGGTCACCACCCTGCCCGAAAAGTTTGAAGGAGTGGATCATTTTGTGCTCAATGAGGCGGAAATCACCCTGCCGCTCTTTCTGAACGATCTGAAAAAGGGGCATCCGAAAACTGTTTATTCATCTGCAGATCGGCCCGATCTAATCCAGACGCCGGTTCCGCAATGGTCGCTCATTAATTTTAAGGATTACGCCATCATGCCGGTGCAATATTCGCGGGGATGCCCGTTTAATTGCGAGTTTTGCGACATTATTGTGATGTATGGCCGAAAACCTCGAACCAAGACTCCCCCCCAAATGGTGCGGGAAATAGAATCGCTTTATGAGGCAGGATGGCGTGGCGATGTTTTTGTGGTGGACGACAACTTCATCGGCAATAAATCCCAGGTAAAAAAAATGCTGCCGGCGCTGATCAAATGGCAGAAAGAACACAAGTACCCTTTCGCCCTCACCACCGAAGCCAGTGCCAATTTGGCCGATGATGAACAACTGATGCAGATGATGAGCGCCGCCAACTTTCATAAGGTATTTTTAGGCATTGAAACGCCTAACCTCGACAGTTTGGAGGAATGCGGCAAGTACCAAAACACCGCCCGAAATCTCGAAGAAGCGGTTAAAGTCATCCAGAAAAACGGTATGCAGGTCATGGGGGGATTTATTGTCGGATTTGACAACGATACCGACAGCATCTTCGAGGCTCAGATTAAATTCATCCAGAAGGTGGGCATTGTCACCGCGATGGTGGGGCTGCTCAATGCCCTGCCCCAGACCCGGCTCTGGCATCGTCTCAAAGCCGAAGGGCGCCTCTTGGGACAAACCACCGGAGAAAATACCGATACCCACTTGAATTTTATCCCCAAAATGACCCAGGAAAAACTGGTGGCGGGCTACCGGAAAATCCTCTCCACCATCTATTCCCCCCGACAGTACTATGAAAGGATAAACACCTTTATCAGCAATTACAAACCTGTGGCGAAAAACAGGATTAAGTTTGAAGATTTAATGGCTACGATTAAAAGCATGTGGAGCATAGGGATTCGATCGCGGGCGCGATTTTTATATTGGCGGCTGCTGGCCAAAACTTGTCTGAAAAAAATAGGAGCGCTTCCCATAGCGATCGAGCTGGCCATTTATGGTCTGCATTTTGAGAAAATTAGCGAACGGATATTATGTTCTTAAATCGAAAAGTGTCTCATATGGAACGAGACGCCGAATCTACGGATGTCATTTATTCAACGAATTATGAGTTTTGGCGTCGCGGAGCCGACACCAAAACCCGGTTGGACGGAACCGAGGCCGACGGCATCCGGGGGTTTTGAATTTTTAAAGGCCCTGCGAAGATGGTCTTCTAAAGTCTCCTACAGGCCTAAACCAGTGATAACGTGCGGGATCATCATAGCGCCCTACGGGGGCGAGGAATATAACCGCTACAAACGAGCATCCCGAGGTGCTGACAGGATGATGGATACTCGCGAAGAAGATATACCCGGAAAACCGTCATAACATCCGAGGATATCATAGAAACCACTTAAACAAACTTCAACTTAAAGAAGCAACGGCCTCGGTTTTCCTTCACCTATTCTCCTACCTACTGGGGGCAGGCAACGCTGCAAAAGGCGGGGAGTTTAGCGGGTCAGACCGGTCCGCCCAAAACCATGAAGAGTTGAATTCCGGGCCTGATTGGCAAAATTATTAAAAATTTTCGCTTGTAACACCTTGAAATATAATGAGTTAAAAATTTTTCTAAAAAACATCAATTTTCCGCGCGCGCTTTTCGCCATTTCTATAACTAAGCAATAGAAAAACAGAAAAAAAAGATTATTTGGGCCTGCCAAACTCTCATTAGAGGTTAAACATTAAACGTGCATTAGGCATGCCCCTGCGATGCCGGAAAGGAGGTTTACATGTAAATTGATAGAACGATAAACCAGAGAATATGTGTTTTGGACAAGAACAGGAAAATGTAATTCGACTTTTAAGATTTTTCAAAATATTTGGAGGTTTAATTATGAAGAACAAATTTGCGCAACTATTTGTAATAGCATTAATCTTGGCGATAGCGTCGCTTGGGCTTCAGGCGACTACCAAATCGGCATCAAGTGATTTTCTAACGGATGCCGAAATGAGCATGATCTACGGTGCTGCGAGGGGTGAAGATGAGCCACCAGAAGGTGCTGTCAGGGGTGATTTAGGTGAATGCTGTGCAAGCGTGTTTAATGATGGTTCGCCTTGCGCCCAGAGTTCTCCCTGTTATAACAATGCAGGCTGCATACCTTATGGAGGTTCAACAGATTGTGACGATTATGGCCCTTATTGGTATGGCACGGGTTATACCGTTAAGAGATGTTACTATTACGAAGATCCGGAAAAGCAGGATCAAAACAAGGGCAACTGTGAAATTGGAAGCGGCATTGTAACATGCAAACAAAGATATACCTGCACTCCGATAGGCGATCAACCTACTTATGACTGTTATCCCGATGCTGGCCCTCAGGGTGGTTGTGTCTACCTGCCTTGGGGGTCTCATGACGGTTGCTTTATGTGTGGTAAGGGCGAATCAGTTGGAACGCCAACTTATGAAAGTAATTGGAGATGTGATGGTGGTAATTGATGATTAAGCCCGGTGGAACAGGGTCTGTTGGCAGATATTTTTATAAAATGGTCTAATCCATCAGATCCTATCCCACAAAATATTCTGGCATTGAAATCACAAATCAACCAAAGAGGTGTGAAATCATGAATAACAAGATATTTATGGGGATGATTTCTGCTTTTATTTTGCTGCAATTTTTATATTCCCCGTCGTTCGGTCAGGTCCATGGGGATAAGGAGCTGCTGCTTTTGATCATGAACGGTCACAGGGAAAATATAGAACGAATATCTTCTTGGCGGGGCCAGGCCCTGATAAGACTGCATACCGAGGGCAGAGGCGCCGACAAACGCGACATGCTGAGCAGGGCGGAGTTTGTATATGATGGTGATCTCGAAGCGACCAGGTGGAGCTGGGGACTCGTCGAGGATAAAGCCGAAAACGCCGACGGCACAAAATGGGAAAATTCGAAGTATTTCAAAAACGGTATGATAAAAGAAAAACAAATATTAAATCTCGGACCTGTTTATTCGGATTTTCAAAAACGTCCTTATACCTTGGTTGTTGATTCATTTCTTGAATATAAAAGATCAAATTTCTCCGACGATTTCGACCCTATGTACTATCTTAACGAAGCGGCTAAGCATATGGTACCTTTTCCAGATCTCTACGAAAACCCTGAAAGTTTCCCTAAAGACTATTACATAAGCCGAGAAGGTGATCTTGTCGCGTTAAAGATTGTGCCTAAAAAAAACCAAAATATGTTTACGGAATATATATATGACATTTCGCAGGGATGCAACTTAGTCTCATATTTTACAAAATACACCGATCATAATATCATAAGACAAAAATATGAATATGAGAAGGCGGCAAATGTGTTTGTTCTTAAAAAGGTCGTTCATCATACGGAAAACCAGGGTGAAAAACCTCAAGTTTATCATCAAGAAATAGAATTCACCAATACGGCCGTTAACGAACCAGTAGATCCTCTGGAATTTTCCCTTGAGAAACTCGGAGTCAAACCCGGCGATCATATAAATAATAGACTTCTTAATCTGGTGTTTCAATACCAAACGGTAAGCGACCGTGCCCTCGATGCTCTGGAAGAGGCGCTGCCCATAGAAAACCTGGCAACCAATCAAATCGTCAGTGATAGTGAATCTGAAACAAATAAAATTGCCGGCGAAGGAGTTGTGTCCGAACTTCCAACAGATACCGTTTCCGAAGCCGGGGAAAGTTTGTTGCAGAGCGCCAAAGACA
>LJUC01000035.1 GCA_001303695.1 Phycisphaerae bacterium SM23_30
GAGCGCACCTGCGGTGAAATCCACGGCCACTTCGCCGGGGGAGTACTCAAATGTTGGATCATCAATGGCGTACCTGAAATTGGTGATGCCCAGGGCGCTCAGTCGGCTGTAATATGCGTCATCAGACTCCTCACTCTCCTGCGTGACTTTTCTCATCACCAGCAACCCGTTCTCGTCGGTCTCCAGCGAAAGCGGTGTGGGCGCCCCGTTGACGCTCACGGGATTGCCTGCCACCGTGAGCTCAAACTCCTCTTCACCATCGAGGATCGTTGCGTAGTCAAGGGTCTTGCCCTTGCCCGGCTGGAACACCACATCGATGTAGCGGCTACCTTCGTCAACGCGGTCATTCAGTACCACAACATCCATGCTTCCGCCGTCAGCGGGATCAACGATGTCGCCGGTCGGTTTCTCTTCTTCCGTGGAGATCTCCTCGGTCTCGAGCACATCGAAGGCGACCTCTTCACCGTCGGCATTCTTGAATCCCATCTTCAGCTTGCCATGTATGGTCAGCAATCTGAGCTGGTCGGGATAGTCCGCCAGGAATAGGACCGTGACGTCACCTTCCTCTACTTTGGTGAGGTCCGCATAGAGTTTGCCGCTGATGCTGATCTTGTCGTTGGCATAGTTCAGTTTGCCGGCAATCAGGAATTTTCCATCCGTGCTGAACTTGATCATGACTTCACCGTTGAACACCTCCTTGGAGGTGTAGATGGTGAAGATCTTGGCACTGCCCGTGATGAGCATGGGAGAGGTAAAGGCCGCGGCAAACCCGCTCTTGGCCGAGCCTTCCTGAATGGCCCGGTACTGCTGAACCACCTGGTACTTCACATTGAAAAGCCAGTCTTGAGCGGACATGGCCGTGGGCGCCATGAAGGCGGATTGCCGTAATGCGTAGGGATCGGTCAGGGAGGGCAGGGTCTTGAAGAATTCCACGCCGGCACTGAAATCATTCATGGCCAGGCCGGTGTTGGGCTCGAGCACGATTCCTCCGGGAACAGAGGCACTCAGGAAAACACCCAGCGGCCCCAGCTCAGAGAGGGCAAACCGTATGGTTATACCGCCCACGCCGGGAAACTCAAAACCGCCCTCCAGCCCCATGAAAAAGATACGCTCCACCACCTCCGTGGTCGTGTCCGTGGGATGGATGATGTTGTAGCCGGCATCGATCTTGAGAATCCCGCCGATAAGCGCGGCATTGATCTTGCCGCCGAACATCTTACCCCTGACCGTGACCCCGATGGAAGCAATGTCAATGATAGGGAACTTTCCCTGGGCAAGGAGATTGGGGGAGATCTTGACTCCCTCAATGGAGCCTGAGAACTCAAGCCCTTTCATGCCGTGCAGGCTGGTGACGTTGGCGGAAAGGGTGATGATGAAATCTTCAGGGCGGTTCTCAATATCCTCAAACTCCAAACCCAACGTGGTAATCTGGATCGGCATCCAGTTGGGCCAACCGACATTTTCGCCCGAGGTGGAGCCCATGTTCAGGATAACGGCAAAGCCTTTCTTTGCCTTGAAGCTTCCGTCTCCGAGGAAAGCAAAGTTGCGGGCCTCCCCGCCCACAATAAAGGAGCCGATACGCACCTGGGCACCGATAGAGATGAAAGAGACGACTTCTTCATCATCTCCGGCGCCGGTGTTTATCTTTACACCCTGGGCTTTCAAAGTCAGGTACTTGCCCAGATCCACCGACAGGGTATCCACTTCGAACCGGAAATCATCGACTTTGCCGTCACTGAAGGTCAGCGTGGCACGCACGGCTTCGGTATTGCCCGCCGGCTCCCCGACCTGGCGGTCGCTGATGGTGGCTGAAATCTTTTTGCCCGGGAAGAACCGGGCGCCGCCGGAGGCAATGTAAATCTCTCCATCAAAATCAACCGCCTGGCCGAATGTGACCTCGAGGTTGGATACCCCGATTCTGAGGTCATCAAACTCTAAGATACTGCCCAGTTTCACCGCGGCGCCGGGCTTGCTGGTACTGAGGGAGTTATCGCCGCAGCCGTAGCACAGTTCTGCTGTTCCCAGGCTGAAACCGTCCTCCCGCACCGTGAGCCCGGGAATCGTGGCCCCTCCGCCGGGCGGGTCGTAAGGCTTGATGGAGCCGGTCACGTTGAGGCGGGGAAAGGTCACAAAGGCGCTCTGAACCACCAGCAACGCCTGAGAGACGCCGTTATGCTCCGCGGGATCGTAGGCCGGGTCATAGCTTATCTTGATCCCGGTGCCCCCGGCCTTCAACAGGTTCGGTATCTCGATTTCAAACTGGGAGATGCTGAAAGAGAACCTGCCGGGTACGCTGACAAAGCTGCCGTCCCCGCCGCCCAGGAGGGCCATGACGTTGACCGTGAGGTCAAAAGTTCCCAGCACGCCGGTGAGGGTGGCGGTGATGCCGCTCTGGCTCTGCTGGTCTGAAGGCTGGGAGCCCTTTTTCTTGCCGAAGTTCAGCGTCGCGGAGTCAACCCCGATGGCCACCGTGATGTTGAGCACCTTGTTCTTAAAGGAGAAGTCCGTCAGCCCGATGCTCGGGCCCTGTAACACCAAGGGGCCCAGCGATATGGTTCTGCTGGTACTCCCTGAGCTTGAGGTGGCGGCGCGCACGGTGAACTTCTCCGATACCGCCTGGTTGAGGACGCCGGCATTATCCGACCAGGCACCGGCCAGGTAGGACACCATCACTTCGCCGTTTGAGAAAACACCGACGTCATTGCCGGGATCTTTATCGGTAAGCAGGTAACGGTAGGTCGTGCCGTACAAATGGGTGGGAACGATTGGATTGCCGCCCGGGCCTAACAACTCGCCGCTGGGACCCAGGGACAGGTCAGCCACGCCCGAACCGCTCAGGGTAAACTCAGGCGCCTGATCCAGGATGGTGGACTCATTGAGACCAATTGCGCTCCTGTCGATGAAGGTGATGTCGATATACCGGCGGGCATTGAGGAGCTTCACATCGACAGCATCACCGTTGCGCGGGTTGGTCAGTTGCGCCGCCGGTGGTGGCGCTCGAGGGCCGCTCACCACGATGAAGCGCTCCGTAAAGGCCAGATTATTGTTGCCGCTGGTATCCGACCAGGTCTGGCCCAGGAACTTGACCTGCACCTCCCCTTCGATAAAGTCTCCCTCGAAGCTGTAGCGGTAGGTGTTGCCCAGCACATGCTCGGGAGAACCGTTCAAAACCACATTTCTGGCTGCCGGGCCTGCAAGCTCGAATTCAAGGCCGCTGTCCATAATCGAGGCTTCGTCCAGTCCGGCCCCGCCGGGATCGGTGAACACCACATCCATATATTTTTTCTCAGGATCATTCAAGTCGGCGCGGTCGATCAGGCCGAAACTGACGGGCCTCGCCAGCCGGGCACCGGGAAAATCTCTGGCGTTCGCACCGGGCGTAACGCCCACGCTCTCACCAAAAAGCGAGAATCCGTTCACCCGCAAATTCTGGAGTTTGAATCCCTGTCCTCCACCCAGGCTAAAACTGGCCGCGCCGCTGATGCCCACGGTTTCTTCTCCCTCAACCGTGATCACCAGACTGACCACCGGGATATCGACCTGGAGACTGCCGTCCGGCAGACGGGTGAACACCACGGACCCGGTGAGGGTGAACAGGTCGGCAACGCTGAAAGTCAGATCCCCTTTGAACGCTTCGCTGTTCTGCCCTGAGCCAAAGATGACCTCAATGGGATCGTCCCCGGTGATATCTATGACTTCATCCACCCCACGGCCTGAGTTATTCACACGGGCGGTAATGGTCCCTTCAATGGTCAGGCCGTCCACGCCTACCAGAGCGACCGGGCCCTCCGCAACCAGAGCGAAGGTATCGTCGGCAAACAGAACCACACCCAGACGGGCACCCTTCACCAGCACACCCACGGCATCGGGATTGACGGCGCCATCCGGGAGCTCATAGGGCCCCTCGCCGAGAAATACGTCCACGTTCTTGGCGCCGATCAGGGATCGCTCCTGAGGCTTACCCACATCGAGCTGGCTTATCCGGTAATCGCCGGTCAGACGAACGTAGTCACCAAACTGGAAGGTCACCTTGGTCAGGAGGAAGTCGACAAAGTCATATTTATCCGGCGTGACGAATTCAATACGGATCTCCTGGCGATTGACCGTAATCACTTCTTGGACCGGACCGCCGGTGGTGTTCATCTGAAAAGAGGCCTCACCCTCGCCCGTTAAAACGATGTCGAGTTCAATGTCTCCCTTCATGATGCCGGCAGCCCCGTTCTCCTTGAAGATGAACCCGCCGTAACCTTCTGTAATTTTCCCTCTCCCCGCCACCTCCGCGAAAACATCCACTGCCGCCACCCGCACGGCCTTCTCAGTCCCTCGGGTCATCTGCTCGAACTGAAAACTGCCCTGCATGGTGACCTTATCGGCAAAATTCAGGTCAAGGTCGTTGCCTGCCACCCGCACATAGGGCCCTGCGGGCATCTCCAGAATCCTGGTCTCTCCCCCCACCACAATCTCTTCGCTGATGGGCTCGCTGCTGTTGTTCACCGCCAGAGACAGGGACCCGCTTACGGTAACCACATCCGTGTTAAAACTGGCCTCGAGCTCCAACTCTCCGGCCATGCCCGTGGTGTTGATCACCATAAACCCGCTCACGTTGGTCAGGCTGATCATGGGAGAGGCACCGCTCAGGAAAGAACTCTGGACGTTACTCACTCCCACCAGGATGATCTCTCCATCCTCGGCATTGGTGGTGCGCTCAAACACAAAGTTTCCAGTCAGGCTCTGACCGGCAACCTCCAGGATCAGGGAACCGGCAACGTGAAGCAGCTCTTGGGTGAAATCCAGATCCAAGGAGTTACCCCCCCCCGTGTTAACCCGCAGGAAGCCGTCGGGCGTGCCGTTTCCATCCGCGTCAAAACCGCTTTTCGTGAAATCAATAACAGCAGTATCAGCGCTGCTGCCTTTGTTGAGGAACACCTCCAGGTTCTGGACTGTCGCCGTAACGTCATCAACACCCACGAACGTTGCTTCCGTCACTGTGGCCTTAAGGGCGGTCCAGCTTCTGGTGTCCGGAGGTTCTGAAGGCGTCGAAGTCTTCACCTTCATCAATGCCAGGGCAAAATCAACACCGGTCAGGGACAGGCCCAGGGCACCCGGGTTATCTGCAGGGCCATTGAGCCCGGCAAACGCCTGGAGGTTGCTGGCGCCCACGGTCAAGATCTCCACCTCAACGGCGCTGCCGGCTACATCGTTCAAGGTGACACTGGCGTTTGACTTCTCGAAGGCAAAGTTGCCGCTGGTATAGACAAAACCGAACAGGTCTATCTCCACCGTGGCTTCTACCTGCAAGAACTCTTTGGTGAGGACAAGGTCAAGGGAGCTCCCGGGTCCGGTGTTGATGCTCATATACCCTTCAGGCTCACCGTCTCCATTCGCGTCGTATTGGGAGAAGTCAACCACCGTGGTGTTGGGCTGGCTGTCGAGGGTGCCGCCGCCCTTGTTGACGGCAGCGTGCACGTCGGTCACAGAAAGGGTGACATCCTCCACACCGATAAACTGAGCGCTGCCCACGTTTGCTTCAAGGGATGTCCAGGTACGCAGGTCCGTCTGGGTGGCAGGATCTTGGGGCGCCTTTGGCTTCATCAAAGCGAGGGCAAACTCGGCATCGCTCAGCACCAGGCCCATGGCTCCGGGACTGTCCGCAGGACCGTTCACACCGGCGAAGGCACTGACGTTACTCGCCCCCACGGTCAAGAGCACGACCTCTGCTTCCGAACCGTCACTGAGCACTACCGTCGCCTCAGTTTTTTCAAAGGCAAAGTTTCCTGACGTATGGAAGAATTCAAATATGCCGAGCTCGACCGTTCCCTCAATGGTTAGAAGCTCTTTTTCAAAATCCAGTTCTATATAGTTGTCACCGCCCACGTTCACCGTTAACGGTTCGCCGGTAAAATCCACCACAGTGGTGTTGTCCTGGCCATTCTGGGTCCCGCTTCCTTTGTTTATAGCAACATGGAAATCTTCCACCTGGATCGTCAGGCCGTCGATCCCCACAAACTGGGCCCCTCCCACAGAGGCCTTGAGCGCGGTCCATGAACGGAGATCCGTTTGTACTTCGGGCGCAGCAGGTGCTTTTGTTTTCATCAACGCCAGGGCAAGGCCCACGCCGCTAAGGGAAAGTCCCATGGCCCCGGGATTCTCGGGCGGGCCGTTGACGCCGGCAAAGGCGTTCACGTTGCTTGCCCCAATGGTGAGCAGTCCCACCTCGACAGAGGAACCGTCACTCAAGGTGACGATGGTGCCTGATTTTTCAAAGGCAAAGTGACCATTTACATAAAAGAAATCGTATACCCCTAAATCTAAAGTACCCTCAACCTGTAAGAACTTCTTTGTAAAATCAATGTCTATATCATTTCCTTCGCCTGTATTGACCCGCAGAAAGCCTTCAGGGTCCCCATCTCCATTAAAATCAGACTGGGTGAAGTCCACAACGGTCCTGTTCACAGCTCCACTCTTCCGTCCTGAGCCCTGGTTGACGGCAACGAGCAGGTTATCCACCGAAACCGTCAGCCCCTCCACACCGATAAAATCGGCGTCCGTGACCTCAGCCTTGAGCGCCACCCAGGAACGCACATCCGTCTGTTCCGTATCAGGATCGGCAGGCGCTTTTGTCTTCATCAGGGCGAGGGCAAAGTTTATCCCTTCCAAAGAGAGGCCCATTGCTCCGGGTTCCCCTTCAGGGCCGTTGATACCGGCAAAGGCATTCACATTGCTCGCACCCAGGGTGAGGAGCTCAACTGCCACGTGCGAGCCGTCATTCAAGGCCACGGTGCCGCTTGACTTCTCAAAGGCGAAAGTCTCGGATACCTGGAAGAAGCCGTACAGATCGATGTCCACGCTCCCTTCGGCCTGCAAGAACTCTCTGACGAAATCGATATCCATGGTGCTTTCAGGGCCGGTGGTGACACTCAGGACGCCGTCGACTTCGCCGTCAAGGTCAAAATCACTCTGGGTGAAGTCCACGACCGTGTCATTGGGCTCGCCGTCTTGGGTTCCACTCCCCTTGTTTACGGAAACGTAGAGATCAGCGACCGATACAGTCAGGTCATCAACGCCGATAAATTCCGTCTTTCCCACGTATGCACGGACGGCAATCCAGGAACGGAGGTCGGTCTGTAAGGCGGGGTCTTCCGGGGCTTTCGGCTTGATTAAGGCAAGGGCAAAATTGGCATTGGTCATGGTGAGCCCCATGGCGCCGGGTTCACTTGCAGGGCCGTTGACGCCCGCGAAGGCATCAACGCCGCTGGCGCCTGCGGTCAGGAGCTCTACATCAACCATATCATCATCAGGCGGTGATCGATCGCTCAGACCCACCCGGGCATTTCGCTTCTGGAAGGCAAAACTCCCGGACACAAAGAAGAAGCTGTAAACGCTGAGGACAACACTTCCCTCTGCTTGCAACAGCTCGTCCACGAAATCAAAGAGTATGGAACGACCGCCGCCGGTATTCACTTCCAAAGACGTTTCTGCAAAATCCACGACCGTATTGTTATCCTGACCTGCATTATCCTTCCCACTTCCCTGGTTAATGGCGACGGAAAAATCCGTAACGGAAACGGTGATATCTTCAATGCCGATGATGCGGGCGCTGCCAACCTTCGCCTCCAGTGCGGTCCAGCCGCGCGTATCCTCTGGAGCACCGGGATCTGCCTTTTTCTTCATCAGGGCAAGGGCAAACGCCACATCCTCTAACACAAACCCCATGGCGCCTGGATTATCCGCAGGACCGTTGACACCGGCAAAAGCGCTCACATCGCTTGCTCCCACAGTGAACAGCTCGACGTCCACCTGCGAGTCATCGTTTAAGGTAACCGAGGCGCTCTTCTTCACAAAGGCGAAGCTGCCGTGGGCAAAGAAGAACTCGTAGACGCCCAAGGTGAGCG
Source organism: Phycisphaerae bacterium SM23_30 (assembly GCA_001303695.1). GTDB lineage: Bacteria > Planctomycetota > Phycisphaerae > Sedimentisphaerales > SM23-30 > SM23-30. The sequence goes on from LJUC01000035.1 coordinate 7,893, forward strand.
TGCCTTCCACGTGAAGCAGTTCGGTCTTAAAATCAAGGGTCAGAGAATTCCCACCTCCGGTGTTGAGCTCCAGCGGATTACCGCTGAAATCTATGACCGCGGTATTCTGGATACCGCCGTTCGTACCTCTTGCCTTGTTGAGGGCCACACCGAAATCCTCAACGTCCACGGTGACCCCGTCAATACCCACCAGGGTGGCTTTGCCCACATTTGCCTTGAGGGCTGTCCAGCTTCTCTTATCAACGCGCGGTGCGTTCAGATCATCCGGTGCCTTGGGCGTGATCAGGGCAAGGCCGAAATCCACCGCTTCCAGCGCAAAACCCATGGCGCCGGGATTATCCGCAGGGCCGTTGACGCCGGCAAAGGCTTCATCCACTTGCGCCCCAACGGTGAGCACGTCCGCCTCCAGCCACGAGGCATCACTCAGCACGACCTCAGTTTCCGTTTTCTCAAAGGCAAAACTGCCGTGGACATAGAAGAAATCAAACACCCCCAGGGTGACGGTCGCTTCCACCCCTAAGAACTCTTTCTGAAAGTCAAGGGTGAGGGAGCCACCCTCGCCCGTCTCTATGGTCAGGGGGCTGGCAAAGAAATCGACCACGGTGGTGTTGGCCTCTCCATCCTTTTCGCCGCCGCCCTTGTTGATAAAGAACCTGAACTCCTCGATGGTAAGAGAAACGTCCTCCAGTCCGGCAAAGTAGACGTTGCCCGCCTCTGCGGCAACCGCGGTCCAGCTGCGGAGGTCGGTCTGCTCCGCGTCAGGATCGCCGGGCGGGGCGGGCTTGATCAGGACGATGGCGAAGCTCACGTCCTCCATCACAAACCCCACGGCCGAGGGGCTGTCTGCCGGGCCGTTGAGGCCGGCAAAGACGTCCACACCGCTGGCGCTCAAAGTCAGCAGCTCGGCCGGGAGCGGCTCGCCGTCGCTGAGGGTGACCGTCTCCGTGGAGGTCTTAAAAGAAAACCAGCCCGCGATGTAGAAAAATCCGTACACGCTCAGGGTGAAGGTCCCTTCGGCCGTGAGCATCTCTGTCCCGAAATCGATCGTCTCGGAGGTCCCCTCGCCGGTATCGACGACCAGTTCGTCGGCGCTGAAATCGACCACTGTCTGATTCTCGTTACCGTCCTGGGTGCCGGCGCCTTTATTCGCGGCAACGTAAAAGTCGTCCACGGCAATGGTCATGCCCTCCACCCCGATGAACCGGGCGCTGCCCACAGACGCCTTGAGCGCGGTCCAGTTGCGCAGGTCGGTGCGCTCCACCTCCGGATCTTCGGGCGCGGGAACGCTCATCATCGCTAGGGCAACGCTGACCTCATCCAGGGCAAGCCCCATGGCCCCTTCTTCGGTGGGCGGGCCGTTGACGCCGGCAAAGGCATAGGCGTCGTTGGCACCAACGGTGAGCAGGTCGACCGTCAGCGATGTCCCGTCACTCAGGGTAACGTCCCTCTGGCCCTTGGTCAGTGTGAAGGTGCCGCCAAGATAGCAGTAGTCGTACACAGCCACCTTTCCCTTGATTTCCAAGAACTTCACATCGCCCTGGTCTTCCTCGAAGGTAATCTCAACCGGCTCACCCCCGGTCTCGATGGTCTCCTCCACGGCGCGGCCCGTGGTGTTCATCTTCACGCTCATGGAGGCGTCCATGGTCACCCCGTCGATTCCCAGAAGCTGACCCTCGCCACCGCCCGTCACGGCGTACGACCACACCGGCGACTGCAACTCTCCGGTGGCCTCATCCACCGGGAAATGACCGTAGACCACGCATCCCAGATTCTCCACCGTCACCAGCACGCCGGTTCCCTCATGGCCCCGGTCCACGTCCCTTCCGGTCCCCACAAAGGCCTCGCCGCTGGATATAGCCAGTTGAACCTCAATGTCCTCGACCTTCACCGAGAACAGGTCGGAAAAACTGTTGGCCTTCAACTCGGTAAGGGTCACTCTGCCGTCGGGATCGTCGAGGTAAAGCCGAACTTTTGCGAACAGGCTGAATCCCGCATCCTCGAGCGCCGCCTGCACAAAACCGAAGTCCATATCCAGATCGATATCGTACACGGTCAATTCCACCGCCGCGCTCACGTCGTTGAGCTCGAAAAATACCGAATCACCTATACTGTGGCTTTTGTCTATGATCTTTTGCAGTTCCAGGCCGAACGTGGCGTACACCCTGAATTCGGTCTTAACGCGCACGCTCGCAGAAGCCGTTACACCAAGCCCTATGTTCTGTAGGGCCGTGCCCAAATCAAATGAGAACATAAACTCAGGGTCTATGCTGACGCCTAATCCGAAACTGAGTTCAGGGTTGCCTTCGTTAAAATTAAGGGACGCGCCCAGGGCAGATCCTTCCATCTTCTCTGCGGTGCTGTCTATAAGTATCTTAAGGAACTCATCGATCTTCGGGAAACCGCCTTCTGCTTCAAGCTTGTCAAAATAACCCTTTACAGGGCCGTACAGTTTCAAAAGGTCTCCTATCCTGTAAGGCTCTTTCACGAACAAACCGTTTATGCTTGTGTTAACCAGCGGCAGTTCCGTATCCAGCGGAGTGAGGCCGTTAATGGAATCGGCTACGTCTTCAACGCCGGCGAGGAGATCAAGAAGGTACTGCTGGAAATCAAGGTTAAGGAACTCTGCCAGCAGTTGTCCTGTCTCACTTCCAGGCAGCCCCTCTACAAGAACGTTGAAGGGGTCGGAAATATCATTCCAGGAAAATTTCAGGCCTGCCTCGGCAATGGTGAACGGCACGCTGCTCAATCCCGGAAGAGCCAGTCCGACACCGAAATACCCGGTGAATATAAGGTCATCGGCTGCGGGATTGCCTTGTATAACCAGCGAGAACAGATCGAAAACGGAATTGGAGTTGAGCTCGTGCAGGCGTAATAAACCGGGTGCCTCACCGTTCAGATCATCCTCCGTGGGATCGTGGAAATCCACCGAAATGCTCACCGCTTCGTTAACTGTTACTGTACCGTCTGTGAGTGTCACCTGTATGAACCCTATGTTGCCTATGGCTTCCACCGTTCCGACAAGGTTCAGGTTGCTGACCTTCAGCTCAGGTTCCGTTAAAGTTTCCGTATCGATAAAAAATCCTTTTTCGTCAACGCCGAATATCAGGTGCAGAAGGATATCGAAACTGTAAAAAACATCGCCCCCCAGTGAAAGTTTTCCATCAAAGGCGTCAATATCTATTTCACCCTCGCCCGCAAAGGTCTTGTCCAGGCTCATGTCAAAGGTAACATTTGATCCTTCCTCCGTATAAGTAACGTTGTCCGCAATATCATCAAGGCCATCGAGTATCGCGCAAAGCGCATCATAATCACCTATGGCGTCGCCTATTTCTGAAACAAAATCGCCAAGAGGCCCGCTGTTAAGGAACCTGCCGATTATGGAATCATCACCTTCAAGATCCTTCATGGTCAATCCCTGCGCGGCAAGTCCCGATATCAGAGCCTGCTGTGACGCCGACACCCTGGCGGGAAAGCCTATGGGCAAAGGGGCCTGGGGCGGTGAGCCGCTGACCGCCGATGAAAGCGACCTGCCGACCAACGGTATGGCATCCCTTCCCAAAGCATTGTTCACCTGATCCATATTCGAAAGCGCCTTTAACCCTGCCTTGAAATTGCTCATATTGTCGACCGTAAAATTCCACCAGGCATCGAATAAATTGACGACTTCCACATAAAGGGACGTGCTGCCGGTTTGTGTAATAAGATAATCTCCCGAGTTCTTCCCCGCGGGGATGGATTTTATAACACTGTTGATGCCCGTTCCGTAGAATTCTATCCTGTTATCCGGCGGCGCCTGATCAACGGTAACGAAAACAATGCTTCCCGGGATCTTTATCCCTGAATCTATCTGCAGGGTTTTGTTAGCTTCATCGGAGCGGACTACCAGCTTCCAGGTACCTGAAGCCGGGACCCGCCTATAGAATACGTGGTCGTAATAAACATCGATCTCGGAATGCATATTATCGTTATTTACAAGCGAAAGGAGTTCCGGGTCATCAGAATTCAAATCGATGCTCACCACGGGCCTCTTGTACAGCTCACGCATAAGAAGGTCTTTCACTTTCCAGGCGCCTCTGCCGAGCGTGGCGGCAACAAGCACATCACCCCTTATATTATTATTATTGTCAACGATACGCCCTGTATATGAAATATTTACAACTCTCACATCGGGAAGGCCCTTACCCATCTGTATCCATCCAGGCACAAGATCGAATCCACCTTCCAGTTCGCCGGACATATTCAGATTGAGGGGATTATTATTCAGAACCTCTGCGGAGAAATATTTGCCCGCTACTGGATCGAAGTCGGGATCTCCCGGGTCCAGAAGGTCAGCGACCGACTGTGCCAAAGTAACATTGTTCGTGATATAAAATTCAAGTTCATGCGCTGCCGGATCCCATGACACGGACGGCTGCGCGCCCCCGCTGTCCAGGAACACGACTGTGACGCCGTTATAATATGCTCCTGTTTTTTTGGCGGTGATCCGCAGGGTATTGGCAATATCCACGGTCGCCTTTGTTTCCGTGTGGATCTGCCCGATCGGGTCTATCGAATAATAAACCCCTTTATCGGTTCCGGCTATGAGCAGGTCTATGTCGAGACCTTTGATCCCTATTCCGGCTCCGCCGCGCAAAGCGGTCAGCAGGGTATTTTGATCCACGAGGTTCGGTATCACATCACCTGTTATGGTATCGGGCTGGACTACTGTAGCCGTTTTAAAAATTCCAAGATCCGCTGCGGCTGTTGAACCGTTCACGGCTTCGATCTTAAAATCGTGCCTGTCAGCCGGGTCAGCCGGATTCGGTGTAAGGGTGACAAGAACCAGTCTCCCGCCGGCAATCGCGACCTGCAGGTCCCAGTTAACAAAATGAGCGGCATTTATTATGATATCCCTCACGTTCCCGATGGTTTCTGCTCCGGCAAGTACTACGGTGACGGAATTGCCGTTACGGTCGGTCATCTTGAGATCACCCTTGCCCGTATTTACCATCTCGATCGAGACAAGCTCTGTTCCCTTAGAGAAGGAATCTTCGTTGGTAATGTAATACCAGGTCGCACCTGCGTCCCTTGTCACTGCTATATTGCCGGAACCAAGCGCATAAACCGTATTACCATTGTCCGGATCGACCACTATGTCTATGACCATCGAACCGTCCAGAGGTCTGGAGATATTTCTCACGGCCTGCGTCTGCGTGTTTATGACGAAAAACTGGCCGGATTTATTACCTACGTAAAGATCCCTTTCCACAGTTGTTGAATATGCTATTACCGAGGCTGCCGAATCATTTATGGTGCGCTGCGCTGAGGTATCCTGTCGTATAAGGTCAAACACCAGGTTCCAGGAATCCCCGTTATCCGAGGACTCATAAATACCGCCGTATGCCAGGGCAAGGCGCTGTCCGTTGACAGGGCTTACGGATCCCGCGATCGAATCAAACGCCTCCTGTTCCCTGTCAAAATTATTCAGTTCTATGCTGATGTCCCGCCTGGCCGTCTCATTCCCGTCCTGATCCAGTGTTACGCGTTTAATCGTGTGAAGCGTATTGCCCACACTGTACCCGTAAACACGACCGTTAGCTTTATCCTCCCCAAGCAGGTTAACGTTACCGTCACCAAGAGTAACCGTCTCCCACGACGCAGGATCATTTTCACTCTGTGTGAGGTTTCCTACATCCTGTGTGCCTCCGAAAATAATATCCGCATAGGGGTCATACGCTATGGAATTGAACTCCGTAATACTGAGGTTGCCGTTCAATGACTGCCAGTACCTGGCGCCGTTAGCCGGATTATTCGTGGGGTTACCAAGCATGAATATCCCGCCGTCATCGGCCTCCAGCAGGATATTTCCGTTATTCATCAATGTGATGCATCTTGAGTCTGCGTGGGGTGCGGTCGGCACATCCCACACGTTACCCTGCACGCTGCCCGCGGGAACGGATGACCCTTTACCCGTAAGCTGGTCCTGGGCGTTGGCCGGAACGGCTAAAATTCCAGAAGCAGGCGCGGTTTCCGCGGTATTCACCCTGAACAGTATGCCTACCCATTCAGAAACTTCAGCCTGGTTGTGTTTCAATGAAGAAGGTTTATAAAGTACTGCCTGCCGGTCACCGCCAACATATAAAAAGTTACTGTCAGTGGGATCTGACGCTATGGAAAAATGTTTGCCTCCCTGCTTGCCTGAATGTATCACGGTAAACTTCTCAGGCTGCCTGGTTGTCCCTGCCATCAGGAAAGCGCCGGCGGATGTACCGATAAGCGAAGGCTTTGACCCCGAAGGTGCGGATATGGAAGTTATTATTACCTTATCGTTCGCCTGTCGGAAAAAATCGCTCTTTATGGTAAACGCTAATGTTGTTTCATCGAACTTTACGCTGAAATCATCCACAGGCGCGCCGTGCCAGTTGGTAGCCTGCGCGTTGATCGCGTCGGCTATGGCCGAACAGACCTCCTTCATGTTGTCGACATACCTGAAATCCGGAGTGACCGTAAAAGTTTTGGTCGTATTCGAAGTCTGTCCCTTGACCGTCATGCTGAAGCTGTGCCTGTTGCCCAGCCCCTTCCATGCTTCAAAATGTGACGAACCCGCCTTTAACGTTACCGTATCTCCGGGTATACCGGTAATGTACCCGGCAATAAAGACCGGAGAACCTTTTTCTACCAGAGAAGGATTACTGCCGGTGTTTACCCCTGGAGCATCGAACTCGGCGACCCCGCTGTAGCTTATACCGGGTGTGACACTGGTTACGACCATCCTTTTAAAAGTGGCATTGTATGTGACTACTACTGGATTCCCGGCTACCCGGGCGTTAATAGTGTTCTGCAGGACGTTGGCAACATCCTGCATTGTACCCGCTGCTCCGATACCGCTGAAATCCGGCGTAACAACTACCGGTCTGCCGTCAACCGTCACGGAAAAACTCCTGGTATTTCCCAACGCCCTCCATTTTGGCACATCATCGGTGCTTACCATAATAGAAGTGACTTTATTGGCTGCTCCCTGCGCCGTTGTCGATACAACTTTTTCTAGCATTTGGAAATCATTAACTATAAGAGCCTCTGATATACGGAGGCCGTCCCCGGCATTGGCGGTAAAAAGCGATCCTGCGGCGGGTACGTCCCTTCCGCTGACCTCCCTGACCGTTACATTGTTCATGCTCGTGAGGACAAAGTAAGAATTAACGCTATCCCATCTTACGACAACGGAGTTGTTGCCGAACAGGGCGTTAACAGCCTGCTCTATTCTTCCGGCCACATCGTTCATTGTAGGCGAACCGGTGAAATCCGGAGATATGAAAGCGCTGACCTCACCCAGGGTTATCCTGAAACTCTTAGTACCCGCCAGTGCCGCCCAGTTGGCCGGAGTACGCGCGTGTGCGGGGTTATTCGCCACGGGTTTCAGCACAACTGTATACTCCCGGTTATATTTCTGCCCGTAAGAATAAATATCCTCGAACCTCACATTCAGCGATTCGTCGAAGATCAGCTTTTCGTTATCCCCTGTATTTCCGCCTTCCACGGACATAAGGGGTGAAAGCTTGTTGCTCATAAAAACGAATTCCCTCTGGTTGCCGTTCCAGAAAACCGAAACGGCCTCAGCCCCGAAAACATTCCCGTGGTTGATAGCCGTTTCAAAAGCATGCGCCACATCGGACATTTTCGGGTTCAACGCGGGGACCGCGCTCAGAGCCGTATTCATCACGATCTTTTTCGTTACACCGCCTATAGTCACATAGAAGGTTATATCGTACTTCCTGCCTCCGCTAGCGGGGATATCGATGTTATTAAGGGCCTTCCAGTTAGCGGCATTGGTAACATCACCGGGAGCTGTCTGGCCAGCGGACACTTCTATTACCTGCCCCTTCATTCCTGCGTGTACATTGCCGAAATGCGCGTCAGCCAGAAGGCCGATATAACCGAAAAGCGAAGTATGCGCGGGTGTGGCAGGGGCCTGAAGCGTTACCACGGAGTTATCGCAGCTCATGAAAAGAAACCGGCTGTTGGCCTCGTCCCACACAACTACAATGTTATTGTTAACGAAACCGTTACGGACAGCTGCTTCGATCATAGCGGCGACATCAGTCATTCCCGCGTTCGCAAGAGGAATATTAACAAAATTCGGGACAATATCCAGGGTCCGGCTGCCAACTGTCATGCCGAAGGAATAAACACCGGGATCGCTACCGAGAGCCCTCCAGCTTTCCGGATCGGTGGCGCTGGCTCCGGCGACGTCTACCGCTAATACCGGGATCTCCCTGAAGGCATTGATATCCCCGACAGTGTCGAAATGTGCGTTAAGATTATCTGCATCGAACAGCGAATTATTCTGAGTTATATCCCTTGCGCTTACTTCGGTTATGGGCGAGTAAGTCTGGCTGAAAATTATAAACCGCGTGTATATATCATCCCATATAACCCTGCATGCTCCTGGGCCAAAAGCAGCCGCGTCGTTGAGGGCATTTTCCAGGGCAAGGGCAACATCAGACATTACAGGGTTAAGAGCAGGAGCAGGAACATGAGTTCCGAACCTCGGAGTAACGATTTTATCAAGGCCTCCGATTACGATACGAAATTTCCTATTGTTACCAACGTTATTCCGCCACTCCAAAGCCTGGTTGGCGTTGGCTCCTCCCACTGTTATCGTAACCGTGGCCGCGTTTATTTCCTCAGCGTTAAGGTCAAGCGCCACGGGTGTATCCATAACGTAACGCCAGTGACCTCCAAGATCGTCACTGCGCCAGATACCTTCCAGCTGGCCGCCGTAAGCTTCCTGGTCAACGCTGCGCACTCCATGAAGAGTGGCAACATATAAAGTGGGCAGTCCCGCGGCCGGTATATACGCGTCCATCTCTATCCTTCCGGTACCCCGGAAGTAACTCATATCGCGAAGCGCCGGCCCGGTCATTTGCCGCCAGGTGGTCCCATGATCGGAACTGCGGTATACCCCCGGCGTTAATGGCCCCAGAAGCGTATCTCCGGCATCAGGGTCCTCAAGTCGTTCTATCCTCGCAAAAGGCTTTCCGGCCGGTATCTCAAAGGTAAGCAGGTCATCCACGAGCGTGACCTTCAGGACCCCGCTGCCGAAGGCGGCGTCAACAGCCTTCTGGAAGGCGGTCTTTACATCGCTCATACTGCTTACCGAGCTGAAGTCAGGGGTTACAAGCTGTCTGGTGTTACCCACGGTAAGGTAGAATTTAGCGCGGTCTGCAGCGTTCTCCGGCTCAAGTGCCTTCCACTGTTTAGGGTCGAGCGACCCTAACCTCACCCTGAGCCTGTCCTGCTCCGATTCGTCAATAGTATTCGCGTCAAGAAAAGCGCCTTTTCCTCCTACCACGGCAGCGAAATAATATGTCTCAGGAGCCGGACCAGGTGTAGTTACCCTCAAAAGGTCGGTTACAGTACCCCTGGGTAAAGTAGCGCTGAAATCCTTATAAAAGCGGTTTATCTTACCGAAAACCGTGCCTGTATTGGCTGTTACAAGATCCAGCTGGTTATGGTTCTCACCGCTGAGATCTGCCAGTGCCACGGCGGCGGTATTATATTTATCTACGGATATCTCATGCGCCTCTGCGCCAGCAAAAGGATGAAGCGCGCTGCCGCTGTTAAGATAAAGTTTATTCGTAGTATTCGAATTGCCAACGACCACATCCGGCCGGTGGTCGCCGTTAACGTCGCCCAGTGCAAGGGATGTGGTATTGTCGGTCTGGGTCCCGATGTTGGTTCCGGCGGCAAAATTGCCGGTCCCGTCGCCTAGGTAAACTTTATTCGCCTGGCCCTTATTCCCTACGCACAGATCGATATTCCCGTCACCGTTCACATCGCCCAAAGCAAGAGCCGTTGTGGCGCTGGCGTCGGCGGTAACGCTCACAGCCGGCTGGAAGGTACCGTCGCCGTTATTGCGGAAGAACTGGTTAACATTACCGTCATTACCGAAAATAAGATCAAGGTCGCCGTCCTTATCGATATCGCCCGCGGCAACGGACGTCGTCGTATAGGTACTCGTGCCTATGTCAGAAGCGGCAGAGAAGTTCCCGGTCCCGTCCCCGAAATAGATCTGGTTAACCTTACCGCTGTTACCAGAAACAACATCAAGATGTCCGTCCTTGTTGAAATCGCCGCCGACTATAGACGTCGTGTTACGGGTTTCGTTAGCTATAGGCCTGGCGGCCTGGAACGTCCCGTTAGCATTCTGAATATACAGTTTATTGGAACTGCCGTAGTTGCCAGCCATAACGTCAAGCAGGCCGTCCTCGTTAAAATCACCCAGGGCTATCGACGATGTCTTGTTCCCGTCGGTATCGATATCTATGGACTCTACTCCGAGGAACGGGTCTGTTGTTCCGTTATTAAGATACAGCCTGTTGCGCGTCCCGGTCAGAATGCCTGTGTTCCCGATGACTATATCAAGGTATCCGTCACTGTTGACATCCCCCACAGCAACAGAAGAGCTCTTATCTGTATCCTCACCTATATCGGCGCCAGAAGCCGTCCCCGACAACAGCCGCCAGCACTCGCCCCCGTCATCGCTTATGTATAACCCGCCCCGAGTGCCGTCCTGTTCCGTGGCTACGGTGATCTGATTTATCTCGTAACGGAATACCACCTCGATCCCGTTATGAAGTGCTCCTCTCTCATTGGATGTGAACACTATCGCCGTGTTCGCCTGCTGAGGGTTAAAAAGGACCGATGCCTTATCCGTGCCTGTGCCTCCGGACGTGAACCCTTTAAGAGAGGACCGCTCGAACGTACCCAGACCGCTGTTAACGCAGCGGCTTAAGGTGAACGGAACGTTAACATCCGCGTTCAGCGCGGCTATGATATTATCGGCAGTGGAACCGCCGTCACCTGTTCTTATGGTTACGGTCAGGATATTATTTATATTATCGTATACCCCTGTTACGGCGTTGGCCGCAACCGCGCCTGAAACGAACCTTACCACCAGGTTGTTATACTGGGCACCGGTGTTATTCGCCCTGAATTTTATGGCGGTATTTTCAGACGACGGGAAGATAGCGCCTTCGGCGTAAGATGCGGCGCCGCCTCCCGAAGTCACGTCTTCGTATATCCCTGCCGCGTATATGCCGGACCCGTTATTAGCCGCCTGGAAAATCGAAGCCCTGACAGGCGCGTTAACAAGCGCGTTCACCGCGTTCACAAGCTGTTGCGCGGTCGTTTCGCCCTCGTGGAAGAATAAGGTCAGCCTGCGGTTAAGGGAGTCATACTGGGCGAACCCCGTATTCACGGCAAAGTTCCCGGCAATTATATCCCTTACCTTCAAACCGCCAAATTCATCCTCTCCTATAAGGGTGAAGGATTTGCCGCCGTCAGTTGTTTTAAGAATACCGATCGAAGGCCCGCCTTTATTACTGGCGCTTCTGCTTCCGGTACCGACATAAAATATATTGGGATCATCAGGGTCAAAGGCGAGCGCGCCTACAGCAAGAGAAGGATAATTATCGGTCAACGGCTCCCATATCGGAAAAGGGATGGCTATTTCGCGCGCGTGCGCAGCCGCTACGGCCGTGCCGTCATCGGTCCAGGTAAGCGTGGTGTTATCGGCTATTGTGTGAATAAGATGATAAGTCGGGTTACCGGGATTGTCAGGATCAAGAGCGGCTGTACGGTATATCCGTCTGCTTGCGGTACCTGCCGGGCCGCGTGGTATATTAAGGGTAACGGTCCTGTTGGGTGCAGCTATTTCAATCCCGAAATAATCCGAAGCGTTGCTTTCAGCATCCGTGCCGTCAACGAACACCACTTTATACCTGTACTCACGGCCTGTCGTAAGAGAGCCGCCGGCTGCAGTCGCGTTCAAGGTCGGCTCGTCGGGTGCTTCTGCTTTGGCTGAAGAATACGGTTCGACAAGTATCGTATTATTTATGTCGGTCGTACGCCACAACCCTCCGTTGACCGTTCCTATATACACTATATTGGGATTAACGGGATGCACGAAGATCGACTGTATCGCCGCGGATACAGCGTTACCCTGGGGATCCAACCCGATAACCTGTCCGTTCTGGCTGTTATCAGGCCCCTGGGCGGTCCAGTCGAAGATAGTTGACAGGTCTATCTCAAGATCATTTGAAAGGTTATTTCCCGCATTGGAACCGATACCCTGCCCCGGACCGGCATAATTCGTATGGATATAGGCTGCGGGATCACGGGTGATAAAACCGTTGGCAGTAAAGGTTATCTGCCCGGTCCCGGACTGCACATCGGAATTAATAACGATATTACGGCCCTGTCCGACTTCAGGAGGGCCTGGAACATAATCAGCGGTTATATTTATATTGCCGTTTCCGGCAGCCTTTACAGGAGAATTCAGGAGTATAGTACCGTCAACGGTTGAAAGGGTTATCGCGGCATTTCCGCCCGAAGTGATTATCCCTGATCTTTCGCTGAATTCAATACCATATGAACCCTCGGATGGTACGGTACCTATCTCAAGCTGGGCCGAGTTCCTGAACCGGACGGTATAATTCGGGGCACCGCTTACGGCAACATGGATAGCCAGCTTATCCACCTCGTTATTATTGCTGTTAAGTTCAACGGCCTGTCCCCCATCGACACCCAGTGCTATGATCTTAAGTGAGGCAGCTTTAATACCTGAAACGGCTGTCTGAGAAATCTTCCGGCCGGACCATAACTGAACGGTCCCTTTCGACTCAACGATCGAGCCAATGATCCCAGCTGTCTGAACTATGTCACCCTGAACAGCCTGTACTGTAATAGTTCGTGACCCGGAAGAGCAAAAATCATTGTTAATGTTAAAGTCACCGGTTTTTACTACAACCGATACTTCACCTTTCGCGTAAACGTTCGAATTGAAAACAACGCTGTTAGCCGTAACGGATATATCCTCTATGCCTGTAAAAGGGGCCGCGTCATCCCCTATTTCATCGCCTATGGTAATTGTACCGTTGGGGGCCTTAAGGGTAAGGCTGTAGGGACCTTCTGCTCCGCTGCTAACCGTGCCTGTTATACTGATGTTGCCCCCGGTACTTTCGATAATTACATCCCCGCTGAGGACGACCGAATCATTAATGGTAATATCGCCGTTAGCCGTAACGGATATATCCTCTATGCCTGTAAAAGGGTCCGCGTCATCCCCTATTTCATCGCCTATGGTAATTGTACCGTTGGGGGCCTTAAGGGTAAGGCTGTAGGGGCCTTCTGCTCCGCTGCTAACCGTGCCTGTTATACTGATGTTGCCCCCGGTACTTTCGATAATTACATCCCCGCTGAGGACGACCGAATCATTAATGGTAATATTGCCGGCCGCGCTGACCCTGGTTATTGTACCCTCAAGGGTGGTATTAGGAGCCCCGACCACGTTACCCGGAGGAACGGTATTCATATTACCGTCGCCGATGGTTGTCGTATGGCCCGACCCTACAATAGTCAGGTTACCATCAACAGAAAGATCGCTATTGATGTGAACTTCACCACCCTCGTTGGGTGTGGAAACAATCCAGGAGTGATTGAGATAGGTGGGTTCCTCAGGATTGCCGATTTCCACCACATGGCTGCCTTCGGGCTGGCCGATGGTGACCGTGTCAAATCCGCTCATGAGATCTAAGGTTGCCTGGTCCAGGAGAAAGTCGCCCGAGGAGCTCGTTCCAATTCCAATGGTTTGGTTGGGATCCTCAGGTGCCAGAATGAGATGTGCTGCCAGGTCGAGGGAGGCGGGATCAAAGACGTTATTGCTTTGTATATTTATATAAAAGGTAGGCTGGGAGGCGTTACCGGATACGACCGGCAACTCAAGATAGAGTGACCCGGAAGGTTCTCCGGTTGGCGGGTCCAGGCCATGAAAGACCAGCTCAACCCGGGAGTCAAAGTCAAAGCGACCCTCTGAAACACCAAAGCTCGATCCGGGGAGCGCGTCCACAACAACGCCCATTCCATGGATCTTCTCCTCCGCTTGGACCGCAACACCCGCCTCTCGCACCATGAGCTGGAAGTCTTCCCGGGAGAGGGTGGCTGAGATGTCCAGATTCAGTCCCAGGGTTGCAGAGAAGGCCAGGTCAGCGTCAAAGGAGATTCCCAGTTTACTGAATCGCTCCGGGAAGAGGGTTTCGAGGTTGACTGCCAAGTCGATCTCTTTGACCGCATCA
>LJUC01000224.1 GCA_001303695.1 Phycisphaerae bacterium SM23_30
TTAATTCCAAGAAAAATAAAACAAAACGCCAAGCGTTTGATATTCTGCCTCCAAAAGACATATTCCGAAAAATCTCAGTTTATTTTATGCAACTATAGGGTTAACTGGATTCCGACGTTCGGTAAAACTTCCAGTTATCCAGTTATAACGATCAGCAAATACGAGGCAGTTCCCGGCCGTAGGGTGTATCAATGATTCGCTCGCCGCCGAGGGCGGTTTTCAAACGGACCAGTCTTTTTTTGTCATCTGCTCGGCCGATAACCGCCGCTTCGGCGCCTAAAGGGTGGTCTCTGAGAATATCCAGGGTCTTGGAGGCGCTATCAGGGCAGACCAGGAACAACATTTTCCCCTCATTGGCTACGGTGAGAGCATCCAGACCTAGTAAATCACAGGCTCCCTGCACCTCCGGGCGGATGGGGATTTTCTCTTCTTCCAAGACGAAGCCCACGTTCTGAGCCATTTCATTAAGGTTGGCGGCCAAGCCCCCGCGGGTGGGATCCTTCATACACTTAACCGCCGGTCCGCAGCCTTTAATAACCTTCTGCACCATCTGGGCCAAAGGGGCCACATCGCTTTTGACCGAAGAAGCAAAGCTTATTCCCTCCCGCACGCTCATCACGGCTATCCCGTGATCGCCGATGGCGCCATTGATGATCAAAACATCACCGGGTTCGATGCGTCCGGGAGTAAAATCAAGATTTGAGGGCATAATACCTACCCCGCTGGTAGTGATAAACAGTTGGTTGGCAGATCCGCGTTCGACTACTTTGGTATCGCCCGTGACCACTTCCACCTGAGCCTGGCAAGCGGCGTCGGAGACTGATTTTAAGATGCGCCTCAGGGTATTCATGGGCAGCCCTTCTTCCACAATCAGGGCCAGTGAAAGGGCCAGGGGCTTCGCCCCGCGCGCCGCCAAATCATTCACCGTCCCGCAAACTGCTAACCTGCCGATGTCGCCGCCCGGAAAAAACAGCGGCCAAACTACAAAACTATCAGTGGTGAACGCCAAAGTTGTATGAGGCAGGTCGAGTCGGGCGCTGTCGGCCAATTCTATTAAGCTTTTGCCGCCCAAGCGGGGGATAATTTCCTGCCGGATCAATTCCTGCATCAACACCCCACCTCCTCCGTGGGCCAGTTTTATCTGATCGCTCAACTTGCTGCTCCCGCTTTATGGTATTTGTAGTAGGCGCTGCAGGAACCTTCCCGGCTTACCATACAGGCGCCTACCGGGGCGCTGGGGGTACATTGTTGGGCAAAAAGTTTACACTCTGAGGGCTGGATGAGCCCTTTGAGCACCTCGGCGCAGCGGCAACCTGAGGGTTCAAAGTCTTCAGGTGGGCCCAGGTCAAATATATTACGGGCATCGAGATCCGCAAATGCCGGGCGTATATTCAGACCGCTTTGTTCTATCGCACCCAGTCCTCTCCAGATGCTCATGGAAGGGGTGAAAACTTCGTCAATGATCTTTTGGGCTTGCCGGTTGCCTTGTTCCGTGACGCGCGATCGATAGACATTTTCCACCTTCACTTGGCCGGCGACCAGTTGCGTAAGTATTTGAACCAATCCCATCAACATCTGTTCACCGTCGAAACCCGCCACCACGCAGGGCCGACGATGTTGAGTTGCTATAAAATCATATGCTCCGGCGCCGATGATGACCGAAACATGACCCGGCGCTAAAAAGGCATCGATGGAAATCGCCGGATCATTCAGCAGCGCCTCCATGGCCGGTATGATCCTTTTATGAGCACAAAGAACTATAAAGTTTTTTATACCTTCATTCTGGGCTCTTTGCAGAGCAAAGGCGGTGGCCGGGGCGGTGGTCTCAAAACCGATCCCCAAAAAAACAATCTTTTGGTTTGGTTCTTGCTGAGCGACAGCAATAGCGTCATTAATCGAATACACCACGGAAACCTTACCCCCCTGCCGGCGTACGTCTTCCAGGCTGGTTTTTATCCCCGGCACTCTAACCATATCACCATAGGTCATCACCTGGACGTCGTGTTCGAGCGCCAACCGGGCCGCCTGATCGATAAAACCAGCCGGCGTCACGCATACCGGACAGCCCGGACCGCTGATAAGTTGCAAATTATCCGGCAGGAGACTATGCAGCCCCGTAGAGTGCGCCGTCACCGTATGCGTACCGCATACTTCCATGACTTTGATCGGGCGATCCGCCAGACGCTCGCATAATTGATTTAATAATTTGACCAAATTTTTCGTATCAATCTTGGAGGATTTGACGGGCATGCTTTTCGATTTCCTTAAAAATACGATGTTGTTCGTCGTGCTCCTGCCGACTTGTTATGGCAATGGCAAAGCCGGCGTGCAGAAGCACATAATCGGACACCTTTACTTCCGGCACCAGGATTGTAACGGCGTTAACGCGATTACCCTGTACGTCCACCACTGCATGACAGCCATCCAGTTCCACCACTTTACCCGCAACGGCTAAACACATTATTTATCTCCCGATTCCGGCCCAGCGTTATCCTCTTAGTTTTTATCATTTCGTATCCTATAATTTTTTACTTGATACATGATACTTTCTTTTGTCTGTTAGTTTTGTTAATAGTTCAATTCCTGCCTGCTAAGACAGCATCGGCCACCGCCGCCTGCCCGAATGAGATTGAACCGTCATTAACGGGGAGCTTGCGGTTGAAATACGCCTGCAGGCCAATATTATGCAAAGATCGGACCAATTTATCAAGGAGTATTTCATTCTGGAAAACGCCGCCGCCTAACGCTACTGTGTTCGTATTAAGTTTCGCTGCCAATTGTTGGGCCATGGATGCCAATCCTGCCGCCACAAAGTTATGAAACCTCCCTGCCACATGGGACGGTTCTGCCTGGGACATTAAATCCTCAACAATCGCCTTGACCACCGGTTTAAACGACAAAATCATTTTCCCCTCGAATGCATCTATTTGAATGGGGTAATGATCGGTTTGGCCTTCGGCAACCTGATTTTCCAGTTCGATTGCTGCCTGGGCGTCATAGGTGTTAATCAGGCACACCCCGGCTAAAGCGCTTACGGCGTCAAAAAACCGCCCCAGACTCGAGGTAAATGGTGCGTTGATGCCTTTAGCCGCCATTTCCGCCACCGCATCTATTTGTGAAGGTTCAACCCTCTTTAGTAAATGGTGAGCGAATTTAAGTCCCTTTTTAGAACCGTAAGTTTGTATTAAATAGCTGATCGCCATGCGCCAGGGCTGCCGACTGGCTGCATCTCCGCCGGGCATAGGCGCTGTCTCCAAATGACCTTGGCGTTCAAAGCGGTCCCGCCAAACGGCCAATAATTCCCCTCCCCAGATTGTCTCATCGCTTCCATAACCTATCCCATCCGCGGCCAGACCAACTACCGGACCTTCGAGATTATATTCTCCCATGACCGCAGCAATATGGGCATGATGATGTTGCACCGGTACCAATTGAACCTCCGGATATCTTTCGGCAAATTGGGTAGAAAGCATTGCCGGATGCAAATCACAGGCTACCGCCTGGGGGCGGGCTTCTATTAAAGCGCCAAGCTTTTTTATCGTTTGTTTGAAACTTTCATATGTTCGGGCGTCCGTTAAAGTTCCTATATGTTGACTGGTGTAGGCCTGATTCGATTTCACGTAAGTTACGGTATTTTTGAGTTCGGCGCCGACGGCTAAAATGTCTTTATTCCAACTTCGCTTTAGAGATATGGGTTGCGGCACATAGCCCCGAGCCCGGCGGATCATCAACGGTTTTGATTGAAAAACTTTCACCACGGAATCGTCACAACGGGTGTATATATCGCGGTTATGCATAAGGAAAAAATCGGCAATGCCGTTCAGGCGTTTTAGCGCAGAGGCATTTTCATTTTCAATGGGTTCGTCGGTGTTATTGCCGCTGGTCATAACCAGCGCCGGGTATCGTCCCTCCATCAGTAACGTATGCAGCGGCGTATAAGGTAACATTATACCCCAGAAACGGGAAGTCGGCGCCACCAAGTGACTTAAAGGACCCTTAGCTTTTTTAAGGCAAAGCACTATGGGCCGGGCCGTAGCGGTTATGAGTTCTTCGGCCCCCGGGTCAATCATGGCCAATTGGTGAGCCGCCTCAAGATCACGAACCATAAGGGCAAAGGCCATGGCCTTGCGATATTTTCTCCGGCGCAGCTCTGTCACTGCTGAATCGCTGTCGGCCCGCACCGCCAGATGAAAACCACCCAGTCCTTTTATCGCGACAATATACCCTTCTTCGAGATGGTGGATGGTCCGGGCGAGGGGGTCTTTGGTTTGGATCTGTTGTCCTTGACTGTCCGACAACCAAAGGTGGGGCCCGCAATCACCGCAAGCGTTGGGTTGGGCGTGAAATCGACGGTTGGCGGGATCGTCATATTCGCTCTGGCATAAAGAGCACATCCGAAAAACCTTCATGGTGGTTTTATGACGGTCGTAGGGGAGGTCAAAAATTATGGTGTATCGAGGACCGCAGTTAGTACAGTTGATGAAAGAATAATGCCATCGGCGGTCCGCTGGGTCGGTCAATTCCTTCAAACAGTCTGCACACATCGCCGCATCAGGCGTTATCGCCGCCCGGCGCTCCTGGCTTTGTTGAGAGGCCCGGATGACAAAAGATCGTTCATCCTCGTTAAAGGGGATCGGTTCTACGGCAGTTATTGTCGGTTGGGCTAAGGGCGGGTGTTCGTCACGAATAGCGGCTTCAAATCGAACGAGATCGTCTTTTTGCCCCTGAATTTCAATCGTTACGCCCGATGTTGTGTTAATAATATGGCCCGACAGGCGGTATTTCGCCGCCAAATTGTGAATAAAGGGACGAAATCCCACCCCCTGCACCGCCCCTTCGATCAAAATCTTTCTTCGTTCCAAAAACAAACGCCTGACAACACCAAATTAATTTCGGTAACTTTAATATTCTAATAATTTTATATCGGATTGTCAAATCTCCCTTCAGGCGTTTGCATAAAAAAGGCGTTCTGAGACGAACAATATATAGTTTGGAATTTTTATATCAAATAAGGTATTAATTACTTCAGATTGCGTTGAGCCCTATGAGAGTTGTTTTAGCCGTCTAGTCGATGGTAAATCCTATCCCGTAAAAGGCTATGAGACTTCAGCGATAAACTTTCTGCTTACAAAAATTAATTAATCTGGGAAATTTATGAAATGTGTGGTTAAATATCACCTAAATCAAGACGGTAGTAACGAATGCATGAACTTACTATGGCCCAGGAACTCATCCGGATAGTAGAGGATGAGCAGCTTCGACACGGCTTTGAAAAAGTCGAGGTGGTTAAAATTAAGGCCGGCGGCTTTAGCGGCATCGATCGGCATGCCCTGGACTTCGCCTTTCAGGTGGTCCGGGAAGGCACCTGTGCGGCCCAGGCCCGTCTCGAGTTGAATATTGAGCCGGTGAAAATTGTATGTCGCTCTTGCGGCTTTTCCATGTCCGCTCGAGACGCCGCTTCTTCTTGCCCTCTGTGTAAATCACTTGATATTGCCTTGGAGGGTGATTCCAGCTTCGAAATAGTAGCTTTGGAGGTTGATTAAAATGAGCGAGATTAAATTAAAAAAAGACGTACGCAGCCGCAATCAGCAGCAGGCTGATACAAACCGCCGGCTTTTTCGAAAATCCGGTTTGCTGGCCCTTAACATCCTGGGTTCTCCCGGTTCGGGTAAAACCAGCCTGATCGAACAGACCGCCCGGCGCCTCTCCTCCAAACTAAGAATTTTGGTGGTCGAAGGCGATGTCGAGACCGAGCGGGACGCCGACCGTATCCGTGCCTTGGGGATTGACGCCATTCAATTTCAAACCCACGGCTCCTGTCATCTGGATGCCATGATGGTCGCTCAAAGCCTGCAAGAAGTTAAGCTGGATAAAGTGGAGCTCTTGATCATAGAAAACGTGGGCAATTTGATCTGCCCGGCGGGTTTTGACCTGGGCGAGGACTTACGGATTGTGGTCGGCAGCACCGCCGAAGGGGCCGACAAACCCATTAAATACCCCGAAATGTACCTTCACGCCGATGCCTGCGTGTTGAACAAGATCGATCTCTTGCCTTACGTCGATTTTAACATCGAAGAATTCGAGGCCGGCGCCCGCCAGACCAATGAAAAATTACGCCTCTTTCGCATCTCCTGCACCACCGGCTCCGGAATCGATCCCTGGTGCGAGTACCTGCAAAATTCTTATACCAAACAACATAACAACATGAGATAAAGCCCCTCCTCCATAACAGCAAGGAAAGACAGGAACGGTACGTTCATAAATCTTTTAATAACAGGAAGTTATGTTGTCCGGCTTTCGAGTGAGCCTGCCGGGGGCAGATAATGTTTGCACATTAAGCAAACTGCGGGTATAATATAAATATCAAGAGTTTCCAAATAGTTCTATGAGTTCAATTGATGGTCGATTTGACGTCCGGGCTTGGGCGAAATTGGCTTGGGGTATGATTTTGGTGTAATATTTTGGTTAAGGGCGTCGGTGGGAGGCGATGGGCCCGGAAAGGGTGCTGAAGATGCAGCCGAAACGAAGGTGGTTATTAACGGTTTTAATGGCGGCGGGGGTTCTCTGCCTGGCAGTTTCCCCAGCATGGGCGGACCGGGTGGCGTGGTGGAGGTTCGACGAGACCTCCGGCACTATCGCCCACGATGAAGAAAGCTACAATGGGGAGTG
>LJUC01000036.1 GCA_001303695.1 Phycisphaerae bacterium SM23_30
GAGATCCCGCCCCTTTCATGAATAGTAAAACCGATCATGTCATCAATGTTGGAAAAATCAAATATATCCCTGCCATGATCGGATTCTTCAGCGATAATCACGTTCGCCCAGTTTTTCTCAAAGACATACTTGTCATCACTGCCCCCGCCGATGATCTGTTCGAAATTCTGACCCGTCCAGGTTGCACCGGCCGGATCTTTGGCCGTAATCTTGCCGTCCGAACCCAAAGTAAATGTAAGATTAGTCATCACGGAAGAAAAATCAAGCGTATCCGTACCCTGCCCGTCCTTTTCCGTAACCGTATCCTCATCCCAATCGGCGGTCAGGATATAGGTGTCACTGCCCTTACCCCCTTTTAGAATATCTTCTCCAGGACCACCCTCCAAAATATTATGGTCATCGCTGCCAATTAAGGAATCGTTTCCTGAACCGCCGATCACGCGGTGGATGTGGATAACCTCACCTGCTCCCGTTGCTGTCCCTTGGGATAAATCAACTGAAATATCGGTAGCATAAGCCGAGTAATCCAGCGTGTTGGTTTTACCCTTAACACCGTCGATAGTGCCGGCCAGCGCCCCCCCCCTCAAATTCAAAAGTGTTGTTACCGCTGCCGCCGATCAGGTTCTCAATATTGCTGACGTTGCTGACCAGGTTGGCCCCATCCGTGACTGATACCTTCCCGTCGGCGTGAATCGTAAAGGCAAGGTCCGTCGTCACCGCTGAAAAATCGAGCGTATCTTCCCCTTCACCCTCCAGCTCAACTACCGCGTCGATACCCCAGTTATCCCCAAATACATATCTATCGTCACCGGCGCCGCCCATCAAAGTATCATCTTCACCGGCATTACTTGTCAGAATATCGGAATCATTCGTTCCTTCGATAGCTTCCAGGAGATAACTATAATATAAATTTGATAATGGGGAGGTATTGATCGGACCTGTGCTATTTTCCAGTACCCAGTTCCCTCCTTGATCGCTGCTGCCCGTGACATCGCTGGAGGCCGCCACGTCTGCCCCGATTAACTCACTCAGGGTTTCTACGAACTCGGCGCCGACGATCCCGGCGCCGACGTTACAACCGTAAAGCAGCATATCCGCTCCGCTTTTCAGGGATTCGCCCCAGCTTTGTAATGCAGTTGCGCTGCCTAACAAAGCTTCCTGATCGATCCTGCTGCCGGCTAGATGAAACGACCCTATACTGCCGTGGGAAAGAATGTGAATCGCCTCGATTTCATCATACTGCTTAAGTATATTACTTATTTGGGCGATGCCGTCGCTATTGCTTTCGAGCATAAAAATACTCGTATCCGAATCGCTTTGGATCTCATCCGTCAATATCTGATACTCGGTCACCGAAGGATCGACAACGACTATTTCGCGCACGCCCTCCGTAGCGGTGTCATCTAAGGTTGGTACGTTCGCATGATGGTAAATACTTTCGCTGAACGCACCCTCCGCTGTCGGGTTATTACTCGCCAGCAAAAGCCTGGGCTCCAGGAATTCCACCGCCAGATCGGATTTTTCCCTTTGGGCCCAATTAAACAGGCGGCCATTTTTATTTCGTACATACCTCTTTGGTTTCTTACGCCTGAACAATCTCATAAAACACCTTCAAATAAATCGTTGTCAGACCGGATTTGTCTTTGATACATGTACCATTGGATATTTTTAATAGGTTTACGGTAAAGACGTTAAAACTATTTACTATTAAAACTAGGGATATTATAGTTTATAAAAGGAATCCTGACAATTTTAGTCATGTTTCTCATATCATTGACAAAAAGAAAAACACATGATGTGAGCGCACGACAGCCGGGGATGCTTAAAAAGTTCTGCAAAGCTGCCAGGCAACTATGTGTCGTAAACTTAGTTTCTTCCTCTCCTAATATCTATCAAAAGCCTTCCGTGGCAACCATCAGTCCTTTTACTCGTGATTGAGTGATTTTATCAAGTTGTTCTCTTAAAACTTTATATTAACGCGAACATGGGGAAATTGCAACTTAAAACCTTTTATAAAAAATACTTACGTCCATTTTTATAATTTTATTATCGGACTAATTTACAAATTCAAAAAAATAGCGGCTCTTAAGACTAAACTCCTTATAAACCGTTGTACATCAAGACTTAATAACACAGCTGATTGCTTGAAAGGCCCGATTTCATGGTTCCTGTGCCAGAGAGACCAGCTACAAATACCCCGTTTTTTATGCAAATTTTGGTAATTTATGACTTTACGCAACGACCTTTGGCAAGTATCAGCGGTTCAAAAATAATCCTCTGAGCAATCTGTGATCGCTGGGGTTAATTTATTTGTTCAAATTTCTGCTCTTCGCCGAAAACGACCGCTTCAAAGGTCATAAACTGCGCTCCTTCCTTCCAGGCATCGTCGGGCAATCCCGCTTTGCGCGAAAGTTCGGTCAGAGTTTGTTCCAGGTTCCAACCCTGTTCCGGCGCTACCTGCGGCAGAAAAACCGCGGATAAACCGCTCTTGCTCATGATGATGCCGTGTCTGCCTATCTTAATATCCTGGTACCTGTCGACTGCGGTAGGGGGGGTGAGCACCGAAATCTCAACGCTTAATTGATCACATTCCGATGCCGATACTGGCAAAAAGCGCCTGTCGGTCGCTGCTGAGTTGATGGCGTTAATCAACACCGATTGGTATAGAGGCTGGGACGGATATATCTCCCCGATACAACCGCGCAGCATATGATCTCGCTTGAGAGTGACAAAAGTGGCCCGAACCTGCTTCAAAGGCTCAGTTATGGTAATGCCCAGTTCCTCCGGCATCTGCACCTTACCCTGGCGGACATAATTGGTGAAAGATTGGCGCGCCAACTGCAGCAGGATTTTTTTATCCTCGTCGGTCAGCGGCATTTGTGATGAAGGCGCCACCGCCGGCCCCCGCGACCACTTTCCTGTAAAAACGATTGACAAATAACTGACTGAATCAACGAAATTGCCGCTTTGCTCTCCTGATGTCTCATATCGCGCCAGATGGGTCTTAGTATCTGACGGCAGCATACTCATCAAAATAGCAATCGGTATAAAACCACATATGGTGGCCCCGGTCTCGCTGCGATAAGCGAGAAATCCTTCCACATCGTGTTGTTCGATAAATTCATACGCCCCCATGTCTAACTTTTTCAGGTTTTGTGGGATATCATCGCGAAAAGGAACATAATCGAACCTTGACCCATAATGCGTGAAATCAGAACTAGCCACCATTAATGTCTTTTCGTCGATCAGTGAATTCAATATAGCTGCCACCTCCGCGATAGTATCCCGGCTCAGTGAGCCGGAGATTATGGGCACCAATTTAAAATCTTCTATAACATATTGCAGCAAAGGTATTTGTATTTGGACGCTGTGCTCGTGTTCGTGAGTGGGAGTAATGGTCTGGAATTGATCGTGCTTGCTGAGCTGTTCGATAAACTCTTTATCCAGAGGAACTTGACCTAACGGAGTTTGGTAATGGGTGACGTTGGGGATGCTTAAAACCTCGTGCATGGGCAATTGATGGCTGGGACCAATGATGATGACACGTTGGAAGTTTTTATTTTGCAAGGATTTGAGGGCGGCGGCGGCGGCGGGGCCGGAGTATTGATAGCCGGCATGGGGTAAGATCACGGCGATGATATTGTTGTAAGTTGTTGCTTCAGCTTCATTTATGTACTTTTCGATTTGGCGGCGGAGGGCGTTTTCATCGGCGGGGTACCAGGTGCCAGCGAGGGAAGAAGTGAGGACGGTTTTGGGATATTTCATTTTAACCTCTTGGAGTGGTTGACTTTTGGGAATCAGTGTCTTTTCGGCACCCGAAAAAACACGAAAAAAAGAGGAAAAGTAAGAATAAGTGAGAATATTTAAATATTTTTGCGAATAAGTTATTTTTTTTCATCAACTAACCACTCCACTTTGAAGGTTTATTAATATTTTTTTCATTAAAGGCGATGATTTTGCCGGGATATTTGGTTGATTTTCGAGCTTTGACAGAGCGTCGGGGGGTAAACATTTTCAAGATGGTCCGACCAGCTCCGACCCCAATCCCTCCAATAGCTATCATGATCTCCAGGCATCGGCGTCGATTCATGGGCGAACTCCGTTACTAGAGCGGCAACAAATATTGATGTATATGCTACTATTATTTTAACCTATATACAGGGTTTTTCCAGGATAGAATAAGGTTTTCTGCAAAAAGGATTTGGGGATTTTTTGCTACGTAGGGCCTCGAGGATTTGCTTTACGCCAAGGCGCTAAGACGCGAAAAGTATATAAACCATAAAGGCCCCGAAGAAAAGAAGAAAAAGGTATAAGAAAAAGGGAAAATGACAAACGCCAAAGGGTAAATATATGATTATATCATCTAAGAATAAAAACACTATTGATTTTAAATAAGCAATTTGGTATCAACTATATTCTATTTAAAGGCGCGCTATGAATGTCGTTTATTAATTGATAAATTTAAGGATATTTATAAGGATATACATGAGCAAATCGGAAAAATTTCTTTTAAGCGGCAATGAGGCGGTGGCGCTGGCCGCCCGCGATTTTGGCGTTTTATTAGGCACCGGATATCCCGGCACTCCCTCAACGGAAATCCTGGAGTATTTCTCCGAGATAGGCGGGCGGGCCCAGTGGGCTCCTAATGAGAAAGTAGCCCTGGAGGTGGCGATGGGGGCCTCGTACGCCGGCGCCCGAACTTTGGTCCCGGCATGGCCTCCAGCCAGAATGAGCAGGACAATCGTAATTATGCCCGGGCGGCGGGGGTGCCTATGCTGGAACCGTCCGATTCTCAGCAGGCTTATGAATATGTGATGGCGGCCATCGAAATTTCCGAACGTTGGAAATTGCCGGTTATCCTAAGAATGACCACCCGTATCTGTCATTCTAAAACGGTTGTTTCTCTCCAAAGCTTTGAACTGCCCCCGGCAAAAATCTCTTATGAGCAAGATATAAAAGGGCGGGTGATGGTGCCGGCTCATGCCCGACCCGCCCATCGTCGGCTGCGCCGTAAATTAGATGAAATCGCCCAATGGAGCGAAAACACCCCGCTCAATTACCTCGTTGATGGTGATAAATCGCTCGGCATAATCTCATCCGGAGTTGCTTATAGTCACGCCCGAGAAGCGGCGCCCTCCGCCAGCTTCCTTAAACTTTCTCTGACCTACCCCCTGCCGTTGAGAAAAATTAAAGACTTTGCCGCAGGCGTCGAGCGCTGTGTTGTAGTCGAGGAAGGCGATCCCTATCTGGTCGAATCGATTCGCACCGCCGGGGTGCCGGTTGAGGATAAACCTCAAATGTATCGTTTTGGCGAATTGAATGTTGATCGAGTCAAGCGAATTCTCGCCGGCGACGCCGGCGCCGAATCCAGCCCGCCGCCCGGCAAACCACCTCAACTCTGTCAGGGCTGCCCCCATCGCAGTATTTTTGAAGTACTCAAAAAACTTGGATGCATCGTTTCCGGCGATATTGGTTGCTATACTCTGGGAGCCTTGCCGCCAATGGAAGCCCTTCATTTTCAAACCTGCATGGGCGCCAGCATCGGCGTCGGTCTGGGACTAAGGCATGTATTTCCGGAAGAGCGGGCCTGCAAAGTGGTCAGCGTTATCGGCGACAGCACCTTCGTGCACAGCGGAATTACCGGTCTGGTGGAGATGGTATATAACCGCCCCCCAACCGGGCATGTGCTGGTGATCCTTGACAACGGCACCACCGCCATGACCGGCCTGCAAGAACACCCGGCCACCGGAAGAAGGCTGGATCATCAGCCCACCCAAAAATTGGTTTTGGAAGATTTGGCCAAATCAATGGGCATTTCGCGGGTGTTTGTGATTGATCCCGTTAAAGATAAAGACGAACTCGAACGCCAGTTGAGTGAAAGTCTTAGTCTTGAGGAACTGACGGTGATTATCGCCCGACGACCATGTCTGCTGGCGGCCCAAAAAATTAAAAAGTATGAAAAAGATGCGAAAGTGTGTTAATATGACGAACGATAAAGTAACAAACGTAGTTATTGCCGGTTTAGGAGGTCAGGGAGTGCTTAAGGCCTCGGACATCATGGCCGATGTTGTCTTTGCCGCGGGCTGCGACGTTAAGAAAAGTGAAATTCACGGCATGAGCCAGCGCGGCGGATCGGTCACCAGTGACGTGCGTTTCGGCCCGGAGGTGGCCAGCCCCATGGTACCCAACGGTCAGGCCGACTATCTGGTGGTTCTGGCGGCCGATCAGGTCGAAAATAACCGATCCGCCTTACGACCCGGCGGCGTCCTGATCAGCCCGGATGATATCGATCAGGAAAAACTGCCTCACCATCGAAGTATCAACGTGGCTTTACTGGGCGTGCTGAGCAAATATATGGACATCGACGAAAATTTATGGATGCAGGTCATTCGTCAAAACTTACCTGAAAAATTGCATGATATGAATGAAAAGGCCTTTGCTTTGGGACGCGAAGGAAAAATTTAGAGTTTCAAATAAAAGGAGCGCGGTTGCCGCCCTGAGCGAAACGAAAGGTCTCAATTGTCCCTCCCTAAGATATTCTTCGCGGTGCTCAGAATGACAATCGGGAAATATTTTTTGATTTTACGAGGATTTTTACATGTGTCTAAAACACACAAATGAAAAGGGAAAACTTATGTTAATGGAAACCCCAATAAACACGATAGGTCAATTTAATCCCGCCAGCGCCCCCGACTATTTACCGGTTGCTCAATTACGGCAATGGCAATTTTCTCGATTATCGGCGATGGTCAAATGGGCCTACGAAAACGTGCAGATGGTCCGGGCCCGGATGGCTCAACGCCAGATGACGCCCGATGATTTACAATCCCTGGAAGATATAACCAAATTGCCTTTCACCGTCAAAAACGATTTGCGCGACACCTATCCCTTTGGATTGTTCGCCTGTGGTTTTCCCGAGGTAGTGAGACTGCACGCCTCCAGCGGCACCACCGGCAAACCTATCGTCGTCGCCTACACTCAGCAAGACGTAGATGTCTGGACCGGTTTGATGGTGCGCACTTTCGCCGCCTGCGGATTGCACAAGGGCGACGTAGTGCAGAACTCCTACGGCTATGGCCTTTTCACCGGCGGCCTGGGCTTCCATTACGGCGCCGAAGCATTGGGGGCGGCGGTTATTCCCACGTCCGGCGGCAACACTGAACGGCAAATCATGATCATGAAGGACTTCGGCGTCACCGTTATCTGCTGTACGCCCAGTTATTTTGTTCATATCATTGAACAGGCCGGACAAATGGGCATCGATCTTAAAAAACTGCCCCTTCGCGCCGGGCTCTTTGGCGCCGAACCCTGGACCGAAGAGATGCGGCGGCATATCGAAAAAGAGAGCGGTATCAAGGCCTACGACTGCTACGGACTTTCCGAAATTGTCGGTCCCGGCGTGGGCAGTGAATGCCTCGCACAAAATGGATTACATATATTTGAGGATTATTTCTACCCGGAAATTATCGACCCTGAAACCGAAGAAAATTTGCCGGAGGACGTCGAGGGCGAACTCGTGCTGACCACCTTGAGCAAATGGGCCATGCCCATGATTCGTTATCGCACCCGGGATATGACCCGTATCATCCCCGAATCCTGTCCCTGCGGCCGCACCGTAAGACGCATCGAGAAAATCAGTCGCCGCAGTGACGACATGTTCATTATACGAGGCGTCAATGTGTTCCCTTCTCAAATCGAAGCCGCCCTATTGCGTGTGGAGGGTACCCTGCCGCATTACCAGATTATTTTAACCCGCTCCAAAGGGCTCGACCGCATCGAAGTCCAGGTGGAAACCTCCGAAAAGAACCTCGAGGAGAAAAGTAAAAGCGGCGAAGAGCTCAAGTCCAAGATATCATATAACCTGGAACATATCCTGGGAATTCGGGCCAAAGTAACTCTGGTGGGACCGAACGCTATCCCCCGCAGCGAAGGCAAAGCCAAACGTCTAATCGATAAAAGACATCAATAAATTGACACCTTAAACGGCTCATACCGTATATAAAAAATCGGCTGTTTTGAAAACAAAACAGCCGATGGTGTCATTAATGACAATTCTTTATTTTTCTGAGGTTTGATTAGAATTTGTAGATAAACGCCAACTGGGTGCGGAAGTTGTCGGCGCTGCCTGTTTGTCTCCGCTCGGTGTGCCATTTGGTGATTTCCAGACCGATCTGGGTCTTGGCGTTGATGTTATATAGGGCATTGGCGAAAATCGTATTGTTCAAAGTACGATCTCCTATCCCCACGTCGCCGGCGTCAACGTCGTCCATACTGGCGCCGATGGTGAAAGTCCAGTCCTCAATGGGGGTCATATTGGCCGTTATCCAGCCTCCCTGGCTGCCGATTTCATCTATGGTTTCATTTACTGCATCCACTGTGATCCCTTGACCGATACCGGCAAGATACTGGCTCAAATTTTGGCCCGTAAAGAACTCGCCCTTAAAGGTAAGCCAGTCATTAACCGGCTGGGTTAGATCAACGTTAAGCGACCAACTGTTACACTTGTCATAGCAGTCAGTAGCATCAAAGTCGTATTCTTCCTCGCCCCAGTGACCGGATATGCCCAGCGCCGTCGGTTGATCGCCTATCAGCGGGAAGGTAAAGCCTACCCGCGACTGGAAGGTAGGAAGACCGGAATCTTCTCCCGAATCGCCCGGACCAAAGGGTGACACCGAACCGATATTGCGGGTCGCCGCCCCAATCACTTCCATTCTGACATCATTGTCTAGATCGAAGCCTTTGGTTAAACGGATCTGCGGACGACGATATCCGGGATTACCGGCCCACCAGCAAACGGTGTAGCTGATGGTGGACGGAAATAAAGGCGATATCACATCTGAAGTTTGACCCGCCAGAATGCTGAAATCATCTTCCGGGTAGGCAATCTTAAGAAACGCATGACGCAGCAGTATTCCCGCTTTGTTTTCCGCCAGGGAGCTGCCGTAAAAATCGACTTCCACCTTTCCGGTAGTTTGCGCGGCGCCCACGGTCGGCCCGGTAAAATTAAATCCAAGTCTGGTCTGATTGGCCGTCATGTTGAACTGGTCGTCATTTTGACGCATATGATCGGAATCAACCCACTGGACAAAGTTACCGGGCGTCGAACGCGCCGTGTCATAGGCGGCATCCAGCTTTATGAAACCATAAAATTGGATATCCACGCTGGACCAGAGGGGCATTTGCTCCTGCGCCCAGGCAGTGGAAATCCCCGCTGTGCTCACCGCAAGCACAGCACACAACAAAATCTTGGTTTTTCTCATTACACAGTCTCCTTTCGTAACCTACACCAAATTAGAAATCCGAATAGCCACTAACAAACAAATAGAACATTGGCAAAACAATTGCCTGTCAGAATCCGTTTCGGCGATTATATTAAGGCCTACATGTTAGCCGGATTCTTAATAAAATCAATCCCTTTTTAGCGGTTCTGACTAAAAAAATTTGGTTAAAATTAGCCAAAAATAACACCCAAACAGAAGTTAGGTCGGATTAAAAACTTCAAAAAACCAAAATTGGCGTAACCTATTGAAAATAGAAAGGTTGTGTAAACCCAAAATTCTGAGAGATGATTCAGATTAATTTCAGGTGATAAATATGCTTGATGGTCCTATGACTATTTACCGCCGTCGGGTACGACCAAATCTCGGAAAATGGTTGAGAAAAAACAATATTCTTAGTATAATCATAAGTTGTTGTAAAATAAGTATATTAGAGCATTTTAACATATATGAGGGCACACAAAATAGCTGTGGTTAACCTGGATAATATTGATGCCGAAGTACTATCTTTCCAACCTTTGTAAAATAAGTGGTTCTAATATAAATATTTTATAGCTTTTATTTATTTTTTTGGGAGATAACCATGAAAATCTTCAATAGCATAGCCGGGCGAAAACACCCCCTCCGGACGACTTCCTATCGCCACCATACTTTTCATTTGGAGTCTCTGGAACCGCGGATTTTGTTATCCGGCAATGATCCGTTTAGCGTTGATATTTCCTATATTTACTACCAGGATAATGCCGGTCGCGAGATCGATTATGATTTCTCAGCCGGTACCATAAACGCCCAGGATGAAATCAATTTACCTGTCGGCGCCATAATTTCCACCGCCGCCGATGATGCCATTACAGGCTTTAAATGGATGCCGGCGGATGGCGATATCGAACAGGAACTCTTCAGTGGGTATGCAGCTGCTTACATTGCACAGCCGCAAGCCGGCCAAGAAACGGACGGCGTACTGGCCCTGCTGCCGGTGGGAACCGAAGGTTCACCTGCCGCCGATTGGACCATGCAAATGACCATTGGCCCTTTTAGCGGGGTTGATCAGGTCGAATATTTATATGAAATCGAGGTGGGCGCCGGCTCTTATGATGATGATATTATCTGGCCTGCCATCATCGTCGAATGGTTCACCGGAACCTATGAGGGGACATATTACGATCATGCCCTGGTGCTCAGCGGGTATGTTGAAGATAGTTCTACCGGTCAGGAATGGGAAACCGATCCTGTTATCTTAACCGGCTATGACCCCGCCATTACTAACATCGACCTCCGCATTGAGGTCGATGGCGGAACGGAGATTAGTGGTTCGTATCGTATTAATAACGAACCATGGGAGCTGGACGCGTTTGAATTAAGTTTACCTTCAGGTATTATGTATGGTTTCCCCGAACTTTATCCTTTTATCGGCATGTTCAGTGAAGCCGAAGATGAGGATGGATATATTATTGAGGTCTTTGTCGAACGCGGCTTCGACGTCGATTTACCGGGATCTCAACCCGGTTATGTCTATATGGTTGATGTGGAAGGGATCAATCTGGACCTGATGAGCGTGCAGACGCCATGGGGGCAGGTTTTTGACTTATCGGATTATATCGCGGGCACCTGGGAAGGAGGCCCCCTGGATTTCACTGGCGACGGATGGCAATTCGAGGCCGGCACCGATGATGATGGAACAGAATGGATGGAGGTTACATGGGAAGATTTAACCGCGCCTCAGTGGGCCGCTCTGGATACCGGATCGGCGGAAATAGAGGTTATTTATGACGGCGGCGATTGGAGTGGAACGGTTGATTTCGATCAGGCGGATTTGCCTGATCAGATTCCTCAAATCAATTATCCCAGCCATGGCATGACCAATGTTGCTTTAACGCCGACCGTATCCTGGCAAAAATGGCAGAATCCCCAACCGGATAGCGGCGTATTCGTGGGTATAGAAAAAACTCAGGGCGATCATTTCGTCGAAACGGATGGCTTATTAACCGCCAAGACCGAAAGTTGGACCGTAACCCAAGACAAATCTCTTGAACCTGATTCTACTTACGAATTATACGTTGATTTCATTAATTATGACTATCAAATAATAGATCAGACGGATGTGTTTGTCTTGTCATGGATGGAATCGGATGTATCCTTTACCACCGGCGCCGGCAATCCGGGACCCGACTTAATCGGATATTACCAAGACATTATCCTGCCCGATGTTATGGTTCCAAGTGACAAAGGCAAAGCCATAATCACCGTTGCCAACGTGGGCGACCAGCTCGCTCAGGAAAAGATCAATATCCATTTCTATGCCTCCGCCGACCAAACTGTAGATGCCGACGACTTTCTCATGGGAAGCATTAATAACAAAATGATCAAACTCAATCCCGGCGACGACAAAACTTTTAAGACCAAGCTGACCGTGCCCCTCGACATCCCCGCCGGCGCATATTACCTCCTCGCCTCTATTGACGACGGCAATGCTCTTGCCGAACGCGACGAGACCAATAACATCATCATAAGCGACGGAACCGGCCAGGTCGTCTGGCAGTTCGGCATCTTCGCCGATCGAAAAAACGTCAAGCTCAGGGTGCAGCAAGATGATGGTTTAGTGTTAACCTTTATAATGAAAGGCGAAGGATTTGCTAAAATTCTGGGCGACTTTAACTTTGAGCAACTGTTACTGGTCAACACCACCGATACGACCTCCCTTACCGTTAAAACTAAAGACGTGGTAACCTTGAACCAGATCGCCGAAGAATTGCATCCGCCCTTGTCGACGGCCTCCTTGAACAAGTTTATCGGCAAGAAAGTCAACCTCAACGGCAATGTGGATTTCACCGGCTCGCTGGGCCAATTAGTGGTCAACAATATCGCCGACGGTGTACAGTTCAACACCGCCCTGCCCTCCGTCAGGCCTCTGGCGATCAAAGCCAATGAAGTTGGTAACGTTTTGTTCGACCTGGCCGGCCCGGTTAAAAGTTTTCAGGCCAACAGTTTTAGTGGCGGACGCCTCTCCGCTGATAGTATCGGTCAGGTGAAGATCAAAAAGGGCGACTTGGGTGCCGACATACAAGCTGAAAACGGCGGCATTACCGGCGTTACCGTCGGTGGCAATATTTTCGGTGATATTGTGGCCCTGGAGGGCTCCATCAATAAAGTGGTTGCCAAGAAAGGCAATATCGGCGCCGCCGACATCTCCGCTCAGCAAGACATCGGCATTATCCAGGCTAATAACGTCCAGGAGGTCGTCATTAGCGCCGGCGCCGATATCAAAAAAGTTGTCGCCAAGGGTTATTTTAATGGCTCTTATATACTGGCCGGTTATGATCGCAGTCTTGGCGGCATGTTAGGCCTCGGCAGCGGCGACGTCGGCTCCGTCTCCGTCACCGGTACCTTCAGCGAAAGCTACATCAGCGCCGGAGTGCTGCCCCCGGCGCCGAATCTAACCGATGTCCTGCCGGGCGTGTTGCCCCCTTATTCCGGCCTCGGTTATCACGGCAATATCGGCAAGGTGAAATTGGGCGCCATCGATCAATTTGCCGCCGATGATTTCGGCCTCTTCGCCGCCGAGACCATCAAACCCGTAAAGGTCGGCAAAATAACATATACCCAGAGCGACCCCTTGTTGCATTTCATGGTCGAAGATTTGCTCGGTTAAACTGGCCCCCGGGGTAAAACCGGGGATTCTTAAACCCAATATTATTTAGCTCCCCGGCTTCCTGCCGGGTTTTTTTACCCTGTGAATTCTCAAACGTTTAAACAAAATACGTTTTAACCTGTGAAGGTGCCCCGCATCCGCTCTCCGGCTTTCTTATAATGGTTCAGCGCATTTTGATGATCGGAAAAATCCTCCTGGGTAAACAGCAAAAACGTCCCTCCGATGCGAATCTGATCGCCCTCCGTCAGAACCTTCTCATGGTCGATTCTTCGGCTGTTTATATACACCCCGTGTTTGCTGCCTATATCAGCCGCATTATACCGAACTTTCTCAGGGTCGAAACGTATCCTCATATGCTTGCGGGAAACCCGCGGATCTAGAATCTGAATGGGAAGGGCCTCGTCTCGGCCCACCACGTTGGTCCGCCGACCCAGCGGATAATAGGTATCCTTTTGAACCCCTGACATTACGATGATAGAAGCCATGGCAAATTCCTTTTTATCAACGGCTCTTACCCCAAAGGCTGTTGGAATCATACGCCTGCCGCGTATATATAATTCATTTAACGATTTAGCATATCTCCGCTATATACTTTCATATATCTTCTTAACAGTCGTTGTCCCTGGTGATTTATTACACGGATATTAAATTTATTTCTGGGAATCGGCATCTTTCTGTCCGTCTCGGGCCCGTATCGCGATGACCACCCCGCCCGTCACCAAGACACTGGCAATATAAAATGATAATTGGGGCGGATCATTCTTAAGTATATAATAGGCCATTACACCCGTGAAAATAAACTGGCTCGACCCCACAATCGCCACCAGTTGACTGGGTAACTTCTGCATGCTGTAATTAAATATGGAATGGCCGATCACCGTCGGAATTAGCGCCAATGCCAGAAACAGCGCCGCCTCGCGCATCGAATAGGCTTGGATGGGATTGGCCGTGATAAATGAGCTCAAAGAATTTGATGCCTTTGCCATAAAAAACATAATAAATGATCCGCATAGGCAAAACGCGCCCGCGATAAGATACAAAGGAACCACATACAGCCAGATCGACGGTATCTTTTGATTTACGCGGGCCAGGATCAGATAATACGTCAAAAGTAAAAGCGAAAGCAGACTCAATAAATCCCCCCGGAAATTTTCCACGCTCAACTGCAAATCTGCCCGCGTCAACAAAACGACGCCGCCCATCGAAAGCACCGTACCCAGCCATTCCGCCCCCTTGAGCTTTTGTCGAAACATAATCCATAGAAAAAAAGGCATGGTGGTGGGAACCATCATCACCAGCAGCGTCGCATTCTCCGGTTCGGTGTAGCGCACGCCGATAATCCACGATATAAAATGCAGCCCCAGAAAAATCCCCGGCCAAAACGTCGCCCCCAAATGTCTGATATGATACTCGCGGCGTCGGGCCTTGAGATCCCTGATATAAAGCGGGCTCAAAATCACCCCCGCCAGCAGACACCGATAACCCGCCAGCAGCAGCGGATGCGTTACGCTTAACTTAATGATGATCGCCGCCGTGGAACAGGCGACAGTGCCGATCATCAGCAAAAGAAACCTCTTTAACATAGGCCCATTATATAGGACCCCCTTGCCGGATAAAGCCTTAAATATTTATTGTTGCACCAAAAATCTCCCGTTGATATACACTTTTATATGTCTTGGTATATTTAACCAGTGGCGCAAAATATAAGGATAAAATCATGAGTAAAATCTCCCCTTTTTCATGCGTTCAAATGCTTACGGTTGTTCTAATTTTTGCCTTTGCTTCTTTTACTTTCGGACAGGATCCGGTGGATCGGCTGCACCGAGAGTCCTTGGTCTGGGACTGCCACAACGATCTGGCCTACCGCGTGCTCTATGAACGTCTGGATATTGGTGATCGTCTGCCCGCCGGCCATGTGGACATCCCTCGTCTCCAGGAAGGACAGGTTGATGTCCAGGTGGTGGCCCTGTTTATCCAGAACTATCTTTATCCCGATAAAGCCGCCCGCCAGGCCTTTCAACTCCTTGAGGCCATGACCGGGGCCATCGAAAAAAATTCCGCTGCCGTAGAATTGGCCCGCACCGGCTCCGACATTGAAAGGATCGTTGCTAAAGGCAAAATTGCCATGCCTTTGGCTATCGAAGGCGGACACGCCATCGAAAATGATCTGGAGCTGCTGCGTAAATTTCATGAACTGGGCGTATCTTCCATGACCCTGACCCACAACATCAGTCATGATTGGGCCGATTCCAGTGCCGATAAACCCAGATGGGACGGCCTGAATGATCTGGGCCGAAAAGTAGTCAAGGAAATGAACCGTCTCGGAATGGTGATCGATGTCTCCCATGTATCCGACAAGACTTTTTTTGATGTCATCGAAACCACCGAAGATCCCGTTATTTTTTCCCACTCCGGCTGCCGGGCTGTTAATCCTCATCGTCGCAATGTAAGCGACGATATGTTGCAGGTCCTGGCCCAAAATGGCGGGGTCATTGGTATCGTCTTTGAGGTGACTTTTTTATCCCCAAAATACCATCAAGCCGCCCAAAAGCTCCGCGCTATCGGCCGACCTATTTATCAAAAAGTACCTGTCATCGAGGACATGGACCTCCGCATCACCATCGAACATCTCAGCCAGGGACGGGATTGGCCTCTGGAAAACCTCCCTACCCTTGATGACCTGCTCGATCACATCGACCATGCCGTTAAAATCGCCGGCGTGGACCACGTCGGGCTCGGCGCCGATATGTATCCCCGCACCCCCTCGCCGCTCGGCATCCGCGGCGCCCACGATTATCCCAATATCACCCGCGGATTAAAAAAACGCGGTTATTCCGAAGAGGACATCAAAAAAATCATGGGCCAAAATTTCCTGCGCGTCTGGAAACAGGTCACCGATAAAAATTTGAGATGAAATTAATAGAATTACCGCCCCCTCCGTTCTGGACGGTTATCTACCCTTTTAAGTGGTTTCTCGCCTTCTCATCGTCGAGGTAAAACTGCCCCTTTTAAAATAACTAGAGGGGGACCGAATATTCAGTCCCCCTTATGTTGAAAGCTAAATTAATTCTTGGTCCAGTTGCCGTTGACGGCCAGCGTATAAGAACCGGGCGGTGAAGCAGGCAGCGAACCGCCGGTGACGGTAACCACCGCAATGCCGTTGGCATTGACTGAATCAATGTTGTAATCGCCGGGCACAAAGTAGGTGCCGCTCAGATCCTGGGGGGAAAAACCCAGAACCCCCTGGGTGGCCGCGACATCCAAAGTGCCCGTAAGGGCCTGGGCCGCCGTGGGATTCTCCGCAAAATAAGCCCGCACCGCCGTACGAATCGTACCCGCGCCCGCGTTGGCTTCCGACCACTTGGACGAATCAATTCGACCTTGTAAAAGCGGTATGGCCACCGAAGCCAGAATCCCCACAATTAACACCACCACCATCAATTCTACTAATGTGAAACCTTTTCTTTTTACCATCATTTTTTCTCCTTAGAAAAAACCATTTTCCTCTTACCTTTTCGCATCCCTGCCTGACTACTACTTTTCTTCCTTGACGTATATCTTGTTTTCTTTACGTTTTCCTCATATTTTCCACCACCTTTCTCTCCTTGGAGAAATCATTCGCACCGTACCTTTTTTATCTCTACGGTTATAAGACTAAATCTCCTGCCTTGAAAATTACTTTATCATTTTATTAGCTGATTGCCGCCGCCGCCCCACCTTATCCGTTCTTTTATAGATCCAAACCATTTTAATTACTCCTGAGTTATTATTGTCAAAGACAACATAAAATTGAAATCACCGCTAAGCAAATTGTATCCTGCCCAAAAATGAGTAAGATTCCCCAAAAATCGGGTCAAAAAAGCGTTTATTTCTATCAGAGAATATAGATAAAATAATTGTAATTTAGGCAAAATATAACGAATATGTTAACCGTATAGACAAATCCCAATCCCTGACAGGCGTGCTACGGCCCTCTTGGTCGTGAACTTTACTATCCCGTTAGCCCCTCACGTTGAGCCGGGAGATAGCAGTAGTATAATTACCGCTCTTAATTGCTAGGAGTGTTTTATCCCCCAAAGCTGTTTAAAAGCAGATTCTTTATCTTTTGCCGCAAAACCGTATAAGCATAATAACGCCGGGCCAATTGGTAATTATGTTCCACCATTTCCTGAGAAAGTCCTGGATTCGTAAGCACCTGCCGCGTCTGAAGAACCGCCTGCTCATCAACGTATCCGTCAATCTCGATCACCTTGAAGCCCTTGGGTTTGATATCCACTGCATAAATGGAATAGGCGTTAACCACGATGGGCTTTCTGTAGTAAATGGCCTCCAAAAACGCATTGCCGAAACCTTCAAAATTGGATGGATACGTCACCAAATCGGCGTGAGGATAAACATCCGACAGAGCGTATATTTTTCTGCCGTCCTCGGTCTTGCCTCGATAATCCTTAATTATATCTGATACGAACAGAGTTTGAACCCTCAAGATGGACGAGTAATCCCGCACCCTTTTCTCATAGGTGGGACCTTCATCACCGGAAGCGTGGGAAATGACCAATCGGGATTTGAGATCGAGCCGATGGACCAGCTCAATCGCATGTTCAATGCCTTTGCGCTTCACCACCCGCGTGGGCTGGAGAATAAACAGCTCATCATCGGCAATCCCCAGAGCTTGACGTACATCGGCCCCGTAATCGTCCGGCGGTGCCGGCGGATTTTCAAAGTCCATCACGTTCGGGATGATCGTCGCCGAAATCCCCGTCCGCAGGCTTAATTGATTATCCGCCGAGGAATTGATCACCACATGTTGAATTGAGGGTAGATGCGGCGGAAACGCCATGTTCAAATATTCCCAGACCGCATTAGTTAAAAACCGCTTGCGCTCCCAGAACAAATCATGATGATGGGCGATGGTGGGGATGCCGGTTTCGGAAATGACCTCCGTCAGTGCCAGTCCCAAAGGTAAATTCAGGGGAATGGCCAGAATATTCTCGGCTACCAACAGATCAAGGGCAAATGTATCGATAAAGGCATATATATGTTCCTTGAGTCGGTTTTTCAGTTGATGGATCTTTATCGTCGTGGAGGGAAGCCTTCTCCGAAGACCGAAACATTTATGATAGACCTCATGTATGGCCGGATGCGTAAAATGTGCCTCTTCCACCAGATACGACCTTTCCGGCGGCGTATCCAGCTCCCCCCCCATATAAAAACAGTGCCAGCCTTCCTTCTTAAATACCGCCGCCCATTTTTCCGTTTCTAAAGAAACCCCGTCCACCCCGGCCAGACGCGTTGATATAAATCCTACGTTTTTTTGATTCTTTTCGTTCATGATCTCCGTAACCGAGCTATTCCTAACATTCACTGACAGGCATTCGATTGCACCGTAACCGCTGATCCGACCAAAGTGCAAAATCAAAGAGATCTACTTGACAATTCCCGTCAAGATCCGCCTTTAACGCTAAACACCGGAAATATTACATAACAGCACCTTGGTCGTAAAAACCATCATAAAAATGAATAACTTTTAATTTTCTTCCCTCATTCCTGTACCTCTTCTATATTGAAAATTACCCCTTGAATACCTGCTTAACCTCTTTTCTGAACACCTTTTTATTATACCAAATCCCTCCGATAAAGCAGGCCTTTAATAGCCAATCCCTTGAAATTTCGATATAGCGGCCAAATAGCAGGCCCGAGGATAATTAATAGCCCTCGAAAAAAATCTGCTAAAAACAGTCAAAAACTCTCATTTCCGCAGAGGCGGGAATCCAGAATGCCGAATATTTTGATAAATTGACTTCGTCGGCACAGGCCGCTATTATTGCCAAGCATAGATAGTGTTATTGACGTAAAGACCAAAATAACAAATGGCCGCCCCTGACTTAAATAGCCATATAAAACATAAACCTCTATATTACAGTACTTTGCCGAAGTGGCGGAACTGGCAGACGCGCGGGATTCAAAATCCCGTCCTGGCAACAGGGTGAGGGTTCGATTCCCTCCTTCGGCACTTTATTTTACAAGCACTTACGTCAATTTTAAACTTATTTATAAACTTTTTTATAGACATATCTTTAAACTTACTTAATGTATAATTCCTTCGGAAAATAACTGTTTCTGAGGAGTTTTTTTATGCCTCCAAAACCAAGACGTGGCAGACCACCGACTTTTGTGAAAAATCCAGATGGTAAGCCCATTGTAGGATTAAGTAAAGATAGTAATGGCTATTACTATTCTTTTTGGAGAAGTGAAGGTTTAAAGAAACGACCAAACTTTGGTCCTTTGTGGGATTACGAAGGGGCAATCAGTCGATTTGGAAACTGGCTGTTAAAAAGAAATAATGCCGTCATGAAATTGGAAATCAGAGAAGATTTAGATGAAGAGATTACCTCTCTTGATGAATATATTGAAAGGAAGACTTACACAAAAGAAGAAACTGATTT
Organism: Phycisphaerae bacterium SM23_30; assembly: GCA_001303695.1. Taxonomy (GTDB): domain Bacteria; phylum Planctomycetota; class Phycisphaerae; order Sedimentisphaerales; family SM23-30; genus SM23-30. The sequence goes on from LJUC01000036.1 coordinate 19,374, forward strand.
TCTAAATAAGCTAAGGCGTGATGCAGGTCAACCTGAATATGACTATCCGATTGGGGAAGAAAAAAAATGGCAAACTATTTATGATATCGAATTGGATGAATCTTTTTTTTGGCAAAAATTCAGAACTTTATTACTAACTGAATTAGATAAGGTTAAAGAAAAAACAGGATTAAATATTTTCATTAAAGATCCACCTGCTCCAAGCGATAATATTGACCTTTCAACATTATTAGAATTTTATTTATCACATGCAAATCCATGCGATGCAGAAGCAAGGGGTTGTAAAAATGCTTGTGATTATTTTATAAAAATCATTGGTAAGAAGTATATCAATGATATTAGCGAAGAAGACATTATAAAATATTATAATAATTGTTTTAGCCTTCTTTCATCAGGCGAAGAAAGTGCCGATTGGGTTAGTAAAAAATTCCGTAGAGTAAAAACAATATTAAAACGTAGCAGCGACTATTATCCCAAAGCCAAGTATGAAGCAAAAAGAATATATAGCTATTGTTCTATATTGAAACAGCCAACCGTTACTGAACCAGAGCCAAAAGCTGTCACAAGGAAAGATTTTCATGCCTTCCTCAATGCCACGAAAGAAGATAAACACAAATTATATTTATTATTGATGTATAATTGTGGATATTATGCGGCTGATATTTGTGATTTACGAAAAAGAAATATTTATATCAAAGACAGGCGTACTTATTTCGTTATGAGAAGAGATAAAACTAAGCGAAAATTTAAACGAGTTAATGCTCTATTCTCAGAAACAACAAAACTATTAAATGAATATATTGAAAATAATCCTGAAATTGATGATGATATGATATTGTTCAGAAATTCCAAAGGAAAACCTGAAACTGCAAAAAGTATCGAAAGTTATTTTAACCGACTAAGAGAAAGGATTGTAGATACACTCGAAAAACAGGAAACAAGCATAATTTGGTTTAGAAAAGCATGTGCATCAATTTTGCATTTAAAAGTAGATAATGATCTCATTAAACTCACATTGGGTCAAAAAATTGGACATGGCGGTGATACTTATAGGTATATAGAAATAAACCCTGAACCCACGATCAAAGTTGCTGAAATACTTCATAAAGAATATTTTGAATAATTCTATATATTTTCAATGGATATAAATTGGGGTATCCCCCTCAGGGGAGTAGTGATAGTGGGGAGATAGAGTGGAGAGATGTTCCTATTGTGAGTGTCGGTCCTGGTAATATTGGTGGGGAGTTTCAGAGGGAGGTAGGGGGAAGGGGAAGTAGGAGAGTAGGTGGGTGATCTGCCTATCCTACTACATCCCTATAAGAACCGATAGAACTTGACATATCACTCTAATATGATTATTAATGATTTGTTAATCTTCTTCCTGGTTTGCAGGTTTCAAAAATGGCAGAACGTTGGCTTTCAGTTGATGAGATTTCTGAGCATCTCGGTGTTAAAAGAGACACTATTTATAAATGGGTAGCAAGAAGAGAAATGCCTGCCCATAAAGTAGGGAGACTCCTTAAGTTTCAAATTAGGGAAGTTGATCAATGGATAAGGGAAGGTAAAGCTGCAAGTGGCAATAAACTTAGCAAAGAGTAATAAGCAAGGGATGCATTATAAAGCAAATATAACAGCTGGAGGATTGCTTGTTCCTGAAAGTCGAAAGATAGCTCGATTTCTTTTGACATACCCTGACAAAGCAGGCTGGAAACATGCTATTCAAACAGAGAATATTCTTCAGCAAAGAAGTATGGCTTCAGCCATCAGGATAGCAAATTTAATTAAAGCCAGGCTGGAATTAATGGCTCCCCCAATTTGGGAATTAATTGCAGATGGTAATGCATCAGTATCGACCCATGCAGTTTTTGCTACTGCGATTAAACATAGTAGAATTTTAGGTAATTTTTTAGATATCGTGGTAAGGGATCAGTTGAAACGAATGGAGGAGAAACTTAGTTATCACTTATGGGATGAGTATCTTGAAGGGTGCAAACAGCGTGATCCTGATATGCCCCCCATCCCCGAATCAACGGCGGAGAAAACCAGAAATAATGTATTTAAAATATTGTATGAAGTCGGTTATCTATCCCATCGTAGAAAATTGACCTTACAGCGTATAATCATAGTTACTGAAGTTATGGAATATTTGAAAACAAATCAAGAAAATTACGTTCTAGAGCGAATACAAGTATAATTTATGAACACCAAACTAACCGATAGACTGAATCAAATATTACCCTTAATTACTTCTAAAGAATTTATCGAAGGGAAAGGGTTAGGCAATGAGATTGCCTTTTATATTTTTGATTATCCTCCTGAAGAAGAGCTTCAAATAAGAGAACATATACAATTTCTGGTAGAAAAAGTATCTACCCAATATAAATTACAAATACTGCATATTAATCTTTTCGAGTTTATTATTTCTTATTTAAAAGAAAGAAATATCTTTGAAAACTCCTTAGAATATGAGAAATCCAAGGGGGGGCTTTAACTTTTAAAAGCCCTGAAAGCTCCTCTAAAAGCAGAAAATTTAGTAAATCAAATTCAAATAAAATACCAACCAGACGAATATGAAATTGTATTAATGAGCGGCGTAGGCAATATTTACCCCTTGGTAAGGAGCCACTCTTTATTAAATAACCTGCAAAAGGTCATGGATAATACCCCATTGATTATGTTTTATCCTGGGGTATATGATGGACAAACCCTTAAGTTATTTGGCAAGGTAGAAAGTTGTAATTACTATCGGGCTTTTCGGTTAATACCGTAATTGGGATGATTACCATGAAAGTATATGATTTATTTTCCAAAGACATAACTCGTTCGATCAATGGTGTTATCAAGGTCGATCAGCAAGACGACAGAAGCGTCTGGCAAGAATTAGAAGAATTTGTTATTACCAAAGAGTTAAGCAGGCACTTTGATCGATTTTTCAATATTTATTCCGAATCCATCGATTTTGAAGGTGATCCAGATATAACTGGAAAAATAGGAGTGTGGGTATCGGGTTTCTTTGGTTCGGGAAAATCTCATTTCATCAAAGCCCTGTCATATTTATTTAACGATGAAGAAGTTTCCTTTGCTAATCAATCAAAAAAACCCATAGACTTTTTTGAGAGTAAAATAGAAGATACTTTACAATTGGGTAATATTAAAAAATCCATTTCGAAAAATTCAAATGTCATCTTATTTAACATTGACAGCAAGGCTGACCAAAGTAAAGGCAGGGATGCTATTCTTGGAGTATTTCTGAAGGTCTTGAATGAATTGCAGGGATATAGTCCTGACCACCCCCATATTGCCCATATGGAACGTTATTTGGAAAAGAATGGCAAATTAAAGGATTTTCATAATCATTACAAATCTTTAATAGATGGTGACTGGCTGGAAGAACGTGAAAATTATATGTTCAATCAGGATAAGGTCGCCAAAGCCCTTTCAAAAACATTAGGATAAAGTGAACAAGCCTGTTCTAAATGGATTAATCATGCTGACAGTGATTTTGCCTTAACCGTGGAAAATTTTACTAAATGGGTAAAGGAATACCTTGATACTAAGGGACCGGAGCATCGTTTGCTCTTTTTCGTTGATGAAATCGGGCAATTTGTGGGGCAAGATGGTCATTTAATGCTGAATCTTCAAACCATTGTGGAAAACCTTGGCGTAGCCTGCAACGGCAGAGCCTGGGGTATCGTTACCTCCCAAGAGGATATTGATACCGTCTTAGGATCTTTGAGCAGTGCTAGAACTAACGATTTTTCCAAAATTCAGGGTAGATTCAAAACACGATTATCTCTTTCCAGTGCCAATACGGATGATGTGATTCAATCCCGTTTGATTGAGAAAAAGCCTGAAGTCCAAGGTGAGTTGAAAGCTCTTTACCGAAAGAATGCTGATATCTTAAAAAATCAACTGAGTTTCAGCAGAACAGGAATGACACTGTATTCCTACCGATCTGATGATGATTTTGTCAGAAATTATCCGTTTATTCCCTATCAATTTCAATTACTCCAAAAAGTATTTGAAACCATACGGAAAGCAGGAGCCACTGGATTACATTTGTCTCGTGGGGAACGTTCCATGCTGGATGCTTTTCAATATGCTGGTAAAATAGCGGCAAATAAGGATTTTGGTGTTCTAGTTCCTTTGTATTGGTTTTACCCTTCTATTGAAAGTTTCTTGGATACGTCGGTAAAACGCACAATCGATCAAGCCAAAGAAAAGCCTACTCTGAATGAATTTGATATTTTTGTTCTTCAAACCCTATTTATGATTCGTTATGTCAATGAAGTTAAAGGAAATATCGACAATTTAATTAGGTTATTCTAAAGGAGGCTCTTTTAAGAAATGGTATGGCAATCTGGAACATGTAGTTGATTGGTCTGAAATGGCTAGAGAATTTTATGCTACAAACAAGACATCAAATCTTTTAGGTAACCTATTCAAATGCCAAATATGGATATGAATGCTTTGTTCGAGGGCAGAAAGGCATTTACTGAGGAGCAATGGATCGATGTGCTTCTTAGATCAACAGGTATGGAACCGTCAGTATTCGATGAGCGGGTAAAATGGCATTTACTTGCCAGATTAATCCCGTTGGTTGAAAACAATTATAATATTTGTGAATTGGGACCAAGAGGAACAGGGAAAAGTCATATTTACAAGGAAATCAGCCCCAATAGCATCTTAATATCAGGGGGGCAGACTACCGTGGCAAATTTATTCTATAATTTGGCCCAAAGAACAGTAGGTCTGGTGGGTTTATGGGATGTGGTGGCATTTGACGAGGTGGCAGGGATCTCTTTCAAGGATAAAGATGGTGTGCAGATAATGAAGGATTTTATGGCTTCAGGATCATTTGCACGTGGTCGTGATTCAATTAATGCTTCTGCATCGATGGTATTTGTAGGGAATATTAATCAATCGGTTGATGTATTGGTTAAAACCAGTCATCTGCTTGCTCCCTTTCCTCCTGCTATGATCGATACGGCATTTTTTGATCGATTCCACGCCTATGTTCCAGGATGGGAAATACCTAAAATGAGACCTGAGTATTTTACCAACCAATATGGTATGATTGTGGATTACTTGGCAGAGTTTCTTCGGGAAATGCGTAAGAGGAATTTTTCTGATGCTATCGACAAATATTTCAGGCTGGGAAAAGATTTGAATCAACGGGATACTATTGCCGTAAGACATACTGTATCTGGATTGCTCAAACTTCTTTATCCCAATGGTGAGTATGATAAACCGGCTGTGCAAAAATGTTTGGAATATGCTCTTGAAACCAGAAGACGAGTAAAAGAACAATTGAAAAAATTGGGTGGTATGGAATTTTATGATGTTCATTTTAGTTACACGGATAAAGAAACAAATGAGGATAGATTTATATCTGTACTTGAACATGGAGGAGGGACTTTAATACCTGAAGGACCGCTCAAGCCTGGCATTCTACATACTATTGGTCATGGAATGAAAGATGAATATTTAGGTCTTTATAGACTTGAAACACAAATGAGTTCGGGGAATGGTTCCTTACAGGTATCAGGAATAGGAACATCTTCCAAGGCAAAAGAGGCTATCAAGGTTGCTTTTGACTACTTTAAGGCAAATGTATCAAGAGTAAGTGCTTCTGCTAAAGCAGGCGATCACAATTATCATGTTCATATTGTAGAAATGCAAAATACTGGTCCTACTTCAGCCATGACCTTGGCTAGTTTTGTGGCTTTATGTTCAAGTATAATGGATAAACCTGTTCAATCTCAACTTGTTGTGCTTGGCAATATGAGTTTGGGAGGAAATATTGTCCCTGTTGAGGATATTGCCGCTACTCTACAATTAGCATTTGATGCTGGGGGGAATAATTACAGGGACAGCGAAGGAAGTATCAAAGGAAGAATTATTATCCGATCATTATTGCCCTGTAAAGGACTATTGGAAAGATAATCCCTTATCAACCAAAATAGGTAAAATTGTCTCAGGTTCTTATAAAGAGAAGAACCCTCCTGATATTAAAGGGACAGGTTATGTAGTTCAATCCTTAGAAGCGGCATTATGGGCATTTTATAATTCAAGTAATTTCAAAGAGGGAGCATTATTGGCAGTTAATTTAGGACATGATGCCGATACCACTGGGGCAGTATATGGGCAAATAGCTGGAGCATATTATGGGATGGAGGGTCTGCCTGAGGAGTGGGTGGAGAAGGTGTGTATGAAAGAGAAGATTATGGAGTATGGGGAGAAATTGATCAATTGAAATAATGGAATATTATGGGATAATAAAATGACAGAAGAAATAAATGGCATTTATGACGACGATGGCAATAAAATCAATCCTGACCTAATCCCTAAGCCCAGCCTATGCATTTTTTGTCGAAAAGATGGTATAACACCTTATTCGGATACATCGAGATTATGGATTCCCTGCGTCTGGACAATCGTGAAGATGGCGGGGTGGATCGCTATCATTCCATACACCTTACCGACCTCCGTAATTGTGCTAATATAAAGGAATAGAACATGTCGAAATCAAATGACCCAAAGGAAATATTACTGGATCATCTTCAGGATGACAAATTCCGCAACACAATCAGGCAATGGACAACTAAAGTATATTCTTTGGCGGAAAGTTTTTACACCGGAAAATACAATGAAAGAAATGCAAAAGATTTAGAATGCGAACCTGAAGATATTAAGTTACTGGTGGGGGATTGGAGGGAAAGTTATGGTAACAGTCTTATGCATTATTCCGCCAATTCAGATTTTTTTGAACGGCTACCTAGACCCCCCATTTTTACACCAGATGAACTTTTTGAAGAATTAAGCACTTTAATCGTAGATAAAATTGAAGAGCAAATGTTTCTGAAAGATTTTAATCTACTATACAATAGTTTTATGGATAAGGTCCGCTCCCGATCCGTCAGGAATCAACATAGCGACTCTTTCGACATATGGTATTTTTGTAATATACCTGAAGAATATGATAATATGGAATCCAGGATAGGTGTTCTATGGAAGACCAATTGTATCGGTCTTTATACCCTATAGTTACATAAAATAAACAGAGATTTTTCGGAATATGTCTTTTGGAGGCAGAATATCAAACGCTTGGCGTTTTGTTTTATTTTTCTTGGAATTAACCATAGGTGAAATCT
>LJUC01000225.1 GCA_001303695.1 Phycisphaerae bacterium SM23_30
AACCATGCCCAAAACTCCTTATGTGACAAAAATCCCGGGAATCGCCGTAATCATAACGAATCTGAAAAAGAATATATTTACTTCGTCAATATCTACGGATAAACACGAATATTGTTCAAAAAATTTTATTTGCTGCCGCCCCCCAAAAGACGGTTTACTCGATTAACAGAACCTGTCGGTTTGTCAATCTGGGCCCTTCGCTGCCCTCGAGGACAGAGGCTTGGCCAGGGGTCTTAAATACGCCGGAGGTTTGAGATCCTTCGCTGCGCTTAGAATGACAGAGCAAGCAGGATAAGCGAACAGGCTTAAAATAACACCCAATACAAAAAATGAGTGCGCTATAGGGTGGCAGCCTCAAGCCCCGTAAGCCTCGCCGATGGTGTTTTTACAATTATTGAAGCGCAGAAATTTATTATAACTTGGTATATCACCCATATTGATAACAGGTTTTGTTGGGGATTTTTAATATTATTTCGACAGGTAATGCTAATTATGGGGGATCGATTTTAGCTGCCGGTGGTGACTTGGGGGGGGCGGCTGGAAGCAACGGTTTCAGAAGGCAGCGACATTATCGCGGCAACGGTCGGGGCGGTCTTTTGCTCGGGGGGCTCCTGGCCGTTGATGAAATCGTCGATCATCCGGTACGCCTGATCGTCGGTGTACTGTTTGGGGGGATGCTTGAACAAATAGGCCGCCGGCCCGTACAGCACCCCTACGATCCCCCGCTCCAGGGCCAGTTTGCAGCAGCGGATCAGGTCGATCGCCACCCCCGCCGAGTTGGGCGAATCCTCCACCGACAACCGCAGCTCCAGGTTCATGGGCACGTCCCCGAAGATCTTGCCTTCCATACGCAGAAAACAGACCTTGTTGTCTTTTTGCCAGGGCACGTAATCGCTGGGCCCGATGTGGATGTCGCGTTCGCTCAAGCGGTTGCCGGCCACGGATTGGACGGCCTCGGTCTTGGAGCGCTTCTTGGAAGTGAGCCGCGAATTTTGCAGCATATTGAGAAAATCGGTGTTGCCCCCGGTATTGAGCTGATAGGTCTTCTCCAGTTTCACGCCTCTTTTGCGGAACAAATCGGTCAAGACGCGATGGGTGATGGTGGCGCCGAGTTGAGATTTGATGTCGTCGCCCACGAGGGGGATATTTTTTTCTCGGAATCTTTCCGCCCAGACCGGGTCGCTGGCGATAAATACGGGAATATTGTTGATAAAAGCAATACCGGCCTCCAGGGCGCACTCGGCATAGAAGCGGGCTGCCTTTTCGGAACCTACCGGCAGATAGTTCAACAGGATTTCAGCGCCCGATCGACGCAGCATGTTTACGATATCTTGCCGGTCCGCCTGCTTTTGCTCGCTGAGCACGAAAGTATAGTCTTCCTCGTAGTCTTTCATATGTTCGGCGAAACCGTCCAGCAGACGCCCCATCTGCACCTGGACGCCGGCGGGAGGTATGTCCGGACAGAAAACGGTGGTGCAATTGGGCCGGGCGAAAATGGCCTCATTGACGTCTTGGCCCACTTTCCTTTTATCCACGTCTATAGCGGCCGCCACCTCTATATCGTAAGGTTTATAACCGCCGATCTCCCAGTGCATCAGACCGATAGCATCGGCGCCCGTTTTATCCTTATAATATTCGATGCCTTGCAGAAGGGCGCTGACACAGTTGCCGACTCCGACTACCGCGATCTTAATTTTATTCATGTGTCGCTCCTGGCCCTAGTATGAATACGTGCTCTCTAGAAAACGCCATATGAAAGATTCGCAGTCCTGTATTCTATTTGTGACTGTAATGCATATATTAATACGGTTCTTGACTGCGTCAAGTCAAAAGTCGTAGATCATAAATCCCATAAAAAATGACCTGAACGGCGGTTGCTTATCGTATAAATGCCTCTTAAAGGAAACGGATGGATTGATTTTACAAATGGTATTATGCTATAATTTTAAATGGTTTTTTAACAGGCTTACGGCCCCACAAGCCGATGAGCTAAATATAACCGAAGGTGGAGTTTTTTCTTTAACACTATATATATCAAGATGTTATGAATGAAATGGCGATGCGTTATCGGACGTACGACCGCCGCCCGGTCAAATCCGAGCCTCTCTCAGCCCCTAAATGGTGTCTTGGGCTTCTGGTGGCGGCGGCGGTATTAATCACGCCCCGTTCGGCGCAGGCGTATATCGGCCCCGGGGCGGGTTTTGCGGTATTGGGCAGTTTTTTAGTGATGTTCACCGCCATGGCGGCGGCCCTGGCGACGCTCTTTACCTGGCCCGTCCGATATCTCTTCCGGGCCCTTCGGGGACGCCGGGCCCTGGCCCGTAGCCGCATCAAAAAATTCGTCATCCTGGGCCTGGACGGCATGGACCCCGATCTCACCGAAATGTATCTCGACCAGGGTAAACTGCCCCATCTGGCCCGATTGCAAAAACAGGGCTGCTTCAAGCGGCTCCAGACCACCGTCCCTTCCATGTCGCCGGTGGCCTGGTCGTCCTTTCAGACCGGCAGCAACCCCGGCAAACACAATATTTTTGATTTTCTCACCCGGGATAAACAGACATACGCCCCCGTCCTCAGCTCGGTGAGCATCCGACCCCCCCGGCGGTCGCTGAAAATAGGCAAATACCAGCTCCCTTTGGGTAAGGCTGATATCCGCCTTCTCCGCAAGGGAAAGCCGTTTTGGTATTACCTGGGCCAGCATGGCATCTTCAGCAATATCATCCGGGTGCCCATTACCTTCCCCCCGGAAAAATTTCGCGGGGTGATGCTCTCCGGGATGTGCGTGCCCGACCTGCGCGGTTCTCAGGGGATGTTTTCGTTCTACACCACCCGCAGCCGGGGCGAGGGCGAATACACCGGCGGCGAACAGGTCCGCGTCGAAAGACGTAATGGCGTCCTAAATGCGGATTTGATCGGGCCGGAAAATCCCCTTCATCAGGATCGGCAGGTCCTCAAGTGCCCCTTTACGATCAACCTGAATAAGGGCAACGGCAGATATGACGCCATCTTAAAGGTAAACGGCGAAACTTACCCCCTGAAAAAAGGCCTTTATACGGACTGGGTCAACGTCGAATTCAAAGCGGGCCTGGGCCTGAAAATACGGGGGATATGTCAATTCTTACTGGTGGCGACCGAACCGGAATTTGCCCTTTACGTCACTCCCATCAACCTCGATCCCGATAAACCGGTCATGCCGATTACCCATCCGGCGGTGTATGCCAATTACCTCGCCAGGCAACACGGACCCTATGCCACCCTGGGACTGGCCGAGGACACCTGGGCCCTGAATAATAAGATACTCAGCGACGAGACATTTCTCCATCAGTGCCTCCAGGGCGACGCCGAGCGGGAAAAGATGTTTTGCGACGCCTTGGATAAGGTCAAACGCGGATTGGTGGTCTGCGTATTCGACGGGACGGACCGGGTTCAGCATACGTTCTGGCGTTACGTGGACGACCGGCACCCGGCGGGCGACGGCCGCGCCCGGCCAGATCATCCCATCGAACAGGTGTATCGCCGTATGGACGATCTGGTGGGCCGAACGATGCTTAAATGCCGCCATCGGGATACTATGCTGATGATAATTTCCGATCACGGTTTCAAAACCTTCAGATACGGCGTCGATTTGAACTGCTGGCTTATGGAAAACGGTTACCTGAAAATGAAAGAGGACGGCTGGACCCAAAAGCACCTCCAGGGAATAGATTGGTCCCGGACGCGGGCCTATGCCGTCGGCCTGGCCGGTATCTACCTTAATATTAAAGGTCGCGAAGCCCGGGGGATTGTTGATCCGGACGCAGAGGCCCGACAACTGCGCAAGGAGTTGGCCGAAAAACTCGTCCAACTGCACGATCCGCAAAGAAATCAGAGAGTCGTCAAGCAGGTTTATAACGCCCTGAAGGTTTACCAGGGGCCCTATAAGACCGAAGCCCCGGATTTATTAGTGGGTTATGAGGTCGGCTATCGGGCCTCCTGGGAAACCGCTATCGGACAGGTCACGGAAAAAATCATTCACGATAACGTCAAAGCCTGGAGCGGCGACCACTGCATCGACCGGTCGCTGGTGCCGGGCGTTTTATTCTGCAATCGGCCCCTTGACGCCGAGGAACCGCGGCTGATGGATATCGGACCTACGGTCCTGGATATGTTCGGCGTGGAAGTCCCGTCTCACATGGACGGCCGGCCCTTATCGGTGGCGCAGACGGGTGAAGATAAATTGAAAACCGCAGGTAAACCCGGATAAACGGAGATACCGGAGCCTAAGAAAATGGCTTACCAGAAGAATAAACTGAATCGTCGGCAATTTATAAAAAGTACGGCGGCGACGGCGGCGGCCCTGACGACGGGATTAAACGCGCTCTCAGGCTGCGGCGGCTCCGGAAAAGGCGGGCCCAAAAAGGCCCCAAAGGTCATCGTTATCGGGGTGGACGGCATGGATCCGCGTTTGGCCGAGAGGTTGATGGCCGCCGGTAAAATGCCCCACCTGGCGCAACTGGCCCAAGCCGGAGGATACCATCCCCTCGGCACCAGCATCCCCCCGCAAAGTCCGGTGGCCTGGGCCTGTTTTATCAACGGCGCCGGACCGGGCAGTCACGGCATTTTTGACTTTATTCACCGAGATCCGCACCGTCAGTGTCTGCCGTTTTACTCGGCCGCCGAGACCACCGCCGCAGCGGGCGGCTGGGAAATCGGGTCCCATAAGGTGCCCCTGACCTTCTGGCCCTTTAACCATCAACAAAGCCAGACGGTCCTCAGACGGGCGGGCACCCCTTTCTGGGATTATCTCGACGAAGCGGGTATCGAATCGACGTTTTACGACCTGCCCTCCAACTACCCGCCCAGCCGCTCCAAACACGGCCATCATCGCTGTCTTTCCGGTTTGGGGGTCACCGATTTGCTGGGCACCTACGGCACTTATCAGCACTTCGCCGAGGACGGCCCCGTCAGGCCCGTCGAAGGCGGCGGCTACCGGCACAGTTGGTTGTTTTTTGAAAATGATTCCGCCCCGGCGGAGTTGATCGGACCGACCAACGATTTCCTCATTGAACCCAAGCAAACCACGATTAATTTTCAGGTGCATCGCGACCGGGCCTCTCAGGCCGCGGCGGTCGATATCCAGGGCAAAAAAATCCTGCTCAGGCCCGGCCAGTGGAGCGGGTGGATCAAGCTGGATTACCCCCTGTCGATGCCCGCGGTCATGCCCGACAAACATATCAGCGGCATCTGTCGTTTCTTTCTCCAGGAGGTGGGGCCCAACTTCAGGTTATTCGTTTCGCCGATCAATATCGACCCGTCGGCGCCGGCGGTGCGGATTACCGAACCGGAGGACTTCGCCACCGACATTTCCGATAAGCTGGGACTGTTTTACACCACCGGTTTCCAGGAAGACCACAAGGCCCTGACCACCAGGATGTTCAACGAGGATGAATTCATCGAGCAGGCGGAATACGTGCTGCAAGAACGGCTTAACCTGCTGGAATATGCCTTGCAGGATTATGATGAGGGGCTGCTGTTCTTTTATTTTTCCAGCACCGACCTGCAGGCCCACATGCTGTGGTGGGATAGTGACGCCGCCCATCCCACCCGCGGGTCGGACGCCGCCCAATATTGTTTCAACCATGTGCAAGATCTTTATCACCGCCTCGACGCCCGCATCGGCGAGATTATCAAACAATACGGGGATGAGGCCGCCATATTTATTTTGAGCGATCATGGTTTCGCCAATTTCGGCCGCCAGTTCAACCTCAATACCTGGCTGCGCGACAACGGATACCTGCATCCGGCTCACTGCACCGCCCTGCTGCCGACCGGTGCGGCCGGTCAGGTGGGGCCGGATTGGTTGGGGACCCGCGCTTATGGTCTGGGCATCAATAGTTTGTATCTTAATCTGGCCGGTCGCGAGCGGGACGGCATCGTAAAACCGGGCCAGGAAAAAGAGGACCTGCTGAACGAACTTACGGCCAAACTTTTGGCCGTACGCGACGCGGACGGACGGAACGTGATCCGGGCGGTGCACCGAACCGATCAGGTGTATTCCGGGGATCATACCGCCTTGGCGCCGGATTTAGTAATAGGTTACCGCCGCCACTACCGGGCCTCGTGGGCGACCTGCCTGGGCGATATTACCAGAGAGGTACTGCTGGATAACGATTCGGCCTGGAGCGCCGATCACTGTGCGGATGTGTCGGAGGTGCCGGGCATTCTGTTTTGCAATCGGCCCATCAAACATAAAAGCCCCGCCCTCTGGGACCTGGCCCCGACGATCCTGGCGGAATATGGTCTGCCGCCCGGTGGCGATATGATCGGCAGGAACATTTTTACGACGTAGTATTCTATAATCGCAGCGGATGACATACCGTGCGAAGCGATATGGATTTAATACAAGCTAAAATTATCTCAGGAGAATTACGTAATGCCGAAGCTTAAGCTGGATGCGCATCTTTATGATCGAGCCAAGAAGGCGGCCGAAATTGCCGGCTACAGCAGCGTGGATGAGTTTATTATACACGTCATCGAAAAGGAGCTGGCGCAGCTGGAGGCCCCCGAGGGCGAGGCCGATGAGAAGGTGCAGGAGCGTCTGCGGGGGCTGGGGTATATTGAATAGTGGAGATGGTTAATTCCATACTGGCCCAGCTTTGGGGTGTGTCTGGCGCCGGTGGGTAAGCTGCCCGGCTGGTTGTCGAACACCATGATTTCGGCGGTGACGGGTGTGGTGCTTTTGGTTGTTTTTAAGTACACCTCGAATCAGCGGGCCATCGGCCGGGTTCGCGATCAGATCAAGGCCAACCTGCTGGCCCTGAGGCTTTTCAAGGACGATCTGCGCGTTACTTTCAAGTCGCAGGGAAGGGTTTTCGGGGGCGCTTTTCGCTTGCTGTTTCATTCGCTTGGGCCGCTGGCGGTGATGATCGTGCCGGTGGTGCTGTTGCTGGCCCAGATGGGCGCATGGTATCAGTTTCGGCCGCTGCCGGTGGATGAGACCGCCGTGGTGACGATGAAACTTAACGGCGATCCTCAAACCGAATTACCCGGCGTGAATCTGGAATCGCGGCAAGACGTTCAGGAGATTATTACGGTTCGTATTCCCAGTTTGCGGGAGGTACGCTGGGAGATCAAGGCGCAACAAAGCGGGCGCTATCAAATGGTTTTTGACGTCGCGGGGGAGAAGTATCAAAAGGAATTGGTCATCGGCGAAGGCTTTCAGCGAATAAGCCCTTTGCGGCCGGGCTGGAGCTGGGGCGATATTATCCTGTATCCTCTGGAGGAGCCCTTTGCTAAAGACTCGATCGTGCAGTCGATCAGTATTGAATATCCCCGGCGTATCTCCAGGACCAGCGGGGCCGACTGGTGGATGGGATACTTTTTCGTGGTTTCGCTGATCTTTGCCCTTTTGTTTAAGCCT
>LJUC01000226.1 GCA_001303695.1 Phycisphaerae bacterium SM23_30
GTGGCTCTGGCTGCTCTCCAGACGGGGATGACCTTGACCACCAACTGTATTGGAACCAAGGCCAACTGGCTCTGCCTGAACGCTTACGAAAAGGCCCTCCAAGAAAATCCTGTTAAGGATCATCGGCTCAGCATCGGCCATGCCCAGGTGGTTCGGCGGGAAGATATAGCCCGCTTTGCCGAACTGGGAGTGATACCTTCGATGCAGCCGACGCATTGCACCTCGGATATGGACTTTGTCGTGGATCGGATCGGTCCCGAACGCGCTAAAGGCGCCTACGCCTGGCGGTCGTTTCTGGACGCCGGCTGTATAATACCCTGCGGCAGCGACTTTCCCGTTGAATCCAATAATCCCATGCTGGGGATTTACGCCGCGATTACCCGACAGAATGCCGAGGGTGAACCGCAAGGCGGATGGTACGGCGAGCAGAAAATGACCATCGAAGAAGCGATTAAAGGATATACCATCTGGGCGGCTTACGCGACTTTCCAGGAAGAGGTTCTGGGATCGATCGAAGTAGGCAAACTGGCGGATATGGTCGTACTGGATAAGGACATACTGGAGATCGAACCTAAAGAGATATTGACCACCCAGGTGCTTTATACGATAGTAGGCGGAAAAATCGTTTACGAAAAAAATGATTAAATAATCGGCAATATTTTCTCTATTTTTACCGTCATTTAAGTAATCAGCGGATGAATTATGTCATTAACCACCCATATTGCGAGTATAGACATGACAAGAAGATATTATATCTACATTTTGATTTTTTTAACGGTCGGCTGCGCGGCCCCTTCCTCCTATGATCGCGACTATGTATCCCGGGGGATCCGGGAGCGCTGCGATTACGAGTTAGGCGCGGCGGCCGAACCGGGCAAATTAAATTTACCGGAAGGGGTTTTGTTGGCTGACGGTCTGACGCCGGACGAGGCGGCGGCGATTGCCCTTTGGAACAACGCCCAATTTCAGGCGGATTTGGCGGGGCTGGGATTTGCCCGGGCGGATTTGATCGAGGCCGGGATGCTGGCCAATCCGGTATTTTCCCTGCTTTTTCCGGTAGGCCCAAAATTACTGGAGACCAAGCTAAACTGGCCCATCGAGGCCCTCTGGCAGCGGCCTCATCGCCTGGCCGCGGCCGAGTTCGACGCCCAGAGCCTTTCTGAAAATCTCATAGAACACGGTTTAGGCCTTATCCGAGATGTTCATATCACCTACGCAGAATTGTTACTGGCTCAGGAACGGATCCGTCTGGCCCAAGAAGACCAGCGCCTGCAAAATCAGATAGCCGATTTAGCGCAGCGACGTTTCCAGACCGGCGACATTAGTGAACTGGAAAGCTCCATCGCGCAAGTGGACGCCCTCAAAGCGAAGGACGCCGCTATACGTTTGTCAAACGAAGTTACGGTAATAAGGCATCGATTAAAAATACTGCTGGGAATCACCTCAGATGAGGTTCAATTAAATTTAACGCCGTACTCCGGAGCACTTCCAATAGAGGCATTGATTGATGAGCTGTTGGAAACGGCATTGGCGGCCCGGCCGGATTTACGGGCGGCGGAACTGTCGATTGAGGCGGCGGGCGAACGGGTGGGCTGGGAGAAATCCAAGATTTTCAATTTTATCGCCATCATCGACGGCAAAGATAAAGGGGAAGAGGCTCTGACCGTGGGACCGGGCTTTCAGTTGGAAATCCCCCTTTTAAATCAGAACAGCGGCGGCGTAGCGCGGGCCCAGGCCGAACTGGAACAGGCGGCGCGACAATACGAGACGGTGCGGCAGAATATCATTCTTCAGGTTAATCAAGCGCACGCCCAATATGTTTCAAGGCGGCAGGAATACGAGTTATGGCGCCGTGAGGTAACGCCCTCTCTGGAGGACGCCGTGGACCGGGTCGAAAAATCTTTTGCGGCCGGTGAAGTCTCCTATCAGGGGGTGCTGGAGGCCCAACGAAAACTGCTGGAGGCGCATGGACGGCAGGCGGAATTGGCCGCCGAGCTGCAGCGCACCGCGGCGCAGCTCAATTATAGTATCGGAAAGAAAATAATATAGACATAACCATCCCCAAGCTTGGCCTGCAGATGCCGCTCAATGGAGGCTTAGTTACTAAAGTTTTGCAAGAGTCCCGTTAGTTAGGGTAACAGGAAGAAAATCATACGGACGAGAGTTCAATCAAGCGAAAGACAGGAGAACATAAGATGATGGGTGCTTATTTTAGATGCCTGGGTTTATTGCTGATGTTGGCCGGAATATGGGGGTGCAGCAAGAAAGCCGAGACCAAGGAAAAGCCGCCCCCGCCGGCCGAGGTGCAAAATGCCGTCAAAGAAACGGACCTTACCACCATAACTCTTACCCCCGAAGCGGTAAAGCGATTAGGAATTCAAACCGCCCCGGTCGAACAACGAGTCCTGGAGAGGACGCGGAAGTTCGGCGGTGAGATAGCGGCTATTGCAGGGCGTTCGGTAACTTTAACCGCACCTTTATCGGGCACCCTGTTGGCGCCGGAAAATGATTTTACGCTTTCAGCGGGCCAAGAGATAACTAAAGGTCAGCCTTTATATCGCTTATTGCTGGCGCTGCCCGAGAAAGACCTGTTGAGCATCCGGGAAGAAGCGGAGCTCCGGAGAGTTGAGCTTGATCTGGCCCAGGCGAAAGTCAAGCGGTCCCGGCAATTGCTAGAAGACAAGGCCGGCAGTGTCAGACAATTGGAAGAGGCGCAGGCAGAGCTGGCCGGCGCTAAGACGGCTTTAAGGATAGCTGAAGCCCGCATGAAACTGCTAAAAAGCGGCCGGCTTGATTTGCCCGTTGATGAGTTGCCGTCCCTGATAATCAAATCTCCGATAGAAGGCATCATTCAAAAAGTATATGCCGGCGTCGGTCAAACGGTTACCAACGCTGCGGCGCTGGTGGAAATTTCCGACGTTGACCCGATTTGGATTCGCGTCCCCGTTTACGTGGGTGAACTAGCCGTTATCGACACCGAAAAACCGGCCCAGGTGTACAGCCTGGCTGATTTTACCGGCGCCGGGGTTTTTACCGCTGAATTTGTCAAGGCGCCGCTGAGCGCTGATTCTCAGGCGTCCACGGTGGATTTATTCTATGAATTATCGAATGCCGAGATCACTTATCGACCCGGTCAGAAAGTCGGCGTCGGGCTTATTCTCAAGGAGCTCGAGGAGAGCCTGGTCGTGCCCTATGCTTCCATCCTTTATGATATGTATGGCAGCGGCTGGGTATATGAAAATACCCAGGAACGTGTTTATGTGCGTCGTCGGGTTAAAGTGCATCATGTGCTGGGTGAATATGCGGTTCTAACCCGCGGACCTGAGGTGGGGGCTCAAGTTGTCACGGCCGGAGCGGCGGAATTATTCGGCACCGAATTTGGAATAGGCAAATAAAATGATGAAATGGCTGGTATCAACGTCGTTGCGGCTGCGGGTGGTGGTGATCGTCCTGATGGCCGTGGTTTTGATTGTAGGGATTCGCATTATCCGTAAAACGCCGCTGGATGTCTTTCCGGAATTTGCGCCGCCTTACGTGGAGATACAGACCGAGGTTCCCGGCTTATCGACCGCGGAGGTTGAGGCGCTGGTGACGGTGCCACTGGAGAATGCCTTGAACGGCACCCCCTGGGTACAGTTGATCCGCTCCAAGTCGGTGCTGGGTCTTTCGTCGGTGGTATTGTTTTTTCAGACGGGAACTGATTTGCAGGCCGCCCGGCAACTGGTGCAGGAGCGCATCACCCTGGCGTCCGGTCTGCTGCCCAGGGTAGCCAAGCCGCCGGTGATGCTTTCGCCCCTTTCCTCAACCAGCCGCGCGTTAAAAATCGGTATTTCATCGGAAAAGCTGTCGCAGATGGAGATGACCACCCTGTGTAAATGGACGATTCGACCGCGACTGATGTCGATAACCGGGGTGGCCAACGTCGCCATCTGGGGTCAGCGGGATCGACAGCTTCAGGTGTTGGTGGACCCCCAGCGCCTGCGGGCTCACAATATAACGTTGGACGAAGTGCAGCAGGCGGCCCAGGACGCGGTGGAATTGGCCGGCGGTGGTTTTTTGGATACCCCTAATCAAAGGCTGGCGGTTACTCATATCTCACCTATAAATACCGCTGAGGATTTGGCGCGGATCGTGGTAACGTATCGAAACGGCGCCGCCCTGCGGCTGGGCGACGTGGCGGAGGTAGTGGAAGGTTTTCCGGCACCCATCGGCGACGCTATTATTAATGATGAGCCGGGTATCCTGCTGATTGTCGAAAAATATCCCTGGGCCAATACCCTGGAAGTAACAAGGAACGTAGAAGCGACTCTGGACGCCCTGCGGCCGGGCCTGACGGATTTGCAGATCGATACCACCATTTTTCGCCCTGCCACCTTTATTGAGAATTCTATAGAAAACCTTAACCGGGCTCTTTTAATCGGGTGCGTATTGGTAGTGATTGTGTTGTTATTTTTCCTCTATGATTGGCATACGGCCTTTATCAGTGCGTTGGCTATTCCCTGTTCCCTGATCGTGGCGGCCTTGATATTGCACTACCGGGGCGGCACCATCAATACCATGGTGCTGGCGGGGCTGGTTATCGCTCTGGGAGAGGTTGTCGATGACGCTATTATTGACGTAGAGAATATCATGCGTCGGCTGCGCTTAAATCGGGCAGTCGGCAATCCTCAGTCGTCGTTTCAGGTGGTGCTCAACGCCTCGCTGGAGGTGCGCAGCGCCGTTTTGTACGGCAGTTTAATCGTGGCGCTGGTTTTGCTGCCGGTATTTTTTCTGCCGGGCTTGACCGGGACGTTCTTCCGACCGCTGGCCTTATCTTATATTCTGGCCATTATGGCCTCGCTTTTCGTGGCCCTGACCTTGACGCCGGCGTTATGTCTGATCATTCTACCGCGAGCCTCCAGGCGTCAAAAAGAATCGCCTCTGATAAATGGACTTAAACGCGGGTATGGAGCGATACTGCCCGGTTTAATAAGACACCCGGTCTTGACAATATTAGTTTTAATATGCATTCTGGGCGGATCCCTGGCCCTTACTACCCGCTTGGGTGAAGAATTCCTGCCCAGATTCAAAGAATACGACTTTTTAATGCACTTTGTGGAAAAGCCCGGCACCTCGGTGGAGGCCATGGACCGGGTCACCATTCTGGCCAGCAAAGAGCTGCGGGCCATTCCGGGGGTGAGAAATTTTGGTTCCCATATCGGTCGGGCGGAAGTAGCTGATGAGGTGGTGGGACCCAACTTCACCGAGCTGTGGATCAGCGTGGACCCCGGGGTTGATTATGATGCTACGGTAGCCAGGATTCAAGAAGTGGTGGACGGCTATTCCGGTCTCTATCGGGATGTACTGACCTACCTGCGGGAGCGTATTAAAGAGGTGCTCACCGGCACCAGCGCCACCATTGTATTACGTATCTATGGGCCCGATCTGATGGAGCTGCAGCTAAAAGCCAAAGAAATCGCCGACACTATTTCAAAGGTTGAGGGTATTGCCGATCTGCACATTCAACCTTTGACGATGGTGCCGCAGGTGGAAATCCGATTTCGGCCGGAAACGGCGGCCCAATTCGGCCTGACACCTGGCGACGTCCGCCGACCGGCCACCACCCTGATTAAAGGCACCAAAGTGGGCGAGATATACCAGGAACAAAAGATATTCGACGTGGCGGTATGGGGCGTACCCAAGGTGCGTCACGATGTAGCGGCATTGCAATCGCTATTGCTCGATATCCCCCACGGCGGACATGTGCCGTTAGCCGACGTGGCCGAGGTTTTTGTCGCCCCTACGCCCAACGAGATCACCCGGGAGGCAAATTCGCGTTATATCGATGTTTCCTGTAACGTGCGGGGCCGGGATCTGGGCAGCGTAGCCCGTGAGATTGCCGCCCAGGTGGAGGCCGTCGATTTTGCGGCGGGTTATCATCCGGAAATTCTCGGAGAATATGCCGAAAGGCAACAGTCGAAAAACCGCCTGCTGGCGGTAGCGGCGTTGTCTATTATTGGCATATTTTTAATCCTTTACGCCGATTTTGCTTCGCTGCGGTTGTCATTGCTGGTCATTTTATGCCTGCCCTTCGCCCTGACGGGCAGTATTTTATGCGCCTTTTTGAGCGGCGGCGTATTGTCGCTAGGCTCGATGGTGGGATTTGTAACCGTTTTGGGCATCGCCGCCCGCAACAGCATAATGATGATCAGCCATTACCGCCACCTGGAGAAGGAAGAAAATATGCCCTTTAGCAGGGAATTAATCATACGCGGGGCCCTGGAGCGGCTGGCGCCGATATTGATGACGGCGCTGACGACGGCGTTGGCATTGATTCCCATCGTGATCGGGGGCAATCGGCCCGGCTATGAAATCGAACATCCCATGGCCGTAGTGATCCTGGGGGGACTGTTAACCTCCGCCGTGTTGAATCTGCTGTTCATGCCGACTTTGTATTGGAAGTTCGCCAAGCCCAAATCATAAAGAAATTCAGGAAATTAGTTATTCGAACTGAGCGGCAAAGAACCCCCCGGTTTTACCTTGGGGGCTGTATTCGGCGCTTCAGCGTATTTTGCATTAGAAAATCTGACAAATAAATTTCTTTACTAATCACCTCAATTCTGTAAGAATTATAGAGTAATTATTTTAAA
>LJUC01000227.1 GCA_001303695.1 Phycisphaerae bacterium SM23_30
TCCAGGATGCTGGGGGGATTCTTATCATCTGCCGCTGCCGGCCGCGTCGGCTTCTGGACCGTCGCCGGCGGAATCGTGCTCTGCCGGGTTTTTACCGGGGCAGCCTGTTCCGCCGCTGCCTGGGGGGATTTGACCGTCGGGGCGGTTTTTTTAGTGTTCTGGTCGCTATTCTGGGCCCGGGCATCAGTCAAGGTCATCCCTGCTAATAGGGCCAATATCCCCACCGCCAGAAAAATCTGTAATTTTGAGTTTTTTTGAGTCTGGGTGATCATAATAATTCTCCTTTTCAAGAGAGTTTTATTCTCCAGAATACCCGCTATGCTTGGCAGCCTCTGTAAGCGGAAAAAATGCTCCAGCAGATAGACTATCGTTCTACCGTACTGTTTTGATTCGGTAACTTGCATATAGCTCAACACCAGATTGTCGCAGGCCAGTTCTCGATCGCTGCGTATCCGGTGAAAAGCCCACCAGATCAACGGATTGAACCAGTGCATTACCTGCAGCAACATCATCAGCCAGCCGGTCAAAATATCATACCGTTTCAGGTGGGCCAGCTCGTGCAGAAAAATGTAACGTAACTGCTCTCTTGAAAGATTTTCAATGGCGCCGTGCGGCAGCAGCAGCCGAGGACGCACAAAACCGAATAACGCCGGGCTTTGCACCTGTTTACTGACGACCACCGGAAGATGCGTATGAACGCGCATCTGCTCTTTACACCGCTCCAGCAGATCGAGAACGCCCGGGTTGCTCAAAGGTATCTGCCGGCTGATTCGTCGCCAGAACAGAAAGTTTGAAACTGAAACATACAATAGAAGTCCCAAAGCCCCGACCAGCCAGATCAAAGGTATTTTCCCCATCACCCACCCGGCCATATCAAATCGATGCGGCTGATCTGGTCGGACATGGTCTTGGGTGGAGATATTCTTCAAAGCTGCACTTGTTATTTCCGGGTTCGCTACTGCGATCGGATATACTATTTCTGTCACGGCGGGGCGTAATTCGTGGGCAGGCCCGGCCGGTATCTCCTGATTATTGACCGGGCTTGTATCGAGGGGCCCCGAAGTCTTGATGATCGAACCATCTAATTTAAGAAGCCTTGTCTGGTCTGATATTGACTGATCATCCATAGCAAACGATTGAAACGAAAGGCAGGAAGGTAATATGTTATAAATACTCGTAGGGCTGGCGGGCGACCAAGGTACTGCCAGCCGCACCAACAGCAACATCCAGAGACAGTAATGCCAGCGCGGCGACAGCTTGCGCCGCAGCAAAAGCTGAACCGCCAGAATCAGTAAAATCAGCACGCAGGCCTGTCCCGACGAACGCAGCATCCAGCGAAAAAACCACGATAAATACTCTGCGAAAGCTTCCATGTTTTATTCCTTTGTTTTGGCGTCCAGCAGGCGCTTTAACTCCTCGAGGTCCTGGGGGGAGAGTCTTTCATCCTCTAAAAAGGCGGCGAGCATAGGTTCGAGCCCGCCGCCATAGACACGTCTCAGGAAAGATCTTGTTTCCGCCCTGACACACTCGGCCTGGCTGAGCATCGGGTAATAGTGGTACTGCCTACCTTTCTTTTCAAAACCTATCGCTTTTTTACGGACCAGCCGATTGAGCAGGGTTTGTATGGTTTTAGGTTTCCATAAAGTCTTTCCCGATAAGGAATTAACAACTTCACGGGCCGTTTGGGGGGCCTTCTCCCAGAGCACCAGCATGATGTGCCATTCCGACTCACTGATTTTTGGTATCTTTTTCACGGGTGGGCTTCCTTAAGGATTACGGTTGTAGTCCACACTTTAAGTATTACACATGTAATCCATAAGTCAAGAAAAAATTTACTTTTTTTGGCGTAATTTTCGTAAATAGTTGGTAATAATGTACTTCTCACATATATTTTTTTACCGTGAAAAGAGTAAATGAACGAGGAGATTAAAATGAGTCAATTAGAGAGAATAGGGGTATCGCTGGATAAAAACCTGTTATCCCGCTTCGACATGCTCATTACGGATCAGGGGTATCCCAACCGATCGGAGGCCATCCGGGACCTGATCCGCCGATGCCTTTGCGAACAGGAGCTGGAAAAACCGACCGCCAAAGCAATTGCGGGGGTGTTTCTGGTATATGACCATCATGCGGCGGGTTTGTCTAAAAAGATGTTGGAGATGCAGCATCATAATTTACTGCAGACGGTTTCCTCCTTGCACGTGCATCTGGACCACGAAAATTGTCTGGAGATTGTCGTTCTGAAGGGCAAGGTCAAAGATATTACCCGGGTATCCGACAAACTGACCAGCCTCAAAGGTGTCAAGCTGAGCCGGGTGAATCTCCTGGCGTTGGGGGATAAAGGGGACTAACCAAAAGCAGTCTTATTTAATTTGAATCCGCAGCTTTTCTCGGGCGCGCAGCAGGGTGCGGCAGGCGCGGCGGGTAACCGCCTGATGGAATTGAGCCACCTCGGCAGAAGAGGGATAATCGCGGCGCCACTGGTAAAGAATTTTCTCGGTCTGGTCGAAGATTCGATCTTCCACGGGATAAATCAGGGCCCAGATGTCGTTTAATCTCTCTGTTTTTATGTAGCGTCTTCTTTGGCCCCGCTCGATGTAGTTGGCGTTTCTCAGCTCCAATGCGGCGGCGCAGAGAGGGCTTTGTTCCGGGCCGTCCAGTTCGGGGGCCGTCGATTCGGCGATGACCCAGCAGGGGATAGCGATGGAAAAAATCGGCTCACCAAGAATAACCCAGAATGTGGTTAAGGATGGATTTTCATCTGTTTTGACGCCTTGAAACAGCACCACCGAAACCGTGGAGGAGCGGCAGATCGTATCCCGGTTGTAGATGGTTCCGGGAGGATAGTCTTTAATCGCGCCGGTTACCGGGATCGGGTAACAGATGCCGTTGGGATCGGCCATGTCGCGGGCGGCCTTTCTTAATACCCAGCGGTAGTCAAGTCGGTCCTGAGCGATGGCCTCCTGCCAGAGTTGATTACCCCGATCATATCTAATTCGTCCGGTGTCGCCGCCACCGGTCATAGCGAAATTGGCCCGGACAATATAACCCTGCGGGGCCGCCTGGGGATCAGTAGCGTCGAAACGGGTATAAGAATAATGACCGGTCTCAAAGAAAGCGGCGCCGCCGAAGGCATCAATGACGCCGAAGTTGGCTTTGGTGGTGCGGCCGGTAATGTTGGTTTCTTTCAAGAGTTTCTCAAAGTCATCGGCCGTGACGCATTGCTGCAAAGCGCGTTTCATAAACCTGCCGTTATGCAGCCCATTTTTGTTTTTGCCGGGTAAATCCGAGGAGGCGGAATTCATAATGCAAAAGCCGATTTCATTGGTCCCGGCCCAGGCCGAGTCTAGGGAATTGGCGTCGGCCAGGGCCAGATACTTGAAACGCCCGTCCTTGAAGTACACCACCTCGTTGTGCTTACTGCCGGCGTCGCGATTTTTCCATAACAGGGGCCGACCGTCAACAGCGGCTTTACCGGCAGCGACGCCCACGGTGCATTCCTCCAGGCTTTGCTGAGCATAAATCGCCGCGGGGAGAGTAAATAAAATTAACCACAGCAAAATGAAATGTCTGCGCATGAGCTACTCCTTACGTTCCATTTTATTTTATTTTCAGACGCCCGTCAATAGCAAAAAGAAATCCTTGCCCCGCCGTTGCCGGCATAATAAAATGTTATATTTGATACAGCTTGAAGAGTACGGGTCCGGGCCTTAGGGTTGGAAGCCGTCTTATATTTTCTTTCTATCGAAAGGTCAAGCTATGTTAGCCCGAATCCATAGTGCCGCTATAGTAGGTATAGACGCCGTCCCCTGCGAAGTGGAAGTGGACGTGGCCCGGGGAGGTTTCGAGAAGAGCACCATCGTCGGGCTGCCCGATACCGCCGTCAAGGAAAGCATCGACCGCGTCAAAAGCGCCGTCATCAATTGCGGCTACACCTATCCCCACACCGCCAGTGTGATCAACCTGGCGCCTGCCGACATAAAAAAAGAAGGACCCAGTTTTGATCTGCCCATCGCCCTGGGGATACTTTTTGGTCAGGGCCTTATCCAAAGCGAGATACTCCATGAGGCCGTCGTTCTGGGAGAATTGGCCCTCGACGGCCGCGTACGGACTATCAAGGGGGCATTATCGGCAGCCATGATGGCCCGTCAGGAACAATTCAAGACCCTGCTGGTTCCGGCCGACAATGCCGCCGAAGCCGCCGTCGTCCGGGAGGTCGAGGTCATCCCGGTGGCTTCCCTGACCGAAGCGGTAGGCTTCCTTACCGGCCAGTTACCTCTGGAGCCGACCAGCGTGGATATCGAGACGGTTTTTACCCGCGCTTCAAAGTATGATGTCGATTTTTCGGATGTCAAAGGTCAGGAATCGGCCAAACGCGCCTTGTGTGTCGCCGCCGCCGGCAATCATAATATTCTGATGATCGGCCCGCCCGGCGCCGGCAAAACCATGCTGACCCAGCGGCTGCCCACCATCACCCCGCCTTTGTCGCTGGACGAATCGCTGGAGACCACCCGGGTGCATTCCGCCATGGGCGCCTTGAAAAAAGGCGAACCGCTTTTGGCCAAACGTCCCGTTCGAGCCCCCCACCATTCCGCCAGCGGACCCTCGTTGGTAGGCGGCGGCACCATCCCTCGACCGGGTGAATTGTCTCTGGCCCATAACGGCCTGTTGTTTTTGGATGAGTTCCCCGAATTCAGCCGCAGCGTCCTGGAAACCATCCGCCAACCTTTGGAAGAAGGTTATGTAACCATCTCGCGGGCCGCGGGAACCCTGACCTTTCCGGCCAACATAATGCTGGTGGCGGCGATGAATCCTTGTCCCTGCGGTTATCTTACCGATCCCAAACGAAGATGCAAATGCACCCCCAACCAGGTGGAACGTTATTTAAGCCGCATATCCGGGCCTTTGGTGGACCGCATCGATATTCATATTGATGTTCCCTCAGTACCTTACCGGGAACTGGCCGATGATCGCAGCGGCACCAACTCCGCCCAGATGCGCCAGCAGGTGATTCGGGCCCGTCAGCGTCAAACCGTACGATTTGCCGATCTGGACATTCGCACCAACTCGCGGATGAACAGCCGCCAGGTACGCCAATTCTGCAAGATCGATGACCCCGGCCGCAATCTTATCAAACAGGCAGTTTATGAACTGGGCCTCAGTGCCCGAGCCTATGATAAGGTACTCAAGCTTTCACGTACTATCGCTGATCTTGAAGATAGAGAAAACATCCAAACACATCACATTGCTGAGGCCATCCAATACCGGCGTCTGGATCGTAAGCTATAGCAATACCCATAATATGATGGCGTGCTGGGGGTTTATCGGCATAGGTTGATTAACGACGTCTTTGTGCTTGGCGCGCTCGGTCCACGAGCACTTTGAAGACCCGGTGTTGGATTTCTTGATCGAGCGTCAATTCGGGATGCCATTGCACACCGACAATCCATCCTCTGCCCCCGGTGGTGTCCGCCTCGATAGCCTCGATCACATCGCCGGGGCCCGTGGCCGCGACTCTCACCTGCGGGGCAGGCTCACCGACGGTATTTCCATGCAAGCTGACAACTTTCGTCAGGTGGGTTACGCCTAAGGTCTCCGCGAGCCGACTGTCCGGGGCCAGATCAACCGTGTGGCCCGTTAAAACCAGGTGAAGGTCCTTAATGTCTTCTTCCAGGCGCAGGTTTCGAAGGGTGCCGCCCAGAGCGACATTTATGATCTGGCAGCCGCGACAGATGCCAAGTATTGGCAGACCCCGCTGCCGTGCCGCCTGAATAAGGGCGATCTCGAAGTCGTCACGCCCCCGATGAACCAGCATGGTGCTGTCCGGATCACCGCCGTAAAGTTCAGGATCCACGTCCCCTCCGCCGGTAAGAAGCACCCCATCGATCTCCTCTTCTTCAAGGAGTGCCTTTACCGCTTCCGAATTGACCGGGTCTCCAACCGCATCGGGCCGCAGGGTTATGAGGCGTCCCCCGGCTTCGGCCATGACCCGCTGGTAGGTGGCGTCGGTGATGCCGAGCTGGCCCAAGAGCGTGTTATCCAGCGAAAAGGCAATACGGGGAGCGTCCGGGGGAAGACGCCATTGTATCCAAAAGGGATAGATGCAACGGAATAATAAGTAGATGCCGATCAGAATAGCCAGCCCAATTCCGAGCCGCCGCCGCCACCGCCTTCGGGGTTTGGCAGGTGGAGCTGCTTTGCCGGAATTTGTGGTGGTCCCTTTATTCATCGGCGCCGCCGGGCCCGCCTTCTCCCGTGATGAGTTCGAGGTTCACTTTGCCGTGCCGCAAAAAAACCGCCAAAGGATAGAGGACGCCCAGAGCGGCGAAGGGATCGTCGCGCGAGAGCACATCGTAGATGTTGTCTTTGTGATCCTCAAGGAGTTCTCGGGCCTTGTTGAATCGAGCCTTGACGTCAAAGCATTCTTTAATCCCTCGAAAGAGCTTCCGGATGCCCTGGCGTTTCGAGCCGCTGTGGAATTCCATTTTTGCCTGCTCCCAGGAATCACCCAGGGCTTTCATGCCGCGCTCGTTGTCGGCGATCTCCTGCAGGGTGGCCAGAAAGGCCAAAACCGGTGTTTCGGTTCGAATATCAGTCCGGGTTTCCTTTACCGGATCGATATGTCCATGTCCTTGCGCCGCCAGCTCAAAGAGCAGCCATGGATAATCCCATCCTGATTCAACCGATTGTATGAGGCCGCCAAAAAAGCGGGGATTGACTTCAATAAGTTGCGGCTGCGCCTCGGGGGTGCCTTCCCAGCGAAAATCCAGTTCCGCCACGCCGTGCCAGCCAAGGGGGCCTAAAAGCTCGGCAGCGATTTTTTCCATTTCCGGCGCTTTCACGGTCTGGCGCATAACCGTCGCTCCGCGCTCGGCAGGGAAGGCCCGCAGCCCGCGGTACGTCATGGACGCCGCCATCTTGCCGTGGTCAAAAAGGGCGGTCACGCAGTAATCGTCTCCGGGAACCGCCTGTTGAATGATGGGGAAATCGCTTTCTTTGAGCTTAAAATGCCCCACGAATTCTGCAAAAGTGGACTTCAAATCATCGCGCGTTTTAACTTTTCGAATGCCGACGCCCGAAGCCGCTTCCCGCAATTTCACAAAGGCGGGCAGCTCCACCTGAGAAGCGATTGACTCAAAATCCGCCGGATCTTTCGGAATCCACGTTTTAGGAATGGGCAGTTGGCGCTCCATGGCATAAGCGGCGAGCGTTCCTTTGTTATGTACTTGTTCGATATGTTCGATCTGCGGGACGGGAACGCGGATGTGCGGTTCAAAGCGTTCTCGATGGCGGGCGATAAGGTAGGTTTCCTTATGAATGGGCATCAAGACGTACGGCGTCGCCTCATCCTCAGGTTTATATTCCAGGATCGCTTTTTCCAGCACCTCAAGAAACGCCTGAGTTTCCTTGGTGGGATTTGGATAGCGAAATTCGGCGACGCTGTAGCGCGAGAATGAAGCCGCCGTCATGGCGTACTCATCTGCGGTGACAACCTCCACGCCCCGCCGCCCGAGGCTGCGCGTGGCCACCAGCGTCTGCCAACCCCGGGAAAAGGTGATGATGGCCCGGCCGGCGCTTCCCGTATCTTCTATCTGTCCGCTCACTTCTCACGCCCTCCTTTATCTTAATCAAAAATGACTCCTGCAAAATTAAAGTTAGGCATGTATTATTTAAGAAAAGCGGTCTCCTGATTTCCTTAAATAATTCCGTAACAACCTGGCGTATAATAACTTACAGTTTGAAAAGAAAAAATGAAAAACCAATTTTTCCTTTTCCAAGTATGCCTAACTTGAATTTTGCAGGAACCTTTTTAAAGAGATAAATTTTAATACGATAAAATATCCAATGTTCCGCGAGTTGATGAGTTCGGATCAAACTCTCGGTTAATAAATCAATATTTTTACTCTCATGCGACAAAACTAGCCAGATACGATCATACTTCTCAGCAATAGCAGTTAAATGGCGGATGTTTTCTTCACTAATTTCTTTACCTTCCTTCGGAAAAGGATTTTTATCGAGATCCGTTCTCCGCCCATAGTAATTATAAATATTGCCCAGGCAATAATTTGCGTTAACAAGAACCGCGTCACCCGCTTCCGCCTCATTTTCCAGCCTGCCTACTGCTTCCCGCCAGGCTTCTTTGTTCGTCCGGTTATAATTCCGATATATCTCCCCCGGATAAAATCCCAGAACGACCCCCGCCGTCAAAAAAATCAACAACTTTCGGTTAAGGTTAAAAATACCCCGCGAAACCAGAATATAAAATGCCGGTGATGCCGCGATCAGGTACCTGCTTTGCATAATTGGCGTCGAAACTAGCGAGATAACATAGGGCAAAATTATCAGCACCCCCAGCCAGCACCAAAGTAATCCCCCTTGCTCTAAATGAGAAAAACCAATATGGCGATAAATTGTTTTTCCCGATCTCATTTGCCCGGCCTCTCCCTTTCCGGCCCCGTTCTGTTTAAACCATATTAAAGCGCCGCCGGCCAGCAGAATAAAAAACACCCCCATCCAGGCCGAATCCCCCGAAAATGTCTTAAACGCCCCGGGCACATCCAGTATCGACGGCGCCCATAGCAATCCCGTCGTTTGAATGCGGATGATTTTCCCCAGCAACACTCTCAGCCAGGGAACAAACAAAATCACCAACCCCCCTTGCAGCAAAAGCCAGTTCTTCCATCTTATGCGCCTGCTGAGCGGCGAAAAAATAGCCAGCCCGCTCAGATATAAATTTTGCCCCAGAATCACAAACAGACTGTAAGAATGCGTGTAAAGCAACAGCGTACTGGATATTACATAACCGATCCCATTGGCCCGGTTGCTTTTGGCATTTAACTTAACAAAAAAATACATCGAGATAACCGACTCCAGTGCCATCAATGTATAACCACGGGCTTCCTGGGCGTAATAAACATGATAGCCCGACAGACACAAAAGCCCCGCCGCCCCCAGCGCCGTCTTTTCCTCGTACAGCAAAAACGCCAGCTTATAAAGAAAAAAAACGGTAACCACGCTGAATATTAAAGAAGGAAATCGAACCGAAAATTCTGAAGCCCCAAAAACCTTCACCCACCCATGCAGGATCAAATAATAAAAAGGCGGATTATCATCCAGCTGACCGGGGTTCAGTATCTCTAAGGTGCTCTCCGTTTGCGCAATCCTCACCGATACCCCTTCATCATGCCACAGACTCTCTTCGCCCAGTTGGTAAAGCCTTGTAATTAGCCCCATCAGCAAAATCAGCAGCAGGATAAGTTGACCCGCGGTCATTCTCATCCTGCTGCCGGAGAATGCTTTTATTTCACCGTTATTTGTTACCAATAAATATTTCCTTGGTTATAACGCCGCCGCGCGTCGAGCGGTACCGGAGGGTGGCTTCGGTGCCTTCAATCTCATTCAGGCGCACCTTGAAAGTTACTGTCTTCTTCTCATAACCTTCGAGCCGATCAATAGTGACTGAGGGTTGCCGATTTTGCGGTTCCAGGATTTCCACTTTGGACGGTTCTCTTTCCCTTTGCCTGACTTGCTCTTCTATAGCTCGACCTCGACCGCGGCCCGTCCCCATGCCTCTTATGCCGCGGCCCATGCCGCGGCCGAAACCGCCCATGCCTCTGGGAAGCAACCCTTCCGGAAATTCCAGCATCACCGTATCGGGACGCACTATCTTAACCAACTGGGCCTGTTTCAGGGCGGTCGGCAGGAATCCCTGGTTTTCGACTTCAACTTCAATCAAATACTCATTTTCGCTCACATAAATCTTCGGCTCATGGATGACCACCTGAGGCAGGCTGCCGGCCAGCATCAAATTGAAACGGGCCTCTTTTTCCGCCCATTCCTCCAGCAGCTCCGGGGGGGGGTTTTGACTCCAGAACTTCGGATTCCAGCCCCCCACTTCCGCCTCGCCGTATTCCGGATGAAAGATCTTCGTCCAGTCTTTGAATCGGCATACCTCCAGCTCATTATCGTGGTATTGCAGACGGTCCCATTCATCCGACGTCCCGTCGCCGTCGTAATCCTCCGTATAACGACCCCCGTTCCACAACTCGTCCCCGTACCAGATTGCTCCATAGTACCAATACCCAAAATCCGGACTGTGTCCGAACAGGGGACTTCCTCTACCGTAATCATTATAAACGTCCCCCGCCCGGGCGTAGCCGGTGATCTTTTTACCTTCTTCATCGAAGTGCTTGTACAATGCCAGATCCTCCGGAAACATCCGTTCCTCGCTCGGCGAGGTGGAGGGCGGCCGCAGATGCATCGGCACCGTCGTGTCCATGGGTGTTCATAATCGATATGTGCGGATTCTCCAACAGAAATACTACCAGGGTTCGCGTCTCCGGCTCCGACAGCGGAAACGCCCCCGCCCCGCCTTGGGTAAATCCCCGGCCGGTCATCTCTGCCATGGGCCGCCAGTTCTCCGGATAATTCCGGTGTAAATCGAGGCCGCCAATACCGTCTTCATTGACCCGGCCGTCTTTGTCGTTGTCTATTCCTTCGGTCACCACAATGTAATCGCCTTCTCCTTCCGGGGCCCTTTTCATCAGGCGCCCTTTGGAATCGCGCTCGTCGATTACATAATTACCCTCACCCTTCGGCACCTTCACCCGCATTTGACGAATGAATCCGTCGCCGTCCAGATCTTCCGCCGGGTCCTCATCCAGCAATCCGTCACGGTCGTTGTCATAAGGCCGTATCGTGCTCCGCAGCGTCTGAGCGGTTTCCAGATATAACATACTGCCGTCGGGATTGTTTTTGCAGCGAAAATAAAAAGCAAAATTATCCACCAAACGCGTAATCTCCGCGTCCTTGCCGTAGTTGGTCAGCATATGATGCAGCATCCAAAAAGGCGATTCCGCCGCCGTTACTTCTCCCGCGTGACGGTTGCCGTCCAGAAACATCGCCGGCTTGTCCGTCGCCGGCCCCGTCTTCTTATTCGTCAACGTTACTTGATAAATATCCAGACCTCCAAAACTCTGCGCCGCCACATAAACGTCCACCAGATCGGGGTACTCCTTTTCCCATTTCTTGTACCACCACACCATTTCCGTATTGGTATGATAGTGCTTAAAATCCCATTCCCCTTCCACCAGAGGCGTCGTCTCCACCAAAAAATTGCGTGGGAAAAAACTCGGCCCATGACGGTACCCCGGAACCCGCCAGTACTTGTCTTGTCCTTCGGGGGCCGGTTGAACCTGCGCCTGAACGCCGCTATAGGCCGTCAGGCAAAATACTAAACTAATCCATGCCAACAACATTCTCTTTTTGCTCATACCTGTCTCCTTTTTCCTGTTACATTTACCACAATATTTCATAACGCTACCTGCGTTCGTAATCACTTGCCGGTTGCTTCTTTGAGCATACGCAATACCTCATCAATAGCCGCCTTTAACTCACGGTCATAGCCGTTCAATTCATCCTCAGGCGTATTCTCCACAAACACATCCGGCGCCACCCCGTAATTTTCCAGGTTGATCCCATAATTGTTC